>NZ_JBEXDG010000003.1:0-100297 GCF_040605635.1 Dactylosporangium sp. NPDC005555
CCGCCCACGATCCAAAGACCGCGGCACGGGGTCAATCAATTGGCACTGGCTTAACAAGCACCCTGTTGAGTTCTCAAACAACCAACACACACCGCAGACCTTGACTGTTGTCAGTCTCGGATCTTCCGGGGCATTTCTTACCGTTCTAGTTTAGCATATCCGCTTTGCGGTGTCAAGTCCGGCTCGCCGTACTTTGTCCCGTTTCACGGACACACAACAACTCTTCCGGTAGCCCGGCCGAGTGTCGTATGGTGTCGGCAGGACGTCCGCTGCGGCTCGTTTGAGCGACCCGCTTGCCTCGTCCGTGTCCCTGCCGGGGGTAAACCTTACCCGCTTCGCGTCCCGCATCCAAATCGACGAAGTCGACTGCTTGCTGTCCGCCCCACGGGCACGACCTTCGGCCGGTCACCCGGTCTCTGGCCGTTCGAGCTTCCGGCAGGCCGTCCGTCGCGTCTTGCGCGCCGCCCGTTTCCCTGCCGGTCATCTACGTTACCCGGCTTCCCGATCACCACCAAATCGATCACTCACTCGGTGGTGGTCCTGGTGCCCTGTCGCGCAGAGCGCCACCGGGCAGGTGCCCCGTGGCGCTCGCAAAAGCTACGTGGATCGCTGCGACAGAGTCAAATCGAGGTCAGTCCGAGCCGAGCTCGACCCCGGCGAACGTCCGCTTTCCCTTTCGCAGCACCAGAAGACCACCAGCGAGGGCCCGCTCCGCGGGGACGATCTCCTCCGCGTCGGTCACCCGCTCGTTGTTCACGTACGCACCGCCTTCGGCAACCGTCCTGCGTGCCTCGTTGCGACTGCTGACCAGGCCTGCCGCGATGAACAGATCAGCCACCGAGGTGCCTGGCGCCACCCGTACCAACCCTGCCTCGGACAATGCGGCCCGCAGTGTCGACGCGGAAAGCGTCGCGAGCTCCCCGCGGCCGAACAGCGCCTGCGAAGCGCCGATCACCTGCTCCGTCTCGTGCGCACCGTGCACGATCCGGGTGATCTCCTCGGCGAGCCGGCGCTGCCCGAGCCGGGCGGCGGGGCGGTCGGCCGTCTCCTTCTCCAGGGCCTCGATCTCCTCCCTGGACAGGAACGTCAGCTTGCGCAGCAGCCCGCCGACCAGGTCGTCCTCGAGGTTCACGAAGTACTGGTACAGCGCGTACGGCGACGTCATCGACGGATCCATCCACAGGCTTCCGCCGCCGGTGGACTTGCCGAGCTTGTCCCCCGCGCTGTTGACCAGCAGCGGCGTCGCCAGCAGGTGCACCGATTCGCCGGTCACCCGGCGGATGAGATCCGTGCCCGCCGTCAGGTTGCCCCACTGGTCGCTGCCACCCGTCTGCAGGCGGCACCCGTGCCGGCGGAACAACTCCAGAAAGTCCATGCCCTGCAGGATCTGGTAGCTGAACTCGGTGTAGCTGATGCCCGCGTCGGAATTGAGGCGGGCGCTCACGGCGTCCTTGGTCAGCATCTTGTTGACCCGGAAGTACTTGCCGATGTCGCGTAGGAAGTCGATCGCGGACATGGGCGCGGTCCAGTCGAGATTGTTGACCATCCGCGCCGCGTTGTCGCCGGTGAAGTCGAGGAACGGCTCGATCTGCCCGCGGATCCGCTCCACCCACTCCGCGACCGTGTCCGCCGAGTTGAGCTGGCGCTCCGCGGTCGGGCGCGGGTCGCCGATCAGGCCCGTCGCCCCGCCGACCAGCGCCAGGGGTCGATGGCCCGCGAGCTGGAGCCGGCGCACGGTCTGGATCTGCAGGAAGTTGCCGATGTGCAGGCTCGGCGCGGTGGGGTCGAAGCCGCAGTAATACGTCAGCGGCCCCTTCGCCATCTCGGCGCGCAATTCGTCGAGGTCCGTCGAAAGCGCGATCAGGCCACGCCATTGCAGATCATCAAGCACATCGGTCACGCCGCGATTCTCGCACCCGTCCCTTGCCCCGGCCCACCGACTTGTCGTCGTCCGCGGCGTCGGTACCGCCGAAGCCCGGCCGACGGGAAATGTCGGTGGGGGTCGCTAGGGTTGGTGGCATGGCGGTTGTGAAGATCAACGCGATCGAGGTCCCTGCAGGTGCCGGCCCTGAGCTGGAGCGACGGTTCGGCGCGCGGCACGGTGCCGTGGAGGGGTCGAAGGGGTTCCTGGGCTTCGAGCTGCTGCGCCCCGTGGCCGGCGAGACCCGCTACTTCGTCTACACGCGGTGGGAGACCGAGGAGGACTTCCAGGCGTGGGCGAAGGGGCCCGCGATGGAGGCGCACTCGGGTGAGCGGGCCAAGCCGGTCGCGTCCGGGTCCAGCCTGCTGGAGTTCGAGGTCGTGCAGAGCGCCGACCCGGCACCCGCCGCCGAGGGCTGAGGCGTGGAGCGCTTCGTCCTGTTCCCCGGCCGCCATCACCTGCTGACCAGGTTCCAGGCGGAATACCTGCGCGGGCTCGCCGGTGACGGCGGGCGGACGGTCGTGTGGGCGGTGACGAGCGCCAACCATCAGAACACCAAACGCAACCCCGTCGGCTATGACCGGCGGCAGGCGGCGATCGAGCGGTTCAGCGTCCAGGAGGGGCTGCGGTCCCTGGTGGTGCCCGTGTTCGACACCGCGCACACCGACCGGTTCGCCGACGTCACCCTCAAGAGTGTCGAGTCGGTGCTCGGCCGGACCCTGACCCCGCACGACACGGTGGTGGCGTGCTCGACGCCCGAGGTCGCGACGATGTATGCCGAGCTCGGGTTCACGATCGCCGGCGTCGAGGCCGAGCACGACCCGGTGCCGGACCGGCCGTGGGACGCGCTGCTGCGGCTCGCCGCCGGCGACCCCGCCTGGCGGGAGGCGGCGCACCCGGCGAGCGTCGACGTCTTCGACCGGTATCGGCTCGGCGAGCAGGTCGCCCAGGTCGTCAACGACCCGGTCGTCGGCGAGGAGGGCGGCCTCACCACCACCCGTGACTACCGCACCTATGCCGAGGCGTTCGAGGCCAGCGCCGAGCGCAAGTGGGATCTCGTGCGCCGGCACGTGCGCCCGGGCAGGATCGTCGACGTCGGCTGTGGCGCCGGGGCGGTCCTCGCCCTCGCCGACCGGGAGCCGGCGCTGCGCGAGAGCGACCTGATCGGCGTCGAGGTCGCCAGGCACCTGTTCGAGGAGTGCGTGCACCGCAAGGCGCAGGGCTGGTTCACCAACCCCAACGTCTACTTCTACTGCCGCAATGTGCTGGGCGGCGCCGTGTTCGCGCCGCGGTCGGTCGACACGACGCTGACGTTCGCGCTGACGCACGAGATCTGGTCCTATGGGCAGCGGATGGACTCGCTGCGCCGCTTCGCGCAGGCCATCTATGACCACACGGTCCCCGGCGGCGTCTGGATCAACTCCGACGTGTGCGGCCCCGACAACCGCGACCTGCGGGTGCGGCTCGCGCTGCAGGGTGCCCCCGCGGAAGCGCTCGCGGACCTCTCGGGCATGTCCCGCGACGAGATCGCCGCGCACGTCGAGGGGCTGCCCACCCGGGCGCGGCTGGAGCGGTTCGCCGCCGACTTCCACTTCCCGCTGCCGTTCGACGCCCGGCCCGACGGCACCGTCGGGATCGCCCTCGGCGACGCGATGGAGTTCCTCACCCACAAGGACTATCCCGACAACTGGCTGTCGGAGGCGCACGAGCAGTTCTGCGGCCTGGAGTTCGCCGACTGGAAGGCGCTGCTGACCGACATCGGCTTCGAGGTCGACGGCGCGTCGCACTCGTGGCGCAACGACTGGATCGTCGAACATCGGGTAGCTCCGGTCGCGGCGCTGTCGGCCCTGGACGGCACACCGCTGCCGTGGCCGGACACGCATGTGCTGCTGGTCGCCCGCCGGCCGCTCAACACCTGACCCTTTTTCCGCACTTTGCCGAGGTGGTGCACGTGAAAGCGCTGCGGTATTCCGAGTACGGTCCGCCGAGCGTCCTGCACATCGTCGACGTGCCCGAGCCGCAGCCGGGGCCGGGACAGATCCGGATCCGGGTGCGTGCCGTCGGCATCAACCCGTTCGACTGGAAGGTCCGCAGCGGCGCCTTCGGCGACACGACCCCGACCCGGCTGCCGGTGATCCCGCACGGCGACGTGTCCGGCGTCGTGGACGCCGTCGGCCCCGCCCTTCCCGCCGACGCACCTGACGCCGCGGGCTCTTCCGCCGTCCCGGGGGGCGGTGCGGGCGTGCGGGTGGGTGACGAGGTGTTCGGGCTGGCCGCCGGTGGGGGCGCGGCGGCGTTCGCGGTGCTGAAGCTGTGGGTGGCGAAGCCGCCGGGGATGTCGTTCGAGGAGGCCGCCGGCCTGCCCGGGGTCGTCGAGGCCGCCGGCCGTGGTCTGGCACTCCTCGGCCTTGAGAAGGGCCAGACCATCGTCGTCAACGGCGCCGCCGGCGGCGTCGGCATCGCCGCCACCCAGCTCGCCGTCGCCCGCGGCGCGACCGTCATCGGCACCGCCAGCGAACGCAACCACGACTTCCTGCGCTCGATCGGCGCTGTCCCCGTCACGTATGGCGAAGGTCTCGCCGACCGCGTCCGCGCCGTCGCGCCGCAGGGCGTCGACGTCGCTCTCGACGCCGCCGGCCACGGCGCCGTCGCCGAGCTCGTCGCGCTCACCGGCGTCCCCTCCGACGTGGTCAGCCTCGCCGACTTCGACGCACCGAAGCTCGGCGCCCGCGTCACCGACGGTTCGGAGGGCCGCGCCTGGCAGACCCTGGACGAGGCCGCCGACCTCTACCGGCAGGGCCGGTTCACGATGCCGGTCGAGCGGGTCTTCCCGCTGTCGGAGGCGGCCGCCGCGCACGACCTGAGCCAGTCCGGCCACGTCCGCGGCAAGGTCATCCTCGTTCCCTGACCGCGCCTCCGGAGCGGCCCGCCTCCGGAGCGGCCCGGACCCGGAGCGGCCCGGACCCGGAGCGGCCCGGACCCGGAGCGGCCCGGACCCGGAGCGGCCCGGATCTTCCAGGAGTCAGGTGCCGGGGAGCTCGACCGGCGACGGGTCCGGACGCTTGGGGAAGCGGTCGTCGCCGGACGACTTTCCGCGCAGATGCCGGCCGACCCACGGCAGCAGGTGCCGGCGTCCCCACGCCAGCTCCGCCCGCAGCACCTCGTGCCTGCGGCGCAACGGCGCGGCCGGCATCGGCAACGTCCACGTGTCGTCGGTGCCGGGCAGACCCGCGGCATGGGCGAGGGCGGCCGCGATGCGTTCGTGGCCGGCGCTGTTGGCGTGCAGCCGGTCGTCGCTCCACAGCCGCGGGTCGGACGCGACCGGGTAGGCGCCGAGGTCGAGCAGCACCGCCCCGCTGTCCGCGCACGCCTTGCGGATCGCGGCGTTGAGAGCGAGGACCCGGCCGCGCAGCGGCTTCGCGATCGGCATCACAGGCGCCGGGTCGGGCAGCGTGAACGTGAGGACCGTCGCGCCCCGGCCGACGAGCGCCTCCTGCATCGCGCGGAGGTCACCGGCGACGGCGGCGACGTCGAACGAGCCGCGCAGGATGTCGTTCATGCCGGCGACGACCGTGGCGAGGTCGGGTGCGAGATCCAGCGCCGGCCGCAGTTGCTCCGACCGGATCCGGGCGGTGGTGCGGCCCCGGATCGCCAGGTTCGCGTACTCGAGCGGATGCCCGGGCTGCGCGCGGGCGACGTGGGTGGCGAAGCGGTCCGCCCACCCCCGGTAGCCGCCGGCGCCGTCCGGATCGTCCATGCCCTCGGTGGTGCTGTCGCCGATCGCCACGTACCGGTGGAACATCACGCACCCCCGCGGGCGTAGTCGTCGCGGGCGTCGAGGACCGCGGGAAGGTGCTCGGCCACCCAGACGCGGCAGGCGTCCATGGCGGGGAACAGGGTCCGGCCGAGGGGCGTCAGCGCGTACTCGACGCGCGGCGGGACCTCGGCGTACGCGGTCCGCGTGATCATGCCGTCGCGTTCGAGCGCGCGCAGCGTCTCGGCGAGGACCTTCGCGGAGACGCGGCGCATCGGCACCCGTAGCTCGGAGAAGCGCCGTGGCCCGTCCCGCAGGCAGACCAGCACCATCCCGCCCCACTTGGGACCGATCTGGAACGGCGTGGCGTTCGACGGGCACGCGGGGTCGAACAGGTCGCGCGGTAGCGGTTCGCTCACGCAGCCGAACGTAGCGCACCCCTCGGTTACCTTGCAGTTACCGGCGTCTCGCGTTCTACGGTCCCCGGCATGACCTCTTTGGTGGTGTTCGGAGCGGGTGGACGGGCCGGCCGGCGGATCACGGCCGGCGCCCGGGAACGCGGACTGCGGGTGACGCCGGTCGTGCGTGACCCGGGCCGGTATCCGGGCCTGGCGGGCGCGGTCGCCGGCGACGTGACGGACGCGGCGTCGGTCGCGGCCGCCGCCGCCGGGCACGACGTCGCGGTCAGCGCGGTCTACACCGCCGACGTCGACCCGGCCCGCCTGTACGGCGACGGCACCCGCTCCCTCCTCGACGGCCTGTCCCGCGCCGGGGTCGGGCGGCTGCTGGTGGTCGGGCTGGCGACGACCCTCGTGGGCGCCGACGGCGCGAAGGTGTACGAGGCCGCCGACTTCCCCGACGCCTACCGCCCGTTCTCGCTCGGCCGCGCGGCGGAGCTGACGGCCCTCGAGGCCGGCGGCGACCTGGTGGACTGGGTGCTGTTCACGCCGACGATGCACCTGGTCGACGGGCCCGGCACCGGCGCCTACGAGGTCTTCGACGACCGCCGGCTGGTGGACGGGACGACGACGTACACGGATCTCGCGGCGGCGATGCTGGACGAGGCGGTGTCCCCCGCGCACCACCGCACCCAGCTCACCGTCCGGAGCCGGCCCGCTCCCTGAAAGGCCGCCCGGACCGCCGCGCGCGGGGCCTGCGTCACGACTGGGCGAACGCCTCGAACTGCTCGGCCACGCCGGCCAGGTCGTCCTGCACCGACTCGTCCCGCTCGTCGCCGACCACGGTCTCCAGACGCCAGCGGCGCTGCTCGGGCACGAACGAGACGCGGATCGACGACCCGTCGCCGCGCCACAGCACAGCCGACGGATTACCGGCGTCGAGCCGGCCGAGGAACTCGCGGATGTCCTCGCCGGTCGGATGGTGCGCGAGCGAACCGTCCTCGGTCGACAGCCGCGGCACCGGTACGCGCAGCAGCCGGCGTGGCTGCCACAGTGCGGCAGGCTGGTGCCGGCCGGGCCGCTGGAAGCAGAGCAGCTCGCACTCGTCGGCGAGCTTGTGCACGAGATGCAGCGGCTCCTCCGGCGTGTCCGGCTGGAGGCTCAGCAGCACGTGCGTGTCCGCCGCGACGACCGGCCCGGCCAACCACGCCGCGTCGATCCCGGCGAGCACCTCGCGGTGGAACCGCTCGATCCCCGGGTCCGGCGTGGCCCATCCCGTGTCACCGCGCCGCAGCGCCTCGAACCGGTCGACGCCCTGCTCAACGGTGATCGGCCGGCCCTCGAACCAGACACCGACCTCGATCAGTTCTGCCATGGAAGACCACCGTACGGAACCGCCAGAAACCGGCGCAACTCAGCCACGCAGCGTCTCTGGTCGATCACCCGGCCGATCCGGGTCCGGCAGCGGTCCGCAGCGTCATCAGGTCGGCGAGCCCGGCCGCGTCCGGCATGGCGAACGGCAGCACCCCGCCGTCGTGCAGCACCACCTCGACGACGTCGAACGGCAGCACGCCGACCCTGCCCCAGTCGGTGACCCGGAGCGGCCGGGCCTGCCGCACCGCCGCGATGTCCGTCCACGAGACGAGGATCGGCGCCCGGCCCGGATCGGGCCCGCCGGCTCCCGGCGGGCCCGGTGCTTCGGCGCCCGCCCCGGCCCGTCGCGCGGTGGGCCGGGGCGGGCTCGGGGGCGGCGCCCGCCGCGCCGTGGCGTGCCGCGCCGCCGTCCGGTGCCGGGCCGCGACCTGGCGCAGTCGTGACCGGCGCAGCTCGACCAGGAGCCCGAGCGGCCGCGGGGTGAGGCGCACCGGCACACCCGCGCCGAACAGGAACGCCGAGCCGACGCCGACCTCCCACAGCCCGACGGCGCTGTCCAGCGCCAGGTGCCCGGCCCACACCTGGGCCCCGCCCGCATGCGCCGCCCGCTGCCGGTGACGGCTCCACCACTGCCCGGCCAGCACCGGCGTGACCAGGCCGGCGCACACGGCGGCGAACAGCGCGATCGCCTTCCACAACCCGGCGAGCAGCAACGCCACCGGGACCGCCAGGACGAGAGCGGCCCACCACGGACGCCCCCGGTCCCCCACCCCGCCATGGTGACGCACGCCGGACCCCACCCGGCCTCGGCGAACGCTCCCGCCCCGGCCACCTCACGCCAAATACCGCCCGAGGTTTGTGCTCGTGCAGGCGGAGCGTGAGGATGGGCCATGCTCTCGACCCTGGTCACCCAGCCGGCGGCACCGTCCACCACCCCGGCGACGCTCCCGCCGGCGCGGGACGTGGCCGGGGCGCGGCGGATGCGGTCCGGACTCAGCGCCGTGGTCGCGGGCCTCACACTGCTCGCCCTGGCAGGGTGCGGGTCCGGGGGGCAGGGCGCCGCGCAGGCCGCCCAGCCCGCCCCGTCGGGCAGCGGCGCCGTGGGCAGCCCCTCGGCGGGGCCCTCCGCGACCTCCGCGGCGGCCGTCCCGTCACCGTCGGGTGCGGTGACGGTCGCCGTGCCGGCCGGGGTGACGGCGGGGATCGTGATCTACGACCGGCAGTCGGGGACGTTCGTCATGCAGCAGAAGGCGAGCTGGCGGTTCAGGTCGGCGTCGCTGGTGAAGCTGCTGATCGCGCTGGACTACTTCTGGGAGCGGGGGCCGTCCTACACGGTGCCGGCGGCGGACCGGCCGAAGCTCGACGTCATGCTGCGCAGCAGCGACGACACCGCCGCGACCGGATTGTGGAAGGCGGGCGGGCAGCGGGAGATCGTGACCCGGATGGTGCAGCGGCTGGGGCTGCAGGACACCGCACCGCCGCCGGTGGGCCAGCCGGGCTACTGGGGATACACCGCCGTGAGCGCGGGTGACCTGGTTCGGGTGTACCAGTACATCCTCGACGAGGCGCCGGCGCCGGTGCGCGACGTCATCATGGGCGACCTGCACCAGTCGACGAAGTGCGGGACGGACCGGTACGACCAGTCGTTCGGCATCCCGGGTTCGTTCCGGAAACCGTGGTCGGCGAAACAGGGCTGGTCCGGGTTCGGCGACAACCCGGCGACGCCGTGCGTGGCCGGCGCGTCCCTGCCGCGCGGTGACGGGCAGGGACGGTTCGTGGACGCCGCCGCGCCCAACCAGCCGGACCTGAGCGGCGAGGTCCTGCACACCACGGGCACGGTCGGTGACGGCGACCGGTACATCGTGGCGGTGCTGTCGGTGCATCCGGACGGGACGCAGTTCGCGAAGGCGGCCGCGGCGTTGACGAACCTGACGAGGTCGCTGCCGCTGCCCGCCGCGGTCAAGGCCGGCTGAGCCTGCCGCGCCGCAGGCTCGACCTGGTTCAGGAGGCTGCCGGGGTACGGCTGAACGCGCGGCACACCGCACCCACCCGAACGAAAATTTCTGCGCGGTGCATGTCGAGCGACGGCCGCCGGCACCGACCTGTCCCCAGAAGGCATCGACGCTGAAGGAGCGACACCCGTGAAGTATCTGCTGCTGATCCACATGAACCCGGACGTCTGGGCGACGCTGACGCAGACCGACGTGGACGAGGTGATGGCCGGGCACGATCGGTTCATCACGACGATCACCGAGTCGGGCGAGATGGTGAGCACCCTCGCCCTGGCCGATCCGAAGGAGAGCGCGGTGGTCCGGATCAGGGCCGGCGCGCAGACGGTCACCGACGGGCCGTACGTGGAGGCCAAGGAGTTCCTCGCCGGCTTCTACCTGGTCGAGTGCGAGTCCAAGGAGCGGGCGGTGGAGCTCGCCGCGATGATCCCCGACGCGAAGTGGAACGCCATCGAGGTGCGCCCGATCGTGTTCAGCCAGTAGCCGCGTCGTCCACCGATCGTCAGGGCGGCGATTCTTGTCGGTCGCCGCTCGTAGAATCGCCGCGTGGACAGCACCGTGGGGGTTGAGACGGCCGGGCCGGCGATCGAGGTCCTGCGCCGGGTATTCGGCTATGGCACGTTCCGGGGCAGCCAGCAGGAGATCATCGAGCACGTCATCGGCGGTGGCGACGCGCTCGTGCTGATGCCGACCGGCGGCGGCAAGTCGCTGTGCTATCAGATCCCGGCGCTGGTCCGCGAGGGCACCGGGGTGGTGATCTCGCCGCTGATCGCGCTGATGCAGGACCAGGTCGACGCGCTGACGGCGCTGGGTGTGCGGGCCGGGTTCGTCAACTCGACGCTCGACTTCGACAGCCGCCGGGCGGTCGAGGCCGCGTTCGTCGGCGGCGAGCTCGACCTGCTGTATCTCGCGCCGGAGGCACTCGCGTCGCCGGGGACGATGCGGCTGCTGGAGCGGGGACGGATCGGGCTGTTCGCGATCGACGAGGCGCACTGCGTGTCGCAGTGGGGCCACGACTTCCGGCCCGACTACCTCAACCTCTCGGTGCTGCACGAGCGGTGGCCCGACGTGCCGCGGATCGCGCTGACGGCGACCGCGACGACGACCACCCACAAGGAGATCGCCACCCGGCTGGGGCTGGCCGAGGCGCGGCACTTCGTGTCGAACTTCGACCGGCCCAACATCCAGTATCGGATCGTGCCGAAGCAGGAGCCGCGGCGGCAGCTGCTGGAGCTGCTGCGCACCGAGCACCGCGGCGACGCCGGCATCGTCTACTGTCTGTCGCGCTCCAGCGTGGAGAAGATCGCGGAGTTCCTGAAGGACAACGGCGTGCCCGCGCTGCCCTATCACGCGGGGCTCGACGCGCGGGTCAGGGCGGACAACCAGTCGCGGTTCCTGCGGGAGGACGGCCTCGTCATGGTCGCGACGATCGCGTTCGGGATGGGCATCGACAAGCCCGACGTGCGCTTCGTCGCGCACCTGGACCTGCCGAAGTCGGTGGAGGGCTATTACCAGGAGACGGGCCGGGCCGGGCGTGACGGCCTGCCGTCCAACGCGTGGCTGGCCTATGGGCTGCAGGACGTGGTCCAGCAGCGCAAGATGATCGAGGGGTCCGAGGGCGACGCCGCGCACCGGCGGGGGCTGGCCCGGCACCTCGACGCGATGCTGGCGCTGTGCGAGACGGTGGAGTGCCGGCGGGTGCAGCTGCTGGCCTATTTCGGGCAGCAGAGCGGGCCGTGCGGCAACTGCGACACGTGCCTGAGCCCGCCGGAGTCCTGGGACGGCACAGTGCCGGCGCAGAAGCTACTGTCGACGGTGTTCCGGCTGCAGAAGGAACGCAACCAGAAGTTCGGCGCGGGGCAGTGCATCGACATCCTGCTGGGCAAGAAGACCGACAAGGTCGTGCAGTGGCACCACGACGAGCTGACGGTGTTCGGGATCGGCGCCGATCTGCGGGAGGCCGACTGGCGGGCGGTGGTGCGGCAGCTGCTCGCGCAGGGGCTGCTCGCGGTCGAGGGTGACTACGGCACGCTGGTGCTCACCGACGACAGCGCGGAGGTGCTCGGCCGGCGGCGGCAGGTGATGCTGCGCCGGGAGCCGGAGCGGCCCGTCTCGGCGGCGAAGGTCGCCAAGCAGCGCGGCGCGGCCGCCGCGGCGGAGCTGCCGGCGCAGGCGGCGCCGCTGTTCGAGCGGCTGCGTGCGTGGCGTTCGGCGACGGCGAAGGAGCAGGGCGTCCCGGCGTATGTCATCTTCCACGACGCGACGCTGCGGCAGATCGCCACGGAGGCCCCGACGACGCTCGCGCAGCTGTCGACGATCAGCGGTGTCGGGGAGAACAAGCTCGCCAAGTTCGGCCAGCAGGTCCTCGACGCCCTCGGCGACCCGGACCCGTCGTGACCGGCGGCGCCGCCCGCACCTCCCCGCGGACGGCACCCGGTCGGCTGCGGGAAGGTGCGGCCGTGGCCGGCGGCCGGTCCGCCGGCCGGCTCACCGCGTGGGACCCGCAGGCGGCTCGATCGATGCGCGGGTGACGGCCGTCACCCGGCGCCCACGGGGCGGGGGCGGCGCTCGGGCAGGACCGGCACGACCGAGCCGTCGACGAAGATGCCGTGCCACAGGGAGAACGACAGCAGGATCCACAGCTTCCGGGCGTTGTCGGCGTCGCCGCGTTCGTGCTGTCGCAGCATTTCGTGCGCGTAGTCGAGGTCGATCAGGTGCCCCGCCCCCGACGTGGACAGCACGTGGTGGGCCCATTCCGCGAGCTCCGTGCGCAGCCACCGCCGGGCCGGCGTCGGAAAGCCGAGCTTCGGCCGGTCGGTGATGAAGTCCGGCACGATGCCCGCGAGGGCCCGGCGCAGCGCGTACTTGGTGGTCCGGCTGCCGGCCGGCACCTTCAGCCGGTCGGGCAGCCGCGACATGACCTCGAACACGCCCCGGTCCAGGAACGGCACGCGCAGCTCCAGCGAGTGCGCCATCGACATCCGGTCGGCCTTGGTCAGGATGTCACCGGGCAGCCACGTGTTGACGTCGATGTGCTGCATGGTGGTGACGTCGTCGAGGTCCGCCGCCTCCGCGTAGAGCGCCGAGGTCACGTGCTGGTGGCCCACCCCCGGCCCGCCGCCCCGGAGGATCCGTGCCTTCTCCTCGTCGCCGAGGACACGGGCGTTGCCGAAGTACCGCGTCTCGATCGGCGTCGTGGCCCGCAGCAGGTAGCTCTTGCCCTTGACCCCGTCCGGGACCACCCGGGCCAGGGCGCGCAGGCCGCGCTGGATCGGTTCGCCGAGGCGGCTCACCGGCGCGAGGGAGCGCGGCTCCCGGTAGATGGTGTAGCCGCCCGCGAGCTCGTCCGCGCCCTCGCCCGACAGCACCACGGTGACGTGTTCGGCCGCCGTCTGCGCCAGGAAGTACAGCGGGACGATCGACGGGTCGGCGACCGGGTCGCCCAGGTGCCAGATGATGCGCGGCAGCGCCTCCATCACCTGCTCCGGCCTGACGATGGTGGGCACCAGTTCGACGCCGAGGTGCCGGGCCGACTGCTCGGCCACGTCGAACTCGGAGTACGCGGTGGCGGTGTCGAAGCCGGCGGTGAAGGCGCGCAGGCGGGGATGGACCTCGGCGGCGAGCGCGACGATGGCGGTCGAGTCGATCCCGCTGGACAGGAACGCGCCGACCGGGACGTCCGCCCGCAGATGGCATCGCACGCTCTCCCGCAGCGCGTCGCGCAGTTCGTCCACGATGGACGCCTCCGAGACCGCCGGGTCCGGCCGGAACCTGGGCCTGGCCACCCGCCGGACCACCGGCGGGTAGCCGAACGCACGGGTGAGCAGCCCGCCGCTGGGCAGCCGCGCGATGTGCCGGTGCAGGGTGTGCGGCTCGGGCACGTACTGCATCGTCATGTAGAGCGACAGCGCGGTCTGGTCGAGTTCCCCGCCGGCGATCCCCAGCAGCGGCGGCTTCTCGCTGGACAGCCACAGTCCCTCGGAGGTCGGCATGTAGTACAGCGGTTTGATCCCGAACTGGTCCCGCGCCGCGTGCACCGTCTCGGTGGTCTCGTCCCAGAGGGCGAAGGCGAACATGCCACGGAACCGGCCGAGCGCCTCCTCGCCCCAGTAGTGGTAGGCGGCGGCGACCACCTCGCTGTCGCCGTCCGTGGCGAACTCCGCGCCGTGCACGCGGATCAGTTCCTCGCGCAGCGCCTCGAAGTTGTAGATCTCGCCGTTGAAGACCAGGGTCCACCGGCCCGCGTCCGGCCCGCTCGGCGGATACCGCAACGGCTGCCGGCTGCCGTGCACGTCGATGATGGCGAGCCGTTTGAAACCGGCCGCCACGCACTGTCCGGCCCTTTCCAGGGCCATGTCGTCGGGGCCGCGGTGGTCGAGCAACTCCAGTTGCCGTTCCACCTGGCCAAGGGTCTCTGGGGAGATGGCGAAGTCCGCCACGTACATCAGGAAGCCGCACATGGCGTCGTTTCCCTTCGGTCGCCTCGCGTGGCAGCGGTGTCGGACTGCGGACCGCTCTGTGTCGGCGGTCGCCGGTGAGCCGTCGCCGGTGAGCTCCGGCCGGTGCCGGCTGAGCCCCCGCTCGAACGGCCACAGTGCGCCGCGCGATCCAGCCGAACAGAGCCCGTCCGGTCCGGCGCGCGATTGCCCGGCCGTCATCCGATCGCTCCTCACCAGGGGGATCACCGGCCTGCGGGCGGGTGAACCCCGCCCGGGGGTGACGATCCGGGCGGCCGGGCGCCTCCTGCCGTTTCGCCCGGCACCCCCCGGGTAGCGGCGCGCCGGTCACATCGGTCCATCTCGGATCGGCGGCAAGCGAACCACCCGTTGTCTCATGGGGAGAAGCCAATGCGCCTCGTCCGCGCCCGAAGCCGGCCCGCGCACACCGCCGGCGCCAGACGTGCGGCAGCCGGGGCGCCGAGGCGCTCGGCGCTCGCACGCGGGCTCAGCGGGGTCGGCAGACTCGTGCTGTGCGGCGTCGTCTCGGGTCTGGTCGTGGCCGCCGGCGTGCTCCCGCTCGCACTCATCGGCGGCTCCACGGTGAACGCCGGCCGCGACGTCTGGAAGAACCTCCCGGCGGACCTGGCGCTGCCACCGCCGCCGCAGGTCACCTACGTCTACGCCAATGACGGCAGAACGCTCATCACCACGTTCTACGACGAGTACCGCAAGGACGTGCCGCTGGAGCAGATCGCACCGGTGCTCCAGCAGGCCGTCGTCGCGGCCGAGGACACCCGCTTCTACCAGCACAACGGTGTCGACGGCAGGAGCGTCCTGCGCGCGCTGGTCTCCAACGGCCGGGGCGGCGCCCAGCAGGGTGCCTCGACGCTGACGATGCAGTACGTCCGCAACGTGCTGAAGAACGACCCGACCCTGACGCCGCGGCAGCGGGTCGACGCGGTCGCCGACACGCCCGCCCGCAAGGTGCGCGAGATCCGCTACGCGACGATGCTGGAGGCGCACCTGAGCAAGCAGGACATCCTCCAGGGTTACCTGAACATCGCCTACTTCGGCGCCGGCGCCTACGGCGTCTATGCCGCCAGCCAGACGTACTTCGGCAAGTCGGCCCTGGAGCTGACGCTGCCCGAGGCGGCGCTGCTCGCCGGGCTGCTGCAGTCACCGGACGGCGACAACCCGATCAGCGGCAACCGCGACGCGGCCCTGCAGCGCCGGGCCTACACGCTCGACGCGATGACGAAGATGGGGGTGATCAGCGCCGCGGACGCGGCCGCGGCGCAGGCCCAGGAGCTGAAGCTCAACGAGCGCGACCTGCCCAACAACTGCGTGTCCGTCCCGCAGGCGCACAACGACTGGGGCTTCTTCTGCGACTACTTCCGCCAGTGGTGGGGCAGCCAGCCGGAGTTCGGCGCCACCCGCGCCGACCGCGACGAGGCGCTGCGCACCGGCGGCTACACGGTGGTCACCTCGCTCGACCCGGGGATCCAGGCGGCCACGCTCAGCCAGTCCCTGAGCGTCTACGGCTACGGCAGCGCGCGGTCGATGCCGCTGGCCGTCGTCACCCCCGGCAGCGGCCGGGTCCTCGCGATGGCCGTCAACCGCCACTACAGCCTGGATCCCAACCCGCCGCAGCATCCGCGGTACCCGAACACCGTCAACCAGCTCGTCGCGGGCGGGGGCGGCGTCGCCGGGTATCAGGCGGGTTCGACGTTCAAGATGTTCACCATGCTCGCCGCGCTCGACGCGGGCATGCCGTTGAACACCAGGTTCAACGCACCGAGCCGGCTGGCGTCCATATGGCCCGGCAGCGGCCCGGGCAGCTGCGGGGGCAGGTGGTGCCCGGGGAACGAGTCCCCGAGCTGGATGAACGGGGACCGGACGATGTGGAACGGCTTCGGCCGCTCGGTCAACACCTACTTCGTCTGGCTCGAACAGCAGGTCGGCGCGCGCCGCGTGGTCGAGATGGCGCAGCGGCTCGGTATCACGTTCCGCTCCAGCGAGGACGCTGCGATGGCGGCCAAGGCGGACCAGTGGGGATCGTTCACCCTCGGCGTCGCCTCGACCACACCGCTCGACCTCGCCAACGCCTACGCCGCGGTCGCCGCCGGCGGCCTGTACTGCCAGCCGCTGCCCGTGCTGTCGATCACCGACAGCACCGGCAAACCGGTCGACGCCGCCACCCCGAAGTGCCGGCAGGTGGTCAGCCCCGACGTGGCGGCCGCCGCGACCGACGCGGCACGGTGCCCGGTCAGCCGGTCGTCGGCGTACGGCAAGTGTGACGGCGGCACGGCGGAGAACGTGTCCGGCATCCTGGGCGGCCGCCCGGTCGCGGGCAAGACCGGCAGCTCCGAGTACAACTCGACCGAGACGTTCGTCGGCTTCACCCCGCAGATCGCGGCGGCCGGCATCGCGGTGAACGCGGACAACCCGAACGACCACGTGGGCAGCGGCGTCGCCGGCTCGGTCAACGCCGCCGTCGCGCAGAGCATCGCGGCCGCGCTGCGCGGTCAGCCGGCCCAGGCGTTCCGGCCACCCAGCCGGGTGCGGGCGCTGGGCCGCTGACCGCGCCGCGTCAGGCGGAGTATCCGCGCAGGGCGACCCAGTGCGCGAGCTTGGCCGTCGTCAGCGTGTAGTACCCGACGCCCAGGGCGTCCGCGGGGTCGGCGATCTTCACCGTCGTGCCGCCGTTGCTGTACCCCACCACCGTGAGGTAGTGGCCGCCCGGGTACGAGTGCGAACCCCCCTTGTCGTCCACGGTGGAGCCGGCGATGTTGGCGACCACGGCGTAGCCGTTGGTGATCGCGTTGACGACGTCCGCCTGCATCTGGTCGATCTCCGCCTGGGTGGCCGACTGACCGGTGATGTAGTGCGACTTGTAGAAGGAGGTCTTCGTGTACGCGTTGAGCGACCGCGTGGTGTCGTCGGCGGAGTCGGTGCCGTTGACGGTCGTGCGCAGGCTCTGGGCGACCTCGGACTGGGACGGGTACATCTCTCGCGCGGTCAGTGCGATCCGGGTCGCCGCCGGGCCGCAGAAGTAGAAGTTCTCCTGCCAGGCGAACCGGTACGCGAGTTCCTTCGCCGCCGGGGCGGCCGGTGTGGTGGCGGCGGGCGGGGCGGGCTTGGACGGTGCCGCAGACGGCGCCGCACCGGCGCGGGTCTTCGACGGGGTGCCCGCGGCGTCGGGCGCCGCCTGCGTGCGCTGCCGGTCACGCGCGGTCTGGGCGACGCCGGATCGCGACGGATCCGCGGAGGTCAGCGACTGCGTGTCGGCCGCCGGTGCGGGGGCCGAGGCGTGCACGGCCACGCCGACGGCCACGGTCACCGCGAGGACCGCCGCGGCGGCCGCGATCGGCAGCACGCGGGAGCGCGACGGGACCGGGTTCTGGTGGTGCCTGGGTTTGTACAGGTAACTCACGGGTACCTCGACAGACATGCTGGATGACGGCTGCTGTTGCCGGTGCCGGACGTGATCCGGGCGCAGGCCGGTGCGGTGAGGGCCGGTGGCTACCGGGCCGGGCCGCGGGTCGAGGTGCCGCGACACGGGTGATGCCGGGTCAGTGGCTGCACGGAGTGCTCCTTCCGGTGCCGCCTACCGGGTTAGCTGACGGGTTCGGGCGGGAAGATCGCCCTACCTCGAGGCTCAGGCCCCGCGGATTCACCCCGGTGGTGCTTGGTTCCCCGGCTCGCGTGGACGCGACTCAGCGGATCCGCCGCGGTGTCATCCGAGGTGGGTGACGGTGGGCCGGGCGGATGCGAGGGACCCTACCGGGGCGGCGGGAAGGCACCGGATCCGCCACGCTCCGCGGCTACCGGGCGTGACGACGCCGTGGCGAACGGCCCGGGTGCAGACCGCGGGCGCACGGGCCGCCCGCCGGTCGGATGCGGCGTGCCCCGGTGCACCTCGCCGGCCGCGCCCCGGCTCGGTGCGGCACGCCCAGTGTCCGGTCGGCTGCTTCGCACGCCTGGCACGACCCCGGATCCGGAGTCACCCTAGGCTCGCCGGATGCTCCCGGGCGCCGACGATGACCAGCAGTTCAGCGGTGCGCACGTGCGCGGTCCACGCCACCTGCGCCGCTCCCGCCGCGGGAGGCACGCGGCCCGCTTCCGGCTGCGCGCACCCGTGCCGCCCGAGATCCGCCGGTACGCCGTGATCACCGCCGCGGTCACGGCGATCGGCCTGTCCCCGACGCTGTCGTCGTCGGCCGGACCCGGCCCCGTGCCGGTGAACAGTGCGGCGCTCGCCGTCGACGCCGGACGTTCGGCGGCCGACGGGCCCGCCTCACGCAGCCGCGCCCGGAAACCCGCCGACGGTGCGGGCACCGTCCCGCCGCCGGCGGCGAAGGCCACTCCGGCACCGACGAAGGCCGCCCCGGCACCGTCCGCCGCGCAACCGGCATCGCCGGCGGCACCGGCGGCGCCGTCGCCGACCGTGCACGCGCCGGTCGGCGGGCTGACCCAGGCCGAGATGAACAACGCCGTCGCGATCGTCGACGTCGCCCGGCAGCTGAGCCTGCCGCGGCGCGCGGCCGTCGTGGGGATCGCCACCGCACTGCAGGAGAGCCACCTGCGGAACCTCGCGAACCCGAACCTGCCGCAGTCGCTGCAGCACCCCAACGAGGGCGTGGGGTACGACTACGACTCGGTCGGCCTCTTCCAGCAGCGGCCGAGCTGGGGTTCGATCAGCCAGCTGATGGATCCGCACGAGTCCGCACGCAGGTTCTACGCGGCGCTGACCCGGATCCAGGGCTGGGAGCAGCAGGCCGTCACCGTCGCGGCGCAGCAGGTGCAGCGGTCGGCCTACCCGGACGCCTATGCGAAGTGGGAAGGGCTCGCACAGCAGATCGTGGACGCCGTCATGTAGGGATTCCGCCGCGCCGCCCCCGGGATCCCTCGCAGGGTCACTCGTTTACCGCCCCGGCCTCGCCCGGATGCGCACGACGATGCCCCCATGTCCATGCACAGGCAGAGAACATGAGGGGGCCCAGCCGGACCGCGGTGACCCTGGTCGCGCTCGCGGTGGGAGCGCAGTTGGGCCTGACGGCGTGTCACAGTTCGGCGAAGAAGCCCACGGCGGCGAAATCGGCCGCTCCGCCGGCGGTCGGGCTGGCCGTCACCCCGGCGGGGGGCGAGTCAGGGGTGCCGGTCAGCACCGAGATCGGCACGAAGGTGAACGACGGGAAGATCACCGAGGTAGCCCTGACCGACGCGGCGGGCCAGCGGGTCTCCGGCGAGTTCCGGGACGACGGCTCGTCCTGGGTGCCCGCCACCGCGCTGCGCTACGGCACGGCGTACACCGCGAAGGTCACCGCCGTCGGCACCGACAACAAGCCCGTGACCCGGGAGACGGCCTTCACCACGGCGGCGAAGCCCAGCGGACCGGTCGTCACGTCCGATCTGATGTTGACCAACGGCGGGACCTACGGCGTCGGCATGCCGATCGTCGTGCAGTTCGGCTCCGACGTTCCGCAGGAGTCACGCGCCGCCGTGCAGCAGCGTCTCTTCGTGAAGACCGATCCGCCGCAGGCCGGTGCGTGGCACTGGTTCGGCGGCCGGCAGGTGATGTACCGGCCGGAGCAGTACTGGCAGCCGGGCACGAAGATCACCGCACGGAAGGCGCTCAACGGCGTGCGGATCGGCGCCGGCCATGCCGACGAGGACTTCGCGGCGACGGTCACGATCGGCCGGAAGCTGACCATCGACATCGACAACGCCACGAAGCAGCTGAGTGTCTACCAGAACGACGCGCTCGTGCGGACCATGCCGGTGAGCCTCGGCAAGCCGTCGACGCCGACGTCGAGCGGCGTCACCGTGGTCATGTCGCGGGAGGCCTCCACCGTGTTCCGCACCCCGGAGTACACCGTCGCGGTGCAGTACGCCATGCGGCTGACGTGGGGCGGCCAGTACATCCACGCCGCGCCGTGGTCGGTGGGCGACCAGGGTCAGCGCAACGTCTCCCACGGCTGCACCAACGTCTCGACCGCGAACGCGAAGTGGCTGTACGAGCAGACACTCGTCGGTGACCCGGTCACCACGCGCAACACCGGGGTGCCGCTGGACCCCGGCGACGGCTGGACCGCGTGGGACCTGTCCTGGGCCGACTACAAGGCCTGACACGTCCGGTCCAGCAGCTCCGATCCAGCGAGTTCCGATCCAGCGAGTTCCGATCCAGGGAGGAAGGTCCATGGAAGTCGTCCGTGCCCCGAGCCGAGGCCGGCAGGCCCCGCAACAATGCTATTCCGGCGTCGTGTGGATCGACCGGGACGTCACCGCGCTGGAGCCGTCCCACCTGCAGGCGTTCCATGCGCTGTTCAGTCCGGGCGCACGGACGGCCTGGCACCGCTGCCCGTACGGGCGGATCCTGACCGTCCTGCACGGTGTGGGCCGGGTGCGGCGCCGGGGCGGCCCGGTCCATGAGGTGCGCGCCGGGGACACCGTCGTCGTCCCGCCCGGTGAGTGGCACTGGCACGGCGCCGCGCCGAACACGTACATGGCGGTGGTGTCCACCCACGAGACCGGACCGGACGACACCGGCACGGAATGGGGCGAGCACGTGACCGACGCCGAGTACCGGATGCCACCGCTCACCGCGATGATCCGGCCGCCGGACTCGGACCGGGTCCCGCAGCGCGAGGCGTGCTGGTAGCGGGCGCCGGGGCAGAACCCGCCGGCGAGGTTCGCCGTGCAGGTCCCGCGAAGGACCTACGCGTCGGGCGTGGACCGTTTCGGGACGTGGCGGCGGTAGCCGCTGACGGTCGGGTCACCGGTGAGCCAGAAGCGCCACGGCACGTCGTGCGCGCCGGTGACCCCGACCCTCGGGCCGCTGGAGACCCCGGCGGCGGGCGGAGCAGGCGGCGGCCGCAGCAGGGGCGGGTCGCCGAGGAGGTACGTGCCGTAGAAGTCCCGGTCGACGCCGAGCGCCGTGCACAGCCGGGCCGGGCCGCGGGCCAGCTCGGCGTCGGTGCGGGCGGCGGGGCGGCGGGCCCGGGCGGCGGGCAGCCCGTCGACGATCTCACCGGCGCGCAGCAGGACCGCCGACGCGGTGCCCTCGACGCCGGTGACGACGTTGACGCAGTAGTGCATCCCGTAGGTGAAGTAGACGTACGCGTAGCCGGCCGGCCCGAACATGATGGCGTTGCGCGGGGTGCGGCCGCGGTGGGCGTGGGAGGCGGGGTCCTCGCCGGTGCCGGAATACGCCTCGACCTCGGTGAGCCGGACGGTCACCCCACCGGCGGTGAGGGTGCAGCCCAGCAGCGCCCGCGCGGCGACGTCGACGGGCCCCGTGAGGTCGAGGTTCATCCGGTGATCCGGCCGATGCGCAGGACGAGGACGTCGACCGCCTCGTCGAACGGCGGCCACGGGAAGCCGGGCACGAACTGGCGCATCATGACCGCGCCGTGCAGCGACGTCCACAGGGTGCTCGCGTCGGCGAACGGGTCGGTGCTGGCGGAGCGACCGGCGGCGACGCACGCGGCGAGCCCGTCGACGAGGACCTCGAAGGCCTGCAGCCGGCTGCGCCACCGCGGCGGCACGTCCTGCATCCGCAGCGGGGTCTTCAGCTCGGGGCGGCCTTCTCGGAGCCGGCCGAACAGGACCCGGTAGCGGGCCGGCTCGCGCTGGGCGAAGTCGACGTAGGCGTGGCAGCCGGCGAGCAGCGACGCGACCGGGTCGTCCTGAGCCGTGCCGACGGTGCTCAGGATCAGCCGGCGGAGCCGTTCGAACGCGATGTCGAGGACGGCCTCGACGATGGCGTCGCGGTCGGCGAAGTGCGCGTAGATCGACGGGGCGGAGATGCCGGCCTCGCGCGCGACGGACCGCAGGGTGATCGCGGCCTCGTCGCCTTCGCGCTCGAGGATGCGCTCGGCGGCGGCGACGATCTCGTCACGCAGGAGGCCGCCCTCGCCCCTGCGGTTGCGGGTGCGGCCTCCCGGATTGCTCATGCCGCCGCCTGCGGCGTCCGCCTGAGCTGAACCTGCATCATGATTCGCGCGCGAAGCTCGCTCATCGGTCCATCATGCCGGTTGCCGGATCAGGGCCGCCCCGGCGGGCGCACCGTCCACGGCTTTTCCGGCGGCGGCAGGTGTACCGGCCGGAGCGCCGTCCACGGTGGTTCCGGCGGCGGCAGGTGTACCAGGCCCCGGTGCCGCGTTCAGCACCGGTGCCACCGGCATGGAGGCGCTGTCCGAGGCCGGGCGGATGAGCGCGACCGCGAGGGCCATCAGCAACGCGATCCCCGCCGCGACCAGCGCCCCGCGGTCCATGGCGGCGGTGAAGGCGGCGTCGGCGGCGTCCAGGACCCGCTGCGCCTGGGCGGGCGGCATCGCGGCGGCCGCGGCGTGGGCGGCGGGCAGGTCGGCGCCGGGCAGCACCAGGCCGGGGTCCGCCTTGTACGCCGAGGAGACCACCGTGCCGAGGACCGCGATGCCGAGGACGCCGCCGAGCTCCCGGATGACGCTGTTCAGGGCGCCGGCCGTCGAGCCGTACTCGGCGGGGACGGAGCCGCTGATCTGCAGGCTGGCGGGGGCCATCATCATGCCCATGCCGAGGCCGATGACGCCGGTGCCGAGGGCGACCTTCCAGAACTCGGTGTGCACCCCGGTCGTGGACAGCGAGAGCAGCCCGACGACGGCGAGGGACAGGCCGAGGACGAGGGTCCACCGCACGCCGAGCCGCTTCGACAGCAGCGCCGACGTCGCGGACGTGGTCGCCATGGCCAGGGCGAACGGCATCGCGCCCAGCCCCGCGACCAGGGGGCTGTACCCGTGGACGAGCTGCAGGTACTGCGACAGCTCGAACAGCGTGCCGAACAGGACGAAGAAGACGACGGCCAGGGACAGCGCGGCGAGCAGGAACGTCCGGTTGGCGAACAGGTCGAGCCGCACCAGCGGCGACGACGCCCGCAGCTGCCAGGTCACGAACGCCGCGGACAGCACCACGGCGGCGCCCAGCTCGGCGAGCCCGGTGGCGGCGGTCCAGCCCCGCGACGGAGCCTGGATGACGAAGTCGACCAGCAACGCGACCGCCGCGGTGGACAGCAGCGCGCCGAGGATGTCCAGGCGACCGGTCCGTACCCGCGGAACCGCCGGAACCAGGCGGAACACCGCGACGAGCGCCGCGGCCACCAGCGGCACGTTGATCCAGAAGGCGCTGCTCCACGAGTAGTGCTCCAGCAGCGCCCCACCGGTCACGGGCCCGATGAGCACCCCGATGCCGGCCGCCGCCGACCAGGCCGCGAACGCCTTCGGCCGCTCGGCGGGCGTGAAGATCCGGGTGATGATCGCGAGGGTCGCCGGCATGACGAACGCGGCGCCGAGCCCCATCACCGCCCGCCACGCGATCAGCTGCGACGGCGTGTCCGACAGCGCGGCGACCGCCGATCCGCCGCCGAAGACCGCCAGGCCGCCGATGAGCGCCCGCCGCGAGCCGATCCGTGCGCCGAGGCTGCCGGCGAGGATCAGCGCCGCCGCGAAGACGAGCGTGTACGCGTCGGTGATCCACTGCAGGTCGGAGGTGGTGGCGTGCAGCCCGTGCGCCAGGGACGGCAGCGCGGTGTTGAGCACGGAGTTGTCGAGGGTGACGGCGACGAGGGTGAGGCTGAGCACCGCGAGCGCGGCCCACCGGCGCGGATGTTCGGACATCGGAGACCCCTAACGGACACGTGTATTTACGCCCGTAAGGTTAACCATGTCAGCTAACGCATGTAAAGTTAGCTGGGCGGGCTGCGGGACGTGGCCGTCGTCACCTCCCTGCCCCCTCCGGCACGGCCACGTGCCGCGTCTACGGCTCCTCCAGCAGGTAGCGCCCGTCGCGGGTGAGGCCCGCAACCCGCCAGCCGGCGGCGAGGCGCCCGGCCATGGCCGCGCGCACCGCGAGCCGCCACCGCGTCGCCGCCGCCGGGTCGCTCGCCCGCAGCTCCTCCACGTCGGCCGGGATCTCGACCAGCACCTGCCCGGGACCGGCGGCGGCGACCTCGGACGGCGTGCCGTGCGCGGCGGCGACCACCTCGGGGGCGTCGAGCCGCCACACGAGCAGCAGCCGGTCGCTGAGGTCGCCGCTGTTGATGCCGTCGGCCATCGCGCCGTAGAACTCGGGCAGGTAGCGCACCGCCCGCCCGCCGAGCTTGCGCAGGTTGAAGTGCGCGTTGCGCAGCACCAGGGGGTCGTACGTCCAGCGCACCTCCGGCACGTCCCGGGCGAGGGTCCACGCCCGCTGGTGCTGCTTGAGCGCGAACCCGACGCCGCTGCCCAGCCCGCCGGGCTCGACGCCGGCGACGTAGGAGTGCAGGTGCGGGGTGCCGGTCCCGTCCCGGCCGAAGAAGCCGACGGCCGCCCCGGCGAGCGTGCCGCCGCGGTACGCCCCGGCGACGTAGTTGCCGGAGTGCGCGTACGTGCGCAGCAGGCCCGGCGCGGCGACCTCCGCCGGGTGCCCGGCCCGCCACACCCGCTGCAGCAGCAGCGACACGTCCTCGAAGGAGACGGTCTCGCGCACCTGCACCCCGGCGCGCGCGGCCGCCGCCGCGGCGCACTCCCAGGCATCGTTCAACGGGTCACCGGCCGATCGCGTCCACGAGACCCGCGACGAGGGCGGCCCGCTCCGGCATGCTCGCCAGGTCGGACCACTCACCCTCGGCGTGCGCCTTGCCGCCGATCACGCCGAGCCCGTCGAGGGTCGGCACGCCGATGCCGGCGGTGAGGTTGCCGTCGGAGCCGCCGCCGACCGCCTCGCCGACGAGCGGGGGCAGGCCGAGCTCCGCGGCGACCCGCCGGGCGAGCGCGAACATCGACGCCGACGCCGACTCGGGCATCGCCGGGCGGGACGGGCCGAGCTCGACGGTCAGCTCCGCGCCCGGCAGGACCGGCCGCAGGCCGCGCAGCGCCGCGTCGACCCGGACCAGCTCCGCCGGGTCGAACGCCCGGACGTCGACGCTGAGGCGGGCGGCCGCGGGCACGGTGTTGCTCGTCGTCCCGGCGGTCGAGTCGGTCGGGGTGACGGTCGTGCCGGGCGGGGCACCGAGCGCCGCGACCCGCAGCACCTGGTGCGCCAGCTCCACGCCGGCGTTGATGCCGAGGTGCGGAGCGACCCCGGCGTGCGACGCCCGGCCGGCGACCCGCAGCGAATAGTGCGCGATGCCCTTCCGGGCGATCTTCACCTTGCCCCCGGAGCTGCCCTCCAGGATGAGCGCGCCGGCCGCGCCTGCGGCGGTGTCCTCGATGAGCGCCTGCGACGTCGGCGAGCCGATCTCCTCGTCGGAGTTGCACACGACCGCGACCCCGTCGAGGTCCGCGACGGCGGCCAGGGCCTCAAGGGCATGGAACAGGACGACGAGGCCGCCCTTCATGTCCACGACGCCGGGGCCGGTGCACCGGTCACCGTCGACGGTGAAGGGCCAGCGGGCGAGGGTGCCGATCGGCCACACCGTGTCGAAGTGCCCGACCAGCACGACCCGCACCGGCCCGTCACCGAACCGCCATCGCAGGTGCGGGCGGTCGGCGACGACGACCCGCTCCGGCGCCCGGCCGGTGCACCGGCGGCCGAGCTCGGCGACGACGTCGGCGCATCTGGCCAGGGCGGCGAGGTCGGCGGACGGTGACTCGACGGCGACGAGTCCGGCAAGGTCCTCACGCAGCACGGGCGCGGCTGCCCGGAGTTTCTCCAACGCGCTCATCGATCCAACCTAACTCCGATCTTCACCGGGGACCTCCGATGCGCGCGCACGGTTGCGTCGCCGAGAGTCGGACACCCGGCGGCGCGCGGCCGCGACCGTCGATAGGTTCGGGGAGTGCGGGTGAGGCTTCTCGGTCCGATCGACGTGCTCGTCGGCGGTGCCGCGCGCCCCGTGCGGGGTCAGCGGCGCAAGGCGGTCCTCGCGGTCCTGGGGCTGCACCCGGGCGAGGTCGTCAGCACCGGCCGCCTCGTCGACCTGGTGTGGGGCGACGCGCCCCCGCCCAATGCCGTCAACGCGTTGCAGAGTCACGTGTCGTACCTGCGGCGCACCCTCGACGACAAGGCGGCGATCACGTCCCGCCCGCCGGGATATCTGCTCAGCGGCGACGGCACCGACGTCGAGGTCGCCGAGCGGCTCATCGCGGCGGGCCTGCAGGCAGGGCTGGACCCGGCGACCCGCGCCCGGCACCTGCAGGCCGCCCTCGAACTGTGGCGGGGCACGCCGCTGGAGGACACCGGCGGGCTGCCGTGGCTCGACGAGCAGGCGGAGCGGCTCGGCCAGCTGTGGCTGCGCGGGCGCCGGGGGCTGCTCGAGGCGCGGCTCGGTCTCGGACAGCACGCGCAGCTGCTGCCGGACCTGGAGCGGCTGACCCGGGAGCACCCGTTCGACGAGCAGCTGCACGGGCTGCTGATCCTCGCGTTGTACCGGCTGGGCCGGCAGGCCGACGCCCTGGCCACGTTCCGCCGGCTGCGCGCCACGCTGGACGACGACCTCGGCATCGAGCCGGGTGCGGCGCTGCGCGAGCTGGAAGGGGCGATCCTGCGCCAGGACCCCGGCCTCGCCGCGCCGTCCGGGGAGACGATCGCCGTGCACCGGGACACCGTCCCGGCGCAACTGCCCCTGGCGGTGCGGGCGTTCGCCGGGCGGACGGACGAGCTCGCCCGGCTCGACAAGCTCCTGGCCACCCACGACCGGGCCGCCCACGACCGGGCCGACGGCGGCGAGGCGGCGGTCGCCGTCGTCACCGGCACCGCGGGCGTCGGCAAGTCCGCGCTCGTCGTGCACTGGGCGCACCGCGCCGCCGAGCAGTTCCCCGACGGCCAGCTGTACGTGAACCTGCGCGGCTTCGACCCCGGCGGCCGCCCGGTCGACCCGGCCGACGCGGTCCGCGGGTTCCTCGCCGCGTTCGGCGTCGCCGCCGAGCGGACCCCCGCCGACCTCGCCGCGCAGGCGGGGCTGCTGCGCAGCCTCCTGGCGGGCAAACGGGTGCTGATCGTGCTCGACAACGCCCGCGACGCCGCACAGGTCCGGCCGCTGCTGCCCGGCACGCCCGGCTGCCTCACCGTCGTCACCAGCCGCGACGCGCTCACCTCCCTGGTCGCGCTGGAGGGCGCGCTGCCCGTCACCGTCGACCTGCTCAGCCCCGGCGAGGCCGGTGACCTGCTGATCCGCCGGCTCGGCGCGGCCCGGGCCGCCGGTGAGCCCGCCGCCGTCGCCGAGATCGTGGCCCGCTGCGCCCGGCTGCCGCTCGCGCTCGCCGTCGTCGCCGGGCGGGCCGCGACCCGGCCGGAGCTGCCCCTGGCGGACCTCGCCGCGTCGCTGCGGGCCGCCGGGCCCCTCGACGCCGTCGCGGGCGACGACCCGGTGTCCGACCCGAGGGCCGTGTTCTCGTGGTCGTACCGGGCGCTGCGGCCCGCCGCCGCGGAGCTGCTGCGCCGGGTGAGCCTCGCGCCCGGCACCGACCTCGGCGCCGACGCGATCGCCAGCCTCGCCGGGGTGCCCGCCGCCGCGGCCCGCGCGCCGCTGTCCGAGCTGCTGCACGCCAACCTCGTCTTCGAGGACGCGCCCGGCCGGTTCTGCCTGCACGACCTGCTGCGCGCGTACGCCGCCGAGCAGGCCGCCGTCCACGACGCCGCGCCCGGCTACCGGCTCGCCGTGCACCGGCTCCTCGACCACTACCTGCACACCGCCGACGCCGCCGCCCGGCTGCTCGACCCGTCCCGCGCCCCGCAGCGGCTCGGCGACCCGCAGCCCGGCACCGTCGTGCCCCGCCACGCCGGCCGCGACGAGGCCCTCGCCTGGTTCGACACCGAGCGGGGGCCGCTGCTCGCCGCCGTGCACCTCGCCGCCGACGCGGGCTTCGACCGGCACACCTGGCAGCTCGCGGCGGCGCTGACCGCGTTCCTCGACCGGCGCGGCCAGTGGCACGACCTCGCCGCCGTCCACGAGGCCGCGGTGCGCGCCCAGCGCCGCTCGGGCGATCACACCGGGCTCGGCGACGCCGCGTGCGCGCTCGGCCGCACGTACGCGCGGATCGGCCGCCACGAGGACGCCGAACATCATCTGGGTGCGGCGATGTGGGTGCACGAGCAGGTCGGCGACGTCGCCGGGCTGGCCCGCGCCGGCTACCACCTGGGCTGGCTGGCGCTGCACCTGGACCGCCTGCCCGAGGCGCTGACCCTCACCGAGCAGGCGCTGCACCGCTTCGAACGGCTCGGCGACCGGCTGTGGCGGGCCCGCGCCCTCAACGCCACCGGCGCGATCCTCGGCCGGCTCGGCGAGCACCGGCAGGCGCTGCAACGCTGCCGGGAGTCGCTCACCGAGACGATCGCGCTGGACGACCGGCACGGCGAGGCGGCCGCGTGGGACGCCGTCGGTCACGCGCACCACCGGCTCGGCGACCCGCGCCAGGCGATCGCCTGCTTCGGGCACGCGCTGCGGGCCTATCACGAGGTCGGCGACCGCTCCGGCGAGGCGGCCGTGCTGGCCCACCTCGCCGACGCCCACGACGACGCCGAGGACCCGGTGGCCGCGGCCGGGCACCGCCGCCGCGGCCGGTCGATCCTCGCCACCCTCGACGGCCAGGTCTCAGGCGGTCGCCTTCCGTAGTGCCGTCCACGACAGCACGGCCAGCGCCACGACCACGATCGACGGCAGGCCCGCGAACAGGGCCAGCGCGCTCTGGTCGGCGAGCCAGTGCCCGACCGCCGGCCAGTGCCCGTACTTCGTGATCAGCCCGGCGGTGAGGCCGAGGACGACCACGACGACGCTGATCGCGCCGAAGACGCCGTTGGTGCGCCACCGCACGTACACGGCGCCGAAGGTGATCCCGATGAGGCTCATCAGCAGCATCGGAACGCCGTACAGGAGCAGCTGGGCCGGCACGCTGAACCTGTCGATGAACCCGATGCCGAAGAACCACACCCGCAGCCCCCAGCCGCCGGTGGCCTGCTCGATCGCCTGCAGGATGACGAGCAGCACAGCGTAGAGCGCGGTCTGCGCGAGGGTGAACAGGCCGAGCGCGGCGCTGAACTCGCGCCGGGTGACGCTCATGCCGAGCGTGAACGGGAACTGCTGCGCGACCGCGACCGCGCCGAACGCCAGGCCCGTGAAGTAGACGCTCGCGAGGCCGCCGGTCACGCCCTTGTCGCCGATCTCGCCGCCCATCGAGCCGAACACGAACAGGTTCACGGCGAAGGAGAGGAAGAGGATGACGAGCGGCCACAGCAACCCGTCGCGGCGGCCCGCCGCGTGGAGCCGGGCGACGGCGAAGACGCGGTTCATGAGACGGCCTCCCGGGCGTCGGTAGGGGGTGTCGAGCCGCCCGGCGAGTTCCGGCCGGGCTGCGAGGCGCTGGTGATGCGGACGACGAGCTGCTGCAGCGAGACGGGCTCCACCCGGACGCCGGCCTCGCGGGCACGATCGGCGGAGACGGTGCCCCGCACGGTGGCGCGGGTCAGCCCGCCGAGCCGGTCGCGGTGCAGCTCGTCGGTGTTGGCGGTGAGCGCGTCGACCGCCGTCGCCGGTCCGGTGAGGGTGACGACCTGGCCGCGCAGGGTGTCGACGGCCTCGGACAGCACGATCCGGCCGCGCTCGATGAGCAGCACATGCTCGATGAGGTCGCTGACCTCGTCGATGAGGTGCGTGGACAGCACGACGGTGCGCGGGAACTCGGCGTAGTCGGCGAGCAGCCGGTCGTAGAACAGCTGCCGGGACACGGCGTCGAGGCCGAGGTACGGCTCGTCGAAGAACGTCAGCGGGGCGCGGGACGCGAGGCCGACGATGACGCCGAGCGCGGACAGCATGCCGCGGGACAGCTTCTTCACCGGCCTGCCGACCGGCAGCTGGAAGTCGGCGACCAGCGATCGGGCGAACGCCTCGTCCCAGGCGGGGTGCAGCAGCCGGCCGGCGAACAGGACGTGCCGGACCTTGAACGTGTCCGGGTAGCGCTGGCTCTCCTTGACGAAGCTGATCCGCTGGAGGACGGCCGCGTTCTCGACCGGGTCGGCGCCGAAGACGCGGATGGTGCCGCCGGTGGCGAACTGCTGCCCGGTCAGCAGCTGCATGAGGGTGGTCTTGCCGGCGCCGTTGCGGCCGAGCAGGCCGTAGATGCCGTTGCGGTGCAGGTCGAAGCTGACGTCGTCGAGGGCCGCGACCGGCCCGAACCGCTTGGACACGCCCTGCACGGACACGACGGGGGCACTCATGACGCCGCCCCGCCGCGCTCGCCGGCGCCACGAGGCACGCTCGGGCACCGCACCATGATTCGCTCACGCAGTTCGCTCATCGCTGCTCCTCGTAGCGGTCGATCATCGTCTTGAGCTCAGCGGGGTGGATGCCGAGCTTCGCCGCCTCGGCCAGCAGCGGCTGCAGGAACTGCTCGCCGAACTGCTCCTTGCGGCGTTGGCGGAGCTTGGCCTGCGCGCCGGGGGTGACGAACATGCCGATGCCTCGCTTCTTGTAGAGCACGCCGTCGTCGACGAGCTGGTTGACGCCCTTGCCCGCGGTCGCGGGGTTGATCCGGTGGAAGGCCGCGAGCTCGTTGGTCGACGGGACCTGCGACTCCTCGGGCAGGGACCCGTCGATGATCGAGTTCTCGATCTGCTCTGCGATCTGCAGGAAGATCGGCCGGCCGTCATCCATCAGCTGGGTTCGTCGGTTCATTACTCATGTAACTAACCATGCAACCTTGGCACCGCCACCGTCAAGCCCGCGGGACGGGTAGCGTCGAGGCGTGCAGAAGATGGCATGGCTGGCCGTGCGCGACCGGGACCCCGCGCCGGCGCTCGGGCTCACCGAGATCGGCGAGACGGACTGGCGGGCGGGCGTCGACCTGGCCTACTTCACCGACGACCGGGTGATCGTCACGCGACCCGTCGACGGATGGATCCTGGTCCTCGGCATGGCGCTCATGAGGGACCGGCCCGACGTGACCGGGCTCTCGGCGACCCTGGACACCGAGGTGCAGTTCTTCTCGTCACATCGGGCGCTGCAGGTGTACCGCTGGCAACGCGCCCGCTCGGGAGATCTGCTCCGGTCGTTCGCCGTCTCCGACGGCGAGGTCGACGAGCTCGGCGAGGCCTCCGAGCTGGAGCGCTCCTTCGGCGAACTGGTCGACGACGGCGACGTGCACGCGGTGGCGGCGCAGTGGAGCGTCGACCCCGGCACGGTGAACGTCCCCGTCCGGGTGTTCACCAGTAGGACATAGATAGGATCTTCCATACGTCGATGTCCATGCCGCAGGCTCGACGCATGACTCGCCTGCTCTCGCAGCTCACCCTCGCCCTGGTGCTGGTCGCCGCGCTGATCACCGGGCCCGCCGTCGTGGCACCCTCGACCGCCGACGCGGCACACGCGTCGGTCTACTCCTCGTGCACCATCTCGGGCTGCTCCACCGCGCGCACCGCCCGGTCCGGCTGGAGCTCACTGGGCTTCCCCACCGCGCGCAACTGGTACACGTGGCCGTACGGGCAGTACAACTTCGCCGGCGGCCAGTTCTTCAACCGGGAGGGCCAGCTGCCGTCGGGCGCGACCTACTACGAGTACGACGTCGTGCCCCGCAGCCGGGGCGCGGCCCGCGACGCGAAGCGCATCATCATCAACCGCAGCACGGGCGTGACCTGGTACTCCCCCGACCACTACGCGAACTTCTACCGGCTCTGACCTGATCCCCCGAGACCCCCGGGCCCGTCGTGGCCCGGGGTGTCACCGTCGGGTCAGCTGCCGCCGCGGCGGCCCCGGCTGCGCCACGAGAACGGGCCGGGCAGGTCGTAGCGGTGCGCCCTGGTCTTCGAGTTCCACGACCACTTCCCGATCTTCAGACTCCAGGAGGACAGGCCCTTCGGAGTGAAGTTCAGCACCAGTGGGCCGAAGCGCATCGCCTTGCGGAACAGGATCGGCACGGGTCCTCCTCGGGGGTGTGCCGTCCAGGATGACCTATGCGCGCCAGCTACCGGGTTGAGGGGTCGGTCTACGTTGGACACATGGCCCAACAGGTGAAGTACGACCGCCGTGAACAGTACGAGCAGATCGTGTCAGGTCTGCTACCCGGCGAGACCATCATCGCCGTCTACGACGCCGTCGGCATCGGCACCGGGTTCATCGGCCTGACCGACCGCCGGGTGATCCTGCAGGACCGCTCGTTCGTCGGCAAGCGCCTCGCCCTCACGTCGATCCCCTACTCGAAGGTGACCGCGGTCTCCATCGTGAGCAACAAGTCGTGGGTCGGCAGCTTCTTCAGCAGTGGCAACATCGCCCTGCACGTCGGCACGCACACGTATGAGATCGAGGTGCGCGGCGTGGAGAAGACCCAGCACATCCACAACGTCGTCCTGCACTACGCCGCCTCGCACTAAGGCGTCAGGACCAGCTTTCCCGTGGTGTGCCCCAGCTCGCCGAACTCGTGGGCGGATCCGGCCCCGGCGAGGGGGAAGACGCGGTCGACGTGGACCGTGAGCCGGCCGTCCAGGACGAGCGCGGTCAGGTGCTCCAGGCCGGCCCGGTCGGGCTCGGCGAGCAGGAACACCCCGCCGGCCTCGATGGCGGCGGCCTCGTCGGCGCGCAGCACCGACGCGGCGCCGAGCGTGTCCTGCGTCACCCGCCGCATCATCGGCACGCGTCCCCCGTCGCCGGTCTCATCATTCGGACGGTAGCACCGTCTCCGCGGCCCAGGACCGCCAACGGTCGAGCTTGCCACCGGCGATGGCGAGCTGGTCGGAGACCGGCCCGGGACCCGTCGAGCCCGGCGTGGTGCGCGCGGCCAGGGCGCCGCGGACCGAGAACACCGTCCGGACGTCCGGCGTCAGGTGCGGGCTGACGGCCCGCAGGTCGTCGTCGGAGACCTCGTCGAGGCCGACGTCGCGGGACGCGGCGATGACGACGAGCTTCCCGGTGATCTCGTGCGCGTCGCGGAACGCGACCCCCTGCCGGACCAGCCACTCGGCGACCTCGGTCGCGAGGGTGTAGCCGACGGGCGCCTGCTCGGCGAGCCGGTCGACCCGGACCGTCATCGTGGAGATCATGCCCGCGAGGGCGGGCAGGACCAGCTCGAGGGTGTCGACGGCGTCGAAGACGGGCTCCTTGTCCTCCTGCAGGTCCCGGTCATACGCGAGGGGCAGGCCCTTGAGCATCGCCAGGACGCCGGTCAGGTGGCCGATGAGCCGGCCGGACTTGCCGCGGGCCAGCTCGGCGATGTCCGGGTTCTTCTTCTGCGGCATGATCGACGACCCGGTCGCGAACGCGTCGTCGAGCTGCACCCAGCCGAACGCGGGGGTCGTCCACAGCACGACCTCCTCGCCGAGCCGCGACAGGTGCACGCCGGTGAGGGCCGCGATGAACAGGAACTCGGCGACGAAGTCGCGGTCGGAGACGGCGTCGATCGAGTTGGCGGCGGCGGCGTCGAAGCCGAGCTCCTTGGCCACCTGCGTCGGGTCGAGCGGCAACGACGACCCGGCGAGCGCACCGGCGCCGAGCGGGCTGACCGAGCTGCGCACGTCCCAGTCGCGGAGCCGGTCGAGGTCGCGCAGCAGCGCCTGCACGTGGGCGAGGAGCTGGTGCCCGAACGCGATCGGCTGCGCGGGCTGCAGGTGCGTGAAGCCGGGGGCGGGCGTGTCGACGTGCCGGGCGGCCTGCTCGACGAGCGCGTCGGCGAGCTCCACGATCCGGCCGGCGACGCCGCGGGCGTGATCGCGCAGGTACAGCCGGAGGTCGGTGGCCACCTGGTCGTTGCGGGACCGGCCGGCGCGCAGCTTCCCGCCGAGCGCGCCGAGCCGCTCCAGGAGTCCGCGCTCCAGGGCGGTGTGCACGTCCTCGTCGTCGACCGTCGGCCGGAACTCGCCGGCGGCGCAGGCGGACTCGAGGTCGTCGAGCGCGGCGAGCATCCTGCCGAGCTCGTCGGCGTCGAGCAGGCCGGCCCGGGCGAGGACCCGCGCGTGGGCCCGGGACCCGGCGATGTCGTACGGCGCGAGGCGCCAGTCGAACTGGACGCTCACCGACAGCCGGGCGAGGGCCTCGGCGGGCCCGCCGGCGAACCGGCCGCCCCACAGCCGGGTCGGGGACTCAGAAGACGAAGTTGCCACGCGACGATCCTTCCATATCTTGCTTTCGTGCAAGATCGCGGTATTTGCCGAGCCCTACTTCGACTGGCCGTCGAGGTGTGCCCATTCGGTGAGCTTCGCCGCGAGAGCCTCCCCGGCCGTCGGGCGTCCCTGCGGGTCGGGCGCCTCGCGGGCGACGACCATGATCGTGTCGTCGCCGGCGATGGTGCCGACGATGTCGGGAAGGCCGGTGCGGTCGATCGCGCTGGCCAGGAACTGCGCGGCGCCCGGCGGGGTGCGCAGCACGACGAGGTTGCCGGAGCAGTCGACGCCGGTCAGCAGCTCCCGCAGCAGCCGGATCAGCCGGGTCGGGGCCTCCTCCGCGGGGCGCAGCGCCCGCTCGCCGTCCTCCGGGATGAGGTACTCGCCGCGCACCTTCACGGCCCGCAGCTCCTCCAGGTCCCGCGACAGCGTCGCCTGCGTCACCTGGATCCCGTCCCCGGCGAGCAGCTCCGCGAGCTCCGTCTGCGACCGGACCGCCGACCCGCGGATCAGCCCGGCGATCCGCTCGTGCCGCGCCGCCTTCGAGACGGGTGTGCTCACGCCTGGTCCAGCAACCATGCGAGGAGTGCCTTCTGGGCGTGCAGGCGGTTCTCGGCCTCGTCCCAGATCGCGCTCTGCGGGCCGTCCATGACCTCGGAGGTGATCTCGTCGCCGCGGTGCGCGGGCAGGCAGTGCAGCACGATCGCGCCGGGGTCGGCGTTCGCCATGAGCGCGGCGTTGACCTGGAACGGGCGGAACGGTGTGACCCGGTCGAGCCCGTCGCCCTCCTGGCCCATCGACGTCCAGGTGTCGGTGACGACGACGTGGGCGCCCTTGACCGCCTCCGCCGGGTCGGTGATCCACTCGACGCTGCCGCGCCGCCGGGCGGCCTCCAGGACGGCCGCGTCGGGTTCGAAGCCGGCCGGGCCGCTCAGCCGCACCCGCATGCCCGCGGTCACGCCCGCCAGGGCGTAGGAGTTGGCCATGTTGTTCGCGGTGTCGCCGAGGTACGTGAGCACCCGGCCCCCGGTCGAGCCGAGCCGCTCCCGGACGGTGAGCAGGTCCGCGAGGAGCTGGCACGGGTGGAAGCCGTCGGTGAGCGCGTTGACCACCGGCACCGTCGCGTGCCCGGCGAGCTCCGCGACCCGGGCGTCCACTCCTGCCCGGATGACGATCGCCGACACGTAGCGGGACAGGACCTTCGCCGCGTCGCCGATGTCCTCGCCGCGGCCGAAGTGGGTGCTCTGCGCGTCGATGATGATCGGGCTGCCGCCGAGCTCGGCGATGCCGGCCTCGAACGACACCCGGGTCCGCAGCGACGGCTTCTCGAAGATGACGGCGATCGCCTTCGGCCCGGCGAGGGGCTTGAGCCCGTACCGGTCGGCCTTCATCGCCGCGGCCAGGTCGAGGATCTCCGCCTGGTCGGCCGGGCTCAGGTCGTCGTCCCTGAGCAGGTGGCGGGGCATCAGGCCCGCACCGCGTCCAGGGCCGGGCCGAGGGCGGCGACGAACGCGTCGGCCTGCTCGTCGGTGAGGATCAGCGGCGGGGCGATGCGCAGCACGTCCGGCTGCGCGGCCTGGGCGAGGAAGCCGGCGTCGCGCAGCACGGCGGCGAGCGCGCCCGCGGCCGGGCCGTTGAGGACGATGCCGAGCAGCAGCCCGGCGCCGCGGACCTCCCTGGTGAGCGGGTGCCCGAGCGCCTCGACACCACGGCGGATCCGCTCGCTGAGCTGCTTCACGTGGTCGAGCAGACCCTCGGACTCGATCGTGTCGAGCACCGCCAGGGCAGCGGCGCAGCAGACCGGGTTGCCGCCGAACGTGGAGGCGTGCATGCCGGGGCCGAGCAGCGTGGCCGCGTCGTCGAACGCGATCATCGCGCCGAGCGGCAGCCCGCCGCCGAGCCCCTTGGCCAGGGTGACGACGTCGGGGCGGACCCCTTCGGCCTGGTGGGCGAACCAGTAGCCGGTCCGGCCGATGCCGGTCTGCACCTCGTCGAGGGCGAGCAGCGCACCGTGCCGGGCGGTGATCTCCCGGGCCGCGGTGAGGTAGCCGGCGGGCGGGACGACGACGCCGGACTCGCCCTGGATCGGCTCGAGCAGCACCATCGCGGTCGCGTCGTCGACGGCGGCCTCAAGGGCGGCGACGTCACCGTACGGGATGTGCACGACCTCGCCGGGCAGCGGCAGGAACGGCACCTGCTTCGCCGGCTGCCCGGTGAGCGCGAGCGCGCCCATGGTGCGGCCGTGGAACCCGGCCTGCGCGGCGATGATCTTCGTGCGGCCGGTGCGGCGGGACAGCTTGAACGCCGCCTCGTTGGCCTCGGCGCCGGAGTTGCCGAAGAACACGGCACCCGGCCGGCCACCGAGGTCGAGCAGCCGCTCGGCGAGCGCGACGACCGGCGGCGACGCGAACAGGTTGGACACGTGGCCGAGCGTGGAGATCTGCGCGGTCACGGCGGCGACGACCGCCGGGTGCGCGTGGCCGAGCAGGTTGACCGCGATCCCGCCGAGGAAGTCCACATAGGAGCGTCCGGCCTCGTCGACGACGACGGCCCCGCTGCCGCTGACGAGCCCCAGCGACGGCGGCCCGTACGTGTTCATCACCGACGCCTCGAACCGCTGCACGAGCGTCATGCCGTCATCTCCGCTGCGCTCCGATGCCGGCATGCGCCGAACCTGTCACACGATGAGCGGCCCGAGCCGCTCCGCTGGCCGCTCATGCGCCCACCACCATCGTCCCGAACCCTTCCGATGTGAACACTTCCAGCAGCAGCGAGTGCGGGACCCGGCCGTCGACGACGTGCGCGGCGGGCACACCGCCCTTGACGGCGCGCAGGCACGCCTCCATCTTCGGCACCATCCCCGACTCCAGGGTCGGCAGCAGCTCCGCGAGCTCGTCCGCGGTCAGCCGCGAGATCAGCGACTCCGGGTCCGGGTAGCGGGCGTAGAGCCCCTCCACGTCGGTGAGGACGACGAGCTTGCGGGCCTTGAGCGCGACCGCGAGGGCGCCGGCGGCGGTGTCGGCGTTGAGGTTGTGCAGCACCCCGTCCGCGTCGGGCGCGACCGTCGACACGACCGGGATCCGCCCGGCGGCGATGAGGTCCGCGACGGCACCGACGTTGACGTGCTCGACGTCGCCGACCTGGCCGACGTCGACCGGCTCACCGTCGACGATCGCGGGCCGGCGCACCGCCGTGAACAGGCCCGCGTCCTCGCCGGACATGCCGACGGCGTGCGGGCCGTGCTCGTTGATGAGCCCGACGAGCTCCCGGCCGACCTGCCCGACGAGCACCATCCGGACCACGTCGGCGGTTTCCGGGGTCGTGACGCGCAGGCCACCCTTGAACTCGCTGGCGATGCCGAGCCGCTTGAGCATCGCCGAGATCTGCGGGCCGCCGCCGTGCACGACGACCGGCTTGATGCCGACGTGCCGCAGGAAGACCATGTCGGCGGCGAACGCGCGCTTCAGCTCGTTGTCGAGCATGGCGTTGCCGCCGTACTTGACGACGATGGTCGAGCCGGAGAAGCGCTCCAGCCACGGCAGCGCCTCGATGAGCGTGTTCGCCTTGCCCAGGGCGATCCCGAGGTTGCGCCCGTTCACGACGAGTAGGCCGAGTTCTCGTGCACGTAGCCCATGGACAGGTCGTTGGTCAGTACCGTCGCGGCGGCGGCACCCGCGTGGAGGTTGACGGTGACCGTGACCGCCCGCGCGCTGAGGTCGACCTTGGAGCGGTCCTCCCCGGCGGCGCCGCCCTTGCAGATCCACACGCCGTTGATGGCGACGTCGACCTCGTCGGGCTCGAACGCGGCCTGCGTGGTGCCGATCGCGGCGAGGATGCGGCCCCAGTTGGGGTCGTTGCCGAAGAACGCGGTCTTCACCAGGTTGTTGCGGGCGATCGACCGGCCGACCTCGACCGCGTCGTCTTCGCCGGCCGCGCCGGTGACCTCGATCGCGATCTCCTTCGTCGCGCCCTCGGCGTCGGCGATGAGCTGCTCGGCGAGGCTCGCGCAGACGGCGGTGACCGCCTCGGTCAGCTCCTCGGGCGTCGGCTGGATCCCGGCGGCGCCGCTGGCCAGGAGCAGCACCGTGTCGTTGGTCGACATGCAGCCGTCGGAGTCGATCCGGTCGAACGTGACCCGGGTCGCCTGCTTGAGCGCGGCGGTGAGCACGTCCGCGTCGGCGACGGCGTCGGTGGTCAGCACCACCAGCATCGTGGCGAGCCCCGGCGCCAGCATGCCGGCGCCCTTCGCCATCCCGCCGACGGTGAACCCCTGTCCACTGTGGACAGCGGTCTTCGGCACGGTGTCGGTCGTCATGATGGCCTGCGCGGCGTCCGCGCCGCCGTCGCGCGCCAGGCCGCGGGCGGCGGCGTCGACGCCGGACAGCAGCTTCTTCAGCGGCAGCCGCTCGCCGATGAGGCCGGTGGAGCAGACCGCGACGTCGCCGGCGCCGACCGGGAAGCGTGACGCCCGCCCGGACAGCACGGCCGCGGTGTGCTCGGCGGTGGCGTGGGTGTCCTGGAAGCCGGCCGGTCCGGTGCACGCGTTGGCGCCGCCCGAGTTGAGGATGACCGCCCGCACGATGCCGGCCCGGAGCACCTGCTGGCTCCACAGGACGGGCGCGGCCTTGATCCTGTTGCCGGTGAAGACGGCCGCGGCCGTCCAGTCCGGCCCGTCGTTGACGACCAGCGCCACGTCGAGCGCGCCCGCGGTGGCCTTGATGCCCGCGGCGACCCCGGCTGCCCGGAACCCCTTCGGCGCGGTCACGGTCATGCCGTCGCCTCCGCTGCGCTCCGGCGCCGTCCCGACTGACCGGCGACACGGTTCACGGTTCCTCCGCTGCGCTCCGGCCCGTTCACGGCGCGATCCCGTCGGCGGTGAGCCCGGCACCCTCGGGCAGCCCGAGCATCAGGTTGGCGTTCTGTACGGCCTGACCGGCGGCGCCCTTGACGAGGTTGTCGATCGCGGAGACCACGATGATCCGGCCGCTGTCGACGTCCACGGTCGCCTGCAGGTGAGCGGCGTTGCTGCCGAACGTCGACGCGGTGTGCGGCCACTGCCCTTCCGGCAGGACCTGCACGAACGGCTCACCGTCGTAGGCCGCGGCGAGGATCTCGCGCGGATCGGTGGTCCTGCGCGCCTTCGCCGTCACGGTGGCGAGGATGCCCCGGGGCATCGGCGCGAGGACCGGCGTCATCGACAGCGTCGTCGCGCCGGTCGCCTGCTTGATCTCCGGGACGTGCTGGTGCGCGCCCGCCTTGTACGGCGACAGCGACCCCATCACCTCCGACGCGAGCAGGTGCACCTTGGCGGACCGCCCGGCGCCCGACGTGCCGGAGGCCGCGACGACCACGACGTCCTCGGGGTCGGCGACGCCGGCGGCGATCAGCGGCGCGAGGGCCAGGGTCACCGACACCGCATAGCAGCCGGTGTTGGCCACCCGGTCCGACGCCGCGATCCTCTCCCGCTGGCCGGGGAGCTCCGGCAGCCCGTACGTCCACGTGCCGGCGTGCTCGCCGGGGTAGTACTTCGTCCAGTCCGCCGCGGCCCGGAGCCGGAAGTCGGCGCCGATGTCGACGACCTTCACCGACTCGGGCAGCCGCGCGGCGAGCGCCGCGGACTCCCCGTGCGGCAGGGCCAGGAACACCAGGTCGGCACCGGCTTCGGTGAGGACGCCGGCCTCGGTGGGCGCCAGCACCACGTCACGCAACGACCGCACGTGCGGGTGCACGGTGCCGATCTTCGACCCGGCCTGCGCGAACCCCGTGGCGACGGCCAGGTCGAGGTGTGGATGCCCGGCGATCAGCCGGAGCAGCTCCCCACCCGCGTAGCCTGACGCCCCAGCGACAGCGACTCGTATTCCCATGCGGTCAACTGTATCGCTATGCATCGCCGTGTTTCAAGCGCATTGCGGCGCGCATCACCCGCGACTACTCAGGGTCGAGGACCCTGGCGAGCTGGGCGCGGTTGCGGACGTTGAGCCGCCGGTACAGGCGGGTGAGGTTCGCCTCGACCGCCTTGATCGACAGGAACAGCGCGCGGGCGATCTCCCGGTTGGTCGCGCCCGCCCGGACGAGCTCGACGATGCGCCGCTCGGTCTCCGACAGGCCGGCGCCGCGGCCGCCGTCGAGGCGGGCCAGGTCGGCGGCGGCGACCTCGCGCCACGGGTGCGCCTCGGCGGCGGCGTAGCGGCGCACGGCCTCCGACAGGGCCGCGCGGGCCGCGCCGCGGCGGTGGGCGCGGCGCTCCAGGCCGCCGAGCGTGTAGTACGCCCGGGCGACCTCGAGCGGATACGGGTGGTCCTGCCACTCCTCGATCGCCCGGTGCAGCGCCTCGGCGCCCTCGCGGGCCTCGCCGGTGGCGGCGGTGAGCACGGCGCGGGCGCGGGCCAGGCCGAGGAAGACGATGGTGCGGTCGAGGTGCCTGGCGTGCTTGTGCACCTCGTCGAGGACCTCGGCGGCCTCCGCGCGGGCGCCGGCGCCGACGAGCGCCTCGATGAAGTCGGCGTGCCACGGCAGGACGCCCGGGTCGAGGCGGCCGAGCCGCTGGTCGAGGGCGTAGGCCTCGCGCATCGCGTCGGCCGCCGCGACCGGGTCGCCGCGCAGCATGTGCACGAGGCCCGAGGACGCGTACGCGAGTTTGATCCAGTCCTCGTCGCCGGCGGCGAGGCAGGCGGCGAGCCCGCGTTCGGCGTAGCCGGCCGCTGCGGTGGCGGTGCCGCCGCCGCTCTCGGCGAGGGCGGCGACGAGGTAGCCGGGGCCCGGGGTGGTCTCGACGTCGACGTAGAGGCGCACGCATTCGCGGCCGGCGGCGACGGCGTCGGCGCAGCGACCGGCCCGCCAGTAGATGCCGGCGACGGAGACGAGGACGGAGGCGAGGTCGCGGACGGTGCCGGCGCGTTCGACGGCGATCCGCAGGGCCTCGATGCGCCGGACGGCCTCACCGGTCTCGCCCTTGAAGAGGCGGCTCATCGCGGCGACCTGCCGGGCTGCGACGGTCGCCGGGGTCAGGGAGAGGCCGCGGGCGAGCTTGCCGGCGCGCTCGAGGTATTCGTCGCCCTGCGTTCCGAGGAGGATGTTGCCCTTCCAGCTGAGCACCTCGACGAGGCGTTCCATGTCGCCGCACAGCTCGGCGGCCTCCTCGGCGCGCTTGAGCTCGGCGAGCGCGCCTTCGCCGTCACCGTCGTAGTAGGCCTTGACGCCTTTGTACAGCCGGACGTGGGCGAGCAGGTCGGGGGTGTCGACGGCCTCGACGAACGCGGCGTCCAGCAGCGGCCCGGAGTTGGAGTGGTCCTCGCCGGACATCTCGACGAGCAGCAGCCGGGCGCCGATGCGGGTGCGCCGGTCGGCGGCGTCGCGCAGCGCGGCGGTCGCGTGCCGGCGGGCGTCGGCGGGCGATCCCGCCGCATACGCGTACTGGGCGGCGCTGAGCCTTCTGACGGCGCCGACGCCGGGGGTGTCGCGCGGGGTCCGGTCGGCCGCGAGCGCGGCGAGGTCGGCGGCGACCGCCGGGGCACCGCGCAGCCGGGCCGCGGACGCCGCGTCGGCGAGGCACTCGGCGAGGGCCTCGTCGGGCTCGGGCCGGGCGGCGGCGAGGTGCCTGGCCCGGTCGACGGGGTCGGAGACCGTGTCGGCGAGCCGCTCGTGGGCCTCGCGGCGGGCGGCGGCGGTCGCGTCGGCGTAGACCATCTCCCGCAGCAGTGGATGGCTGAAGCGGATCCCGCCGTCGGCGTCGACGTCCAGCACCGACGAGGCCAATGCGGCGTCGAGGTGGTGCTCGGCGATCCCGCAGCGGTGCAGCAGGGCGAGGCTCGGGCGGGCGGCGGCGGCGATGACCAGCAACGCGGGCCAGTCGGGCGCGGGGAGGAGGGCGAGCCGGGCGGCGAGCAGCTCGCGGAGCCGGTCGGGGACGGGCAGCGGGTCGGTGGTCGGGACGGGCGCGACGCCGAGCGCCCGGCCGAGCTCGACGGCATACAGCGGATTGCCGGCGCTGGCCTCGTAGATGCGGTGCAGGTGGGCGCGTCCGGCCTCGGCGCCGAACCTGGCCCGGAGCAGGTCGGCGACGTCGCTCTCGGGCAGCGGCGGCACCTGCAGCGTGATGCCCGGTGGCGGGCACAGGTCGAGCCGGGTGGCGCGGTCGCCGTCGGGGACGCGCTCGGCGGCGAGGATGCGCACGGGCGCCTCGCCGAGCCGGCGGGCGACGAACCGGAGGACCTCGGCGCTGGGCTCGTCGATCCACTGCACGTCGTCGAGGACGAGCAGGACGGCGCGCTCGGCGGCGAGGGCGCGCAGCAGCTCGAGGACGGCGAGGCGCACGGCGAGCTGGTCGTGCGGGGTCGCGGGCAGGGCGCTGCGCAGCAGGGCGCCGTCCAGTGCCGCGCGCAGGTGCGGCGGGAGGTGCTCGGCGGCGTCGGGGGCGCCGTCGAAGAGGTCGACGAGCGCGAGATACGGCAGGTCGGCCTCGGCCTCGGCGGCGGCCGCGCGCAGCACGAGCGCGTCGGTCTCGCCGCCGGCGATGGCGTCGAGGATGGTGGACTTCCCGATGCCGGCGGGGCCGTAGAGCAACACGCCGCCGCCGCCCGTGAGCCGCTCACGGGCGTGAGCCAGGAGACCAGCGCGGCCGAACGGCGCGGCCGGCCAGGTGCTCACCACCACTGTTCCACCACGACGCCGAGTCTCTCCTGAACGCCACCGCGCCGCAATGTCTGCCGAACTGCCGCGGTCGTCCGGGCGTCGCGATGTTGAACACTGTCAGCGGAGCCGGTCGCAGGGCAGGACGGCCTCCCAGCCGAGCACCGGCCACTGTGCGGTATGGACCGTCACCCTCAGCAAACGGGGCTCCGCTTGGCATTGGGCGCGTGCGGCCGCGACGGTCGTGTCCCAGCGCGGGAGGCCGTCGGTGTAACCGCCCGGTCGCAGATTGGCGATGTTCACCGCGGCCAGAAGTGTCGCCAACGCGACAAACGGGACGGTCCCGCGGAGGCTGTCGCCGGGGAGTGCCAGTGCGACCGCGGCGGCGATGTTGGGCAAGGTGATCAATACCAGGTACCGGCCCTCGGGGGATCCGTGCACGGCGAGCTGGAAGGCGCCCGCGCCGGCCGCGAACCCGGCGAGCAGCGCCGCGAGCCGCCACCGCGGCCGGGTGAGGCGCAGCAGCGCGACGGCGACGATCGCGGCGGGGACGGCCAGGCCCAGCAGCGTCAGGAGGCGGTCCGGCTGCGTGGCTGACTGCGTGGCCGGCTGGGTGAGCCACGCTTCGCCGAGGAACGAGCGCGGCACCCCCCAGCGCAGGTACATGTGGGCGACGTCGACCGGGTTCAGCACGGGCCGCTCCCCCACGTCCCGCCGCGAGCCGCCGAGCAGCAGCGGCACCAGCTGCAATGCCGCACCGGGCAGGAGCACGAGGACCCGCAGGAGCGCGTCGCGGTCGCGGTGCCGGGCGAGCCGCAGCAGCGCGACGGGCACGAGCAGCAGCCCGAGGATCGAGTTGAGCACGGCGAGGGCCGGCACGACGACGGCGGCGACCCGGGCGGACGGCCGCGGCGGGGTCCACAGCAGCATCCAGAGTCCGGCGTACACGAGGGGGAACTGCAGCTGCGCGAGGGTGTTGGGCACGTAGCCCATGGGCACCGCGGCGGTGGCGCCGATGACCAGCGCGGCCGGGGTGCCGAGGCGGTCCCGGGCGGCGGCGGTCACCGCCACGGCGAGCAGCGCGGTGAGCACGGCGGCGACGGAGGCGTTCAGCGCGGCCGCCCACGAGACCGGGAAGAGGGCGATGAACGCGAAGCACGTGCGGGCCACGGTGTGGAAGTAGCCGTTGAAGGGCGTCGCGAAGGGTTCGTACCAGGGCAGGTTGAGCGCGTCGGTGAGGAACTCCTGCCCGTCCTCGGCCCAGACGCTGTTGAGGCCGCCCCGGAGCAGGCCGACGACGGCGAAGCCCAGCCCGGCCCAGCGCAGCGTGGTCACACCCGGTCAAACGAACGGGCGCCCCACACCGTCGTGCGGGGCGCCCGTCCTGCGGCCGGTGTTACAGCTTGCCGTCGGCGACGGCCTGGGTCACCCACGGGATGACCTCGTCGAGCATCTCGTCGAGCGAGGTCTCGGCCGAGTACCCGAGGACCTCCTTGGCCTTCGACACGTCCGGGACGCGCTTCTGCACGTCGTACTCGTACGGGTCGTCGGAGACGACGCTGAACGGCACGTCGGCGCCCTTGATCTTCTTCCAGATGACCTCGGCGAGCTCCAGCACCGTGGTCGACTCGGCGGTGGAGATGTTGAAGTCCTGGTTGACCGCGTCCTCGTGCTCCATCGCGGCGATGATGCCCTTGGCCAGGTCACCGCCGTAGGTGTAGTGGCGGACCTGGTCGCCGGCGCCGAGGATGTGCAGCGGGTCCTGGCCCTTGACGATCTTCTGCACCAGGTCGGGCACGACGTGCGACATGGCGAGCTTCACGTTGCCGGACAGCACCTCGACCTCGCCGAGCGCGCGGCCCTCGCCGACGCCGACGCAGTTGAACGGGCGCACGATCGTGTAGGGCAGCTTGTACTGGTCCCAGGCGGCCTTCGCGTAGTACTCGACGGCGAGCTTCTGGAAGCCGTACGACGACAGCGGCGGCGGCACGAGCCGCTCGTCGCCCTCCTTCGACGGCCAGTGCGTGGTCGACTCGAACACCATCGACGACGACAGGTAGGTCATCTTCTTGAGGGTGCCGTCGCGGTGCGCCTTGATCGCCGCGTCGCAGGAGGAGGCCATGATCCGCTCGTTGGTGGCGAGCAGGTCGTAGGCGTAGGCGTGGAAGTAGGAGATGCCACCGATCATCGCGGCGCCGGCGATGAAGTGGTCGCAGCCGTCGAGCAGCTCGGTGACCAGGTCGACGTCGCGGGCGTCGCCCTCGACGAAGCGGTAGTCGGGGTGCGAGTCGTAGCTACGGGTGACCGGACCGTACTTCGAGTAGTTGTCCAGGCCGACCACCTGGTAGCCGCGGGACAGCAGCTCCTCGACGACATATCCACCGATGAAGCCGGCCGAGCCGGTGACCAGGACCTTTGGCACAGACACTCCTTAGTTCTGAACTGCTTCGTGATTGCTGGAAAAGTTGTCCACCGCGAGCGGCGCGGTCGAGGCCGCGCGGGCCGCCTGCGCGTCGTCGCGGGCCGCGGAGGATCCGGGACGCTTCGCGACCTGCTCCATGGTGAGGCGGCGGCCGAACGCGAACCGCCACCACCTCAGGTAGCTGGGCAGGAACCGGCCGACGTCGAACCGGGACTCGCCGAGCTGCCGGTCGAGCCAGATCGTCGGGATCTCCGCGACGGGCAGCCGCAGCCGGGCCGCCTTCGCGGTGAGCTCGATGCCGATCTCGAAGCCGGTCTTGCTCTCGATGCCGACCTGCCGGACGAACGCCGTCGAGTAGGCCTTGAAGCTGTTGGTGGCGTCGCGGGTGCCGACCCGGGCGAACATGTACAGCGTCCGGCCGGCGCCGCGGGACAGGGCCCGCTTGAAGCGGGGCCCGCCGACCTGCTGCCCGCCGGGCATGTACCGCGACGCGGCCGCGACGACGACACCCCGCTCGACGAGCCGGGCGAGGTCCTCGATCTGGCGCGGGTCGTCGGAGCCGTCGGCCATGGTGACCACGGCGACGGGGGCGCGGGCGACGTCGATGCCGAAGCGGATCGCGTTCGCCGGGCCGCGCCCGTAGGTGTTGAGCACGGTGCGGACGCGCGGGTCGCGGGCTGCGACGCTCTGCGCGAAGGGCACGGTGGTGTCCTCCGGCATGTCGTGCACGACGAGGATCTCGGCGGGCATGAGCACGGCCCGCAGGATCCGCTCCAGGCAGGGCACGATCGCCTCGCCCTCGTTGTACACGGGAATCACCACAGAAACCTGCGGCACCAGGCTCATACGCGCACCTCCGCTACGCTCCGGCGCCCGCATGACCGCTCACTGCGACATTGTGTGACCGACCCTCCGCTGCGCTCCGGGCCGCTCACACCCGCACCCCCTTGTTGGTGATGCCCCACATGTCCGCGACCGGGATGTCGGTCTGCAGGTCGCGGTACTCGGGGTGCGGTGCGGCGATGATCAGCAGATCGGCCTTGGCCAGGACCTCGTCCTGGGACACGAACCGGTCGTCCTTGACGTACGGGTCGCTGCAGAGGGTCTCCTTCGCCTTCAGCATGACGACCTTGCGCAGCTTGTAGGCCAGGGACTCGCGGATGTCGTCGCTGCCGCCCTTGAACGCCATGCCGAGGATGCCGACCGTCATCTCCGACAGGTCGAAGCGCTCCTGCAGCTTCGACACGACGTAGAGCGGCAGGCCCTCGTTGATCAGCATGGCGCTGTGGCCGAGGACGAACGTGTTGTTGGTGAACGCCGCCAGCTGCATCGTGTCCTTGAGCAGGCACGGACCGGCGGCGAAGCCGGCACCCGGCATGTCGTTGGCGCGCGGGTACTGGAAGCGGATGGCGTGCCGGATCCGCTCGAAGTCCAGGCCGAAGTCGTTGGACATCATCCAGAACTGGTTGGCGGCGGCGAACTTGATGTACCGCCACGTGTTGGTGAACAGCTTCGCGAGCTCGGCCTCTTCGGGCTCCAGCCGCACGATGTCGGTCGCCAGGTTGCGGAACAGCTTCTCGGCCCGCTCCACCGCCACCGGGTTGCGGGCGGCGACGATCTGCGGCAACTCGAACAGCTCCGTCATCGCCTTGCCCTCGGCGATGCGCTCCGGGCAGAACGCCACGTCGGCCTTGACCCCGAGACGCGCGATGAGCTTCTCGGTGAGGGCGGTGACGCCGGGGTGCACGGTGCTGCGCAGCACGATGAGCTGACCGTCGCGCAGGTAGTCCGCGCAGCGCTCGATGGCCGCGGGGACCGCGCCGATGTTCGGGTTGAGGTGCTCGTCGACGGGCGTGCCGACGATCACGACGAGATGCTCCGCCGACGCGACGCTCGCCGGGTCGGTGCTGGCGGTGAGCCTGCCGTCCTTGACGGCGGTGGCGAGCGGCTCGGCCGCGCCCTCCTCGTCGAACGGCAGACGGCCTTCGTTCACCACGGCGACCGCGGCCGCGTTGATGTCGTACAGGGTGACCTGCAGGCCGCGGGAGGCCATGGCGATGCCGAGCGGCAGTCCGACCCTGCCACAACCCCCGATGATCACGACGTCGGTCGTGAAGCCTGCCGATGCACTATCGTCTGACACGCGCTGCCCCTCCAGGAGAGCCGAGATCGAAGCCGGCGCTTGGCGCGGGCCGAGCCTTCAGGATGACCTCACGCCTGGTGACCAATGGTGACCAGGCGGAGGATGGCTCAGCGCCGTGACGGTATCACTTCCGCACATCCGGCTCCTGACCCGTTCAGGGTGAAGCGTCCCTGCCCACGCCTTTCCGGCCAGCGGAAATGGTTCTCGGTCCGATATCTGACGGTGTCCTGACGCCGTGCTCGACCGTTGTGACCATCCGTTCGGGCGGCCGCATCTGACCGATGCGACCGCCCGTATTCGGCTGTGCGGAGGGTCACGCCCCGCGGAGCGTCGCGCCGAACCGGTCAGCCGCCACGGCGACCGCGGCGTCGCGGGCAGCGAGGGCTTCCTCACCCGTGAGCGTGCGGTCCGGCGCACGGAACGTCAGCTTGTAGGCGAGGGACTTGCGGCCCTCGCCGAGCTGCGTGCCTTCGTACACGTCGAAGAGCCGGACGGATTCGAGGAGGTCGCCGGCGCCGGCGGTGAGCGCGGCCTCGACCTCGCCGGTCGGGGTCGCGGCGTCGACGATCAGCGCCACGTCGAGCAGCGCCGTCGGGAAGCCCGACAGCCGCGGCGCGGTGGAGACGCCCGGCAGCGGCAGCGCGTCGAGGTCGAACTCCATCGCCACGGTGCGGCGGGGCAGGTCGAGGTCGGCGCAGACGGCGGGGTGCAGCTCACCGGCGTGCCCGACGACGGTGTCGCCGACGAGCAGCGCGGCGCAGCGCCCCGGGTGCCACGGCGCGACCGCGCCGGGTCCGGTCGCGGCGCGGACGGTGATCGTCACCCCAGCGGCCTCGGCGGCGACGCGGGCGGCCTCGACGGCGTCGGCCCAGTCGGCGGGGCGGCCCGCGCCCCACCAGCCGGCGGGTTCCGCGTCGCCGGCGATGACGGCGGCGACGTGCCACGGCTGGTGCGGCAGGAGCGCCTCGGCGGCCCGCAGGTCCTCGGCGGGCGGCGGACCGTCGACGCCGGCGGCCGGCGCGACCTTGACCGGCCCGTCGGGCAGGAAGACGGTGCCGAGCTCGAACAGGGCGACGTCCCGCAGGCCACGGCCGAGGTTGCGGCGCAGCGCGCCGAGCAGCGGCGGCAGCAGCGTGGTGCGCATCCCCGGCTCCTCCTCCGACAGGGGGTTGCGCAGGAGCACCATGTCGCGGCGCGGGTCGCCGGCCGGGATCCGCAGCGCGTCGAGGGTCGCGTCACCGACGAACGGGTAGCACAGCGACTCGGTGAACCCCGCGTCGGCGAGGGCCCGGCCGACGGTCCGGCGGCGGCGCTGGGTGACGGACAGGCCGGCGCCCGGCGGTGCGATCGGCAGGACGCTGGGGATCCGGTCGTACCCGTCGAGGCGCAGCACCTCCTCGACGAGGTCGGCCGGGTCGACCAGGTCCAGCCGCCAGCTCGGCGGGGTCACGACCGCGCGCCCGTCCTCGACCTCGACCGCGGCGCCGATCATCGTCAGCACCTCGACGACCCGCTCGGTCGTGTAGTCGATGCCGGCGAGCTCGGACGGGCGGGTGACGGCCATGGTGACCGGCGCCGGCGGCGCGACGGCGTAGACGTCGGTGACCCGGGGGCCGACGGTGCCGCCGCCGTGCTCGGCGAGCAGTGCCGCGGCCCGCGCGCACGCGGCGGCGGTGATCTGCGGGTCGACGCCGCGCTCGTAGCGCTTGCCGGCCTCGCTGGGCAGCTTGTGCCGGCGGATCGTGCGGGCGACCGACAGCGGGTCCCAGTGGGCGGCCTCCAGGAGCACGTCGACGGTCGTCGACGACACCTCGGTGGTGCTGCCGCCCATGACGGCGGCGAGGGACACCACACCGGAGTCGTCGGCGATGACGATGTCCTGCGGGTCGAGCGCCCGCTTCACGCCGTCGAGCGTCGTCAGCTTCTCCCCCGCCGCGGCGCGGCGCACGACGAGGGCGCCGGTGAGCCGCTCCAGATCCCACGCGTGCATCGGCTGGCCGGTCTCGACCATCAGGTAGTTGGTGATGTCGACGGGCAGCGAGATGGAGCGGATGCCGGCGACGGCGAGCCGCGCCTTCATCCACTGCGGGGTCGGCGCGGCCGGGTCGACGCCACGGACGGCGACGGCGGTGAAGCGGTCGCAGGCGACGCTGTCACGCACGTCGATCGGATACGCGTCGGTGCCGTCACTCTCGATCGGCACGACCGCCGCGACCGGGTCGCGGTAGGCGCCGCCGAGGGAGTGCGACAGCTCCCGGGCGAGGCCCCGCACCGAGAAGCAGTAGCCCCGGTCGGGGGTCACGTTGACCTCGACGACGATGTCGTCCAGGCCGACGATCGGCCGGGCCTGCGTGCCGGGCGCCGCGGTGTCCGGCGGCAGCACGATGATGCCCTCGTGCTCGTCGGAGACGCCGAGCTCGCGGGCGGAGCAGATCATGCCGTTGGAGATGTGCCCGTAGGTCTTGCGGGCGGCGATCGCGAAGCCGCCGGGCAGGACCGCGCCGGGCAGCGCGACGACGACGAGGTCGCCCTCGGCGAAGTTGCGGGCGCCGCAGATGATGCCCTGCGGCTCGGCGTTGCCGACGTCGACCAGGCAGTAGCGGATGGGCTTCTTCAGCCCCTGCAGCTCCTCGATCGACTCGACCCGGCCGACGACGAGGGGACCCTCGACCGACGCGCCGGCGTCGGTCATCTCCTCGACCTCGAGGCCGACCTTGACGAGGGCCTTCTCCAGGCCGTCGGCGGTCAGGTCCTGCGGCAGGTCGACGTGCTCACGCAGCCATGACAAAGGAACGCGCATCTCAGGCCTCCCATCCGAACGCCCGCGCGTAACGCACGTCGCCCTCAACCATGTCCCGCATGTCGCCGGCCGCGTTGCGGAACATCAGCGCCCGCTCGATGCCCATGCCGAACGCGAACCCGGAGTACTCGTCGGGGTCGATGCCGCAGGCGCGCAGCACCCGCGGGTTGACCATGCCGCAGCCGCCCCATTCGACCCAGCGGGCGCCGTCGCGGTGGTGCGGGAACCACATGTCGATCTCGGCGCCCGGCTCGACGAACGGGAAGTAGGACGGCCGCAGCCGGGTCTCCGTGCCGGGGCCGAACAGACCCTTCACGAAGTGGTCGAGGGTGCCCTTGAGGTGCGCCATCGTGATGCCCTTGTCGATCACGAGGCCCTCGACCTGGTGGAACACCGGGGTGTGGGTCGCGTCGAGCTCGTCGGTGCGGTAGACCCGCCCGGGGCAGACGATGTAGATCGGCGGCTGCCGGGTGAGCATCGTCCGCGCCTGGACGGGCGACGTGTGCGTCCGCAGCACGATCCGCGAGTCCTCCTCGCGGGCGGCCCCTCCAGCTGCGATGAAGAACGTGTCCATCATCGAGCGCGCCGGGTGGTCCGGGTGCATGTTGAGGGCGTCGAAGTTGTACCACTCCCACTCGGCCTCGGGGCCCTCGGCGACCTCGTAGCCCATGCCGACGAACAGGTCGCCGACCCGCTCCATGATCTTGGTCAGCGGGTGCTGGACGCCGCGCGGGCGGCGGCCGGTCGGGAGGGTGACGTCGACCGTCTCCTCGACCAGGACGCGCTCCTCGCGCTCGGCGGTCAGCGCGGCGAGCCGGGCGTCGAACGCCGCCTGCACCGCGACGCGGGCCTCGTTGACGCGCTTGCCCGCGTCGGCCTTCGCGGCCGGGGGCAGCGAGCCGATCTCGCGCCTGGCGAGGGAGATCGCGGCGCGGTCGCCGAGGTGCTGCGACTTGAGCGCGGCGAGGGCGTCGAGGTCGCCGGCACCGGCGAACGCCTTGTCGGCGGCCGCGACGGCGTCGTCCAGGGCGTCCTGGGCGAGCAGCATCGCCTGCTTGGGGTCATACGGATCATTGCGATACGTCATCGGACTCTTCCCACGCGAAAAATGGCCTCGGACAGTGTAGAGAAGGCGCCCGCCGGCTGTGGGAAGGTGTCAGGAGGAGAAGACGCGTCCTGTCCGCCCACCGTCGCCGGCGGGCCAGATAAACAGGCGCGTGCTCACATCGACTCCTTCAACGCTTTCGCCGAAGCGTACAGGCAGACCGCGGCGGCCGCAGCCAAGTTCAGGCTCTCCGCCCCGCCGAGGACGGGCACCCTGACCCGCGCGTCGGCGGCGTCCTTCAGCGGCTGCGCCAGCCCGTGCGCCTCGGATCCGAACAGCCAGGCGGTCGGCCTGTCCAGGTCGGACATTTCGAAGAGATCCGATTCGCCGTAGCCGTCGGCCGCGAGGATCCGCAGCCCGTGCCGCCGCATCGCGTCGACGGCGGCGACCGCGGCGCGGGCCCGGACGACGTCGACGTGGAAGAGGCTGCCGGCGCTGGATCGGACCGCTTTGCCGTTGTACGGGTCGACGCTGTCCCCCGCGAACACCACCACGCTCGCCCCGGCGGCGTCGGCGGTGCGCAGGACGGTGCCCGCGTTGCCCGGGTCCCGGATGTCGGCGCAGACCGCGACCAGCCGCGGCTTGCGCGCCAGCGCGTCGGCCAACGGCACGTCCCGCTGGGCGCAGACCGCGACGACGCCCTGCGGCTGCACGGTCTCGGTGAGCGCGGCCAGGGCCTCGTCGTCCACGACGCTGACCCGCGCCGTTTCGAGGAGGGCCGCATGGCGGGTGAGCGCGTCGGCGGTGCAGAACACCTCGACGGCGACGCCGGCGGCCAGGGCCTCGCGGACCGCCTGGGGGCCTTCGGCGAGGAAGCGGCCGGTCTCGTCACGGTCGCGGCGGCGCTGCAGGCGCCGGGCAGCAACAACCCGGGGGGTCCGTGTGGTGAAGACCGCCCCGGGTTGCCGGATCACGTCAGGCTGCGGCAACGGCCGTCTTCGCCACCTCGACCAGACCGCTGAACGCCTTCGCGTCGTTCACGGCCAGCTCGGCGAGGATCTTGCGGTCCACCTCGACGCCCGCCAGGCGCAGACCCTGGATCAGGCGGTTGTAGGTGAGGCCGTTCGCGCGGGAGGCCGCGTTGATCCGGGTGATCCACAGCTGGCGGAAGTCACCCTTGCGGTCACGCCGGTCCCGGTAGGCGTACTGCATCGAGTGCAGCATCTGTTCCTTGGCCTTGCGGTACAGCCGCGAGCGCTGCCCGCGGTAGCCGCTGGCGGTCTCCAGGACGGTGCGGCGCTTCTTCTGGGCATTCACTGCCCGCTTCACGCGTGCCACGGTTCGTTACTCCTCATGCGAGACCGGCCCGGGACATGCGGGCCGGTCGGAAAAGTCCAGGAAAGGGGGGCGTGCGACGCCGCGTGTTACAGGCCGAGCATCTTCTTGACGCGAGTGGTCTCGGTCTTCGCGAGCTCGACAGAGCCGCTGAGCCGGCGGGTCCGCTTGCTGGACTTGACCTCGAGCAGGTGACGCTTGCCGGCCGGCTCGGCGAGAAACTTGCCGCGACCGGTGACCTTGACGCGCTTCTTCATCCCGGAGTGCGGTTTGAACTTCGGCATGGCTGATGTTGCCCTTCCATGTGCGGCGCGCCAGAGCCGGCACCCTCCCCGTCAGGACGGGAGGGTGCCGTGGCGCACCGGCGCACAGGCCGGGACGACCGCTGTGCGGGTCCCGCCCGCACGACGCGGTCGTTGTCGGTGGATCGGTGGTGCCGCCGGGCCGGTTCCGGCCCGGTTGGTGCGTGTCGCGCGGCGCCGCGGCGTGCTGCGAGCCGCCGCTATCCCTGGTCGGCGGTGACGACCTCGGGCAGGACGGCGGCTTCGCCCTCCGGCACGGGACCGTCCTCGGTGCGACCCTCGCGGGTCGCGACCGCCGCGGCCTTCACATTGCGGTGCGGCGCAAGGACCATGATCATGTTTCGACCGTCCTGTTTCGCGGACGCCTCGACGAAGCCCAGCTCCGAGATTTCCTCCGAGAGCTTGCGCAGCAGCCGGAACCCCAGCTCCGGGCGGCTCTGCTCGCGGCCTCGGAACATGATCGTTACCTTGACCTTGTCGCCCTGCTTCAGGAACCGCATGACGTGACCCTTTTTGGTCTCGTAGTCGTGCGGGTCGATCTTCGGGCGGAGCTTCATCTCCTTGATGACGGTCTGCTGCTGGTTACGCCGGGCTTCCCTTGCCTTGAGCGCGCTCTCGTACTTGAACTTGCCGAAGTCCATGAGCTTGCAGACGGGCGGGCGTGCCATGGGCGCAACTTCGACCAGGTCCAGGTCCACGTCGGCGGCCAGCTGGAGTGCGCGCTCGAGCGGGACGATGCCCACCTGCTCACCCTCCGGGCCGACCAGCCGGACCTCACGTGCCCGGATCTGCTCGTTGACGCGTGGCTCGACGCTGATGTGGCCTCCTCGATCGGTGCTTGTCTGGTGTGCCGACCGAAGCGGAAAAGCCCCCGGATGCGCAGCGCGCATGCGAGGGCCCAATCGACCACACCGCCCTCACATCGGGGGCCGTGCGGTCGGACCGGGACCCGGCTGCCCTGAGCTGCACGGGTGGGAGTCTGGAACTCCGCTTCGAACACGCCACGGATGCGACGTGCGGTCGACTCCGGCTACTCTACCACGCTGCCGGCCAGCGACGCCGTGTGCAGGGCCCGCAGCTGCCGGGCGGCCTTGACGGCATGGTCCTTGTCGGCGATCTGCACCGCCATCACCGCGACCCGCTCGTCGTCGTGCAGGTCCAGGGTGAGCCACGGGGAGCCGCGGCCGAACGTGACCGCCCGCACCACGTCCCACGGCAGATCGTAGGAGCCGATGATGTTCTGCACCCGGACGCCGGTCTCGTCGGCCTCGACCTTGGGCCGGGCCATCAGCAGGATGGCGAGCGCGGCGCAGATCCCCAGCCCGATCATGGCGGCCTGGTCACCGCGCTGGAAATAGCCCGGACCGTCGCCGGTCTTGCCGTGCAGACCCATCGCGATGAGCGTGAAGACCACCACGACCACGGCGGCGAGGATGAAGGCGATGATCCTGGCGCGCCGCGGACGGGCGAGAACGGTGCTGCTCACACCGACGAGACTACAGGCGGCACGCGTGGATGCCGGTCACCAGGATGGCGCGGGCGCCCACCTCGTACAGCTCGTCCATGATCCGGTGCACCTCGTCGCGCTGGACCATGGCCTGGACGGCGACCCAGCCCTCCCGGTGCAGCGGCGACACCGTCGGCGACTCGATGCCCGGGGTCAGCGCGACCGCCGCGTCGAGCGCGTCGGCCCGCACGTCGTAGGCGAGCATCACGTAGCGGCGGGCCACGAGGACCCCCTGGAGGCGGCGCAGCAGCTGGGCGACCGCGGGCGGCAGGTCACCGGTCCCGCTGCGGCGCACCAGCACCGACGACGACCTGAGAATCGGCTCGCCGAAGGTCGCCAGGCCCGCCTGCCGCAGGGTCGCCCCGGTCTCGACCACGTCGGCGATGACGTCGGCGACACCGAGGCGGATCGCGTTCTCCACGGCGCCGTCGAGCCGGATGACCTCGGCGGTGACGCCGTGCCCGGTGAAGTAGCGCTCCATCACGCCCGGGTAGGCGGTCGCGACCCGCAGCCCGGCCAGGTCCGAGGGCTTGTCGCCGGTGATCGAGCCGGGCACCGCGGCGAAGCGGAACGTCGCCTTCCCGAAGCCCAGGTCGAGCAGCTCCTCGGCATCACTGTCGGCGTCGATGAGCAGGTCCCGGCCGGTGATGCCGAGGTCGAGGTCGCCGGAGCCGACGTAGGTGGCGATGTCACGGGGACGCAGGTAGAAGAACTCGACGTCGTTGGCCTCGTCGCGGCAGAGCAGGTCCTTGGGGTCGGAGCGCTGGCGGTAGCCGGCCTCCTGGAGCATCTGGGCGGCGGGACCGGACAGGGTCCCCTTGTTGGGCACGGCGATCCTGAGCATGGAAGGGCCTTTCGGAGACAGGGTGGGGACGGACGCGGCTACCGGCCTACAGATGTCGGTAGACGTCCTCCAGCGACAACCCTGTCGCCAGCATCAGGCACTGCACCTGGTAGAGCAGTTGCGACAGCTCCTCGGCGGTGCGCTCGGCACCCTCGTGCTCGGCGGCCATCCAGCTCTCGGCGGCCTCCTCGACGACCTTCTTGCCGATGAAGTGGACGCCCTTCTCCAGCGCGGCGACGGTGCCGGAGCCCGGGGTGCCCGCGGCCGCCTTGGCGGTCAGCTCGGCGAACAGCTCGTCAAAGGTCTTCACGGGCACGGATTCTCGCAGGCCCGGCCGCGAAAGGGGAATCGAGATCACGACAGGCGTGTCGTCGCTCACCCCGGTTCAGCCGACGGTGAAGTCGTGGTCGTCGACGCCCTGGACGCTGCCGTCGGCCACCGACACGTAGTACGCCTCGATGACGTACCGGCCGGGCCCGAGCGTCAGCGGCACCCGCGCCTCGCCGACCGCCGGCGCCCCCACCGACAGCTGCACGACCTGCTCGAGCACGGCAGTGCCGCCGGACGCGCGGATCCGCAGGTTGACGGTGCCCTCGTGGACGATCCCGGCCAGGTGCACGGTGAACGTCCGGCCGACCCGCTGCCCCTGCTGCGGGTCGATCACCCACACCGGCGCGTAGATCTCCGACGGCGGCAGCTGCCTGACGGGCCTGCTGGTGTCGACCGCGTTCCACAGCTTCGGCACGGCCGCGCCGTCGACCGTGATCCGCACGCCGTCGATCCGCTTCACCGACGTGTACGTGGCCGCCGCGGCGACCGTCGACACCAGCTGCTGCACCGCGAGCGCCGGGGTCCCCGACCGCGGGCCGGGGCCGACGTCGGCGAGGTCGACGGCGACGATCCTCCCGTCGATGGTGACCCCGCGCACCGTCACGGAGTCCGGCCACAGCGTCAGATAGTCGGGGTCCGCGGCGCTGCCGTGCCGCAACGCCTCCCCGATCGCGGCCGCGATCCGGTGCGTGTCGTCGTCCGCCGTGAGCGGCAGGTCGTGGAACTCCCTGACCAGGCGGTCGTTGCGCGCGTAGTACACCGGCAGTTGCACCGTCACGGGACCGCCGGTCGAGGCGGGCACGCTCGGCGGTGGCGTGGGCCGGGCGAGGCCGGTCGTCGCCGGCGCGACCGGCCGGCGGTCCTGCGGGGTGCCCGACGGGGGCACCCGGTCGGGGACGAACACGGCGACGGCGAGCGCGATGACCGCCGCGACCGCGGCCGCCGCGGTCAGGACCGCCCAGCCGCCGCCCCGCCGCCGCGCCTCGACGCGGCCCCTGATCGTGGGCAGCGCGTCCGGCGCGACCTCGACGGTGTCGACCTGCGCGCGCAGCGCGGCCCGCAGCCGGTCCTCCGGTGACATCCTCATGGCGCCTGCTCCAGGCTCTCCCGCAGGGCGGCCATGCCCCGGGACGCGTGGCTCTTCACCGAGCCCTTGCTGACCCCCATCGCGTCGGCGATCTCCGCCTCGGACAGCTCGCCGTAGTACCGCAGCACGATCGCCTCCCGCTGCCTGGCCGGCAGCCGGCGGACCGCCTCCAGGACCTCCCGGTGCCGCAGCAGGGCGAGGGCGCCGCTCTCCGCGCTCGCCACCGTCGGCTCGTCGTCCGGCCGCCGCGCCGCGACGAAGCGGTCGGCGACCCCCCGGCGCCGCAGCGCCGACCGCGCGCCGTTGACGACGCTGGTGCGCAGGTAGCCGAGGGCCTTGTCCGCGTCGCGCAGCCGCCACCAGCGCCGGTGCAGGCCGACGTACGCGTCCTGGACCACGTCCTCGGCGGCCGGCTCGTCGTGCAGCAGCAGCACCGCCAGCCGCACGAGCCCCCGGTAGTGCGCCGAGAACAGCGCCGTCACCGCGTCGTCGGCGCTCCAGTCGCGCACGACGTCGCGGGCGGGCCCGGCGTCACGGGCGGGCTCGGCTAGCACCGCCCTACCGTCCCATGGCGTGGTCCCCACGTCGGCCGTCACGCACCTACGACGCGCCAAGTGGCCATCTGGTTTACCGCTATCACCCGAAAGGCGAACTCCGCGCACCCTGGATATCGTGGGCCGGTGGAAACCGTGCCGAAGTACACCGACGAAGAGTGGGGGCTCCTCGTGGGCCTGCCGCAGTCCGTGCTGATCGCCGCGTCCCAGGCCGAGCGGGACGGCAGCCGCCGGACCCGCGAGGAGTGGACGGCCGGCATGACCGCCATCGCCGACGGCCGCGACTCCGCCAGCGACCTGGTCCGCACCGTCGCCGCCGACGTGGTCGCCCGGCAGGGTGACATCGAGGAGGGCCTCGTGGGTGGTCAGGAGCCGCCGATCATCGAGTTCCCCGACCGCGAGGCCGGCATCGCCGACGTCATCGAGCGGGCGAAGGCCGCCCACGAGCTCCTGGCGGCGAAGGCCGCCGACGCGGACGCCGAGTCCTACCGCTTCTGGCTGATCACCCTCGCCGACCAGGTGGTGAGCGCGGCGAAGTCCGGCGACGTGCTCGGCTTCGGCGGCGAACTGGTCACCCCGGCCGAGCGCGCCTTCCGCGACGAGCTCGCCGCCGTGCTCGAAGTCTGAGGCGCCCCTCGTGATCCGGAAGACGTGTTGTCGCCTGAGCGGCACAAAGTCTTCCGGATCACGGGAAGGGTCAGGACTTGGCGACCTGGCGGAGGGCGTGGGCGGCGTCCAGGGCCGCGAGGGTGGCCGAGTAGCCCTTGTCCTCCGGCGAGCCCGGCAGTCCCGCCCGGGCCCGCGCCTGGTCGAGGTTGTCGACCGTCAGCACGCCGTGCGCGACCGGCGTCGACTCGTCCAGGGCGACCCTGGTCAGCCCGTCCGTCACCGACTGGCACACGTATTCGAAGTGGGCCGTGTCGCCGCGGACCACGACGCCGAGGGCGACCACCGCGTCGAAGCGGTGCGCGAGGGCCTGCGCCAGGACCGGCAGCTCGACGGCGCCGTCGACGCGGGCGACGGTGATGTGGTCGACGCCTGCTGCCTCGCCGGCCTCGATCGCCCGGTTGAGCATGTGGTCGACGAGCTCAGCGTGCCACCGGGTGGCCACGATGCCGAGCGTCAAACCGGTGCCGTCCACCCGCTGCAGCACGGGCGCCCCAATACCAGACATTACGCAAGTCCTTCCGCGACCTCGTCGAGCTCGTCCAGCAGGTGCCCCATGCGGTCCCGCTTGGTGCGCAGGTAGCGCACGTTCTCCGGGTGCGGCCGGGTCGGCAGCGACGCACGGCTCAGCACGGAAAGACCGTACCCTTCCAGGCCCGCGCGTTTCGCCGGGTTGTTCGTCAACAGGCGCATCGTCTTGATGCCGAGCTCGACGAGGATCTGCGCGCCGGTGCCGTAGTCGCGGGCGTCGGCGGGCAGGCCGAGGTCCAGGTTGGCGTCGACGGTGTCCCGGCCGAGGTCCTGCAGCTGATACGCCTGGAGCTTGTGCATCAGGCCGATGCCGCGCCCCTCGTGCCCGCGCATGTAGAGGACCACGCCGCGGCCCTCGGCGGCGACCATCTTCATGGACGCCTGCAGCTGCGGGCCGCAGTCGCAGCGCACGCTCGCGAAGACGTCGCCGGTGAGGCACTCGGAGTGGACCCGCACGAGGACGTCCTCGCCGTCGCCGAGGTCGCCGTAGACGAGCGCGATGTGCTCGCCCGCGTCGAACTCGGTCGTGTAGCCCACGGCCCGGAACACGCCGTGCTCGGTCGGCAGCCGGGTCTCGGCGACCCGGTCGACCTGCTTCTCGGTGTGCCGGCGGTAGGCGATGAGGTCCGCGATGCTGATCAGTGCCAGGTCGTGCAGCTCGGCGAAGGCGCGCAGGTCGGGCAGGCGCATCATGGTGCCGTCGTCGTTGACCATCTCGCACAGGACACCCGCGGGGCGCAGCCCGGCCATCGTGGCCAGGTCGACGGCGGCCTCGGTGTGCCCGGCGCGGCGCAGGACCCCGCCGTCCTTGGCCCGCAGCGGCACGATGTGCCCGGGACGGGACAGGTCGGTCGGCGCGGTGTCCTCGGAGGCGAGCAGGCGGATGGTGCGGGCCCGGTCGGCGGCGGAGATGCCGGTCGTGCCGCCGAAGCGGGCGTCGACGGTCACGGTGTACGCGGTGCCCCGGCGGTCCTGGTTCGTGCGGTACATCGGCGGCAGGTCGAGCCGGTCGGCCTCGGCCTCGGTGATCGGCACGCAGATGTAGCCCGACGTGTAGCGGACCATGAACGCGACGAGCTCCGGGGTGGCGAACTCGGCGGCGAAGATGAGGTCGCCCTCGTTCTCGCGGTCCTCGTCGTCCACGACGATGACCGCCTTGCCGGCGGCCATGTCCTTGACCGCCCGCTCGATCGGGTCCAGGGTCGTGGCGGGGGCGCTCGCAGCGCCGCCCTCGCCGTCCTGCGGCGGCACCGCGAGGCCGAGACGCACCTGAGCCTCGCCGCTTCGCTCCGTGGTGCTCATGCCTTCGCTCCCAGCAGCTTCTCGACGTACTTGGCCATGATGTCGACCTCCAGGTTGACCTTTTCGCCGACGCCTCTGGCACCGAGCGTCGTGAGCTTGAGCGTGGTCGGGATGAGCCCGACCGAGAACGTGTCGTCGGTGATGGCCATGACCGTCAGCGAGATCCCGTCGACGGTGATGGACCCCTTTTCCACGACGTACCGCGCGAGCTGAGGGGGAAGGGAGAACGTGACGGTCTCCCACTGGTCGCCGGACTCCCGGGACAGGACCGTGCCGACCCCGTCGACGTGGCCCTGCACGACGTGGCCACCGAGGCGGGTGGCCATGGTGGCGGCGCGCTCCAGGTTGACCGGCGAGCCGGCGGCGAGCGAGCCGAGCGTGGAGCGGTCCAGGGACTCGCCCATCACGTCGGCGGTGAAGACGCCGCCGGCGTTGTCCACGACGGTGAGACAGACGCCGTTGACGCTGATGGAGTCGCCGTGCGCGGCGTCGGAGGTGACCGTCGCGCCGCGGATCGACAGCCGGGCCGAGTCGCCGAGCGGGTCGATCGCGACGACCGTGCCGAGCTCTTCGATGATGCCGGTGAACACTGGTCACGCACCTCTCACTGTTGCCGTCAGGCGCACATCAGGCCCGATCATGGCGACGTCGACAACGTCGAGCGTCAAAGCTTGCGAGATCGTCGAAATTCCCGCGCCGGCCAGGGCGGCCGGTCCGGCGCCGAGCAGCTTCGGGGCGAGGTAGGCGACGACCCGGTCGACGAGGCCCCCGGCGAGGAACGCGCCGGCCAGGGTCGGGCCCCCTTCCAGGAGCGCCGTGCGGACGCCCCGCTCGTACAGCTGCCGCAGCATGTCCTGAAGGTCGACCCTGCCGCCGCCAGGTGCGGTGGCGACCCAGGTCGGCGCCGAGCCGTCCAGGACCTTCGCGGCAGGTGGTGTACGACTGCCGCCCTCCACCACCACCCGCAGCGGCTGCCGCGCCGCGGGGCCGCCGTCGGTGCGGACCGTGAGCTGCGGATCGTCCGCGAGGACGGTGCCGATGCCGGCGATGATCGCGTCGACGCCGCCCCGGATGCGGTGCACGTCGGCCCGCGCCTCCGGCGAGGTGATCCACTTGCTGGTGCCGTCGGCGGCGGCGGAGCGCCCGTCGAGCGTCGCGGCGAACTTCCAGATCACGTAGGGCGTGCCCCGCCCGACGGCGGTCAGCCAGCCGATCATGGCGTCCCGCGCGGCGGCGCGTCCCTCGCCGACGTCGACCGTGATCCCGGCCGCGCGCAGCGTCTCCGCGCCGCCCGCGGCCACCGGGTCCGGGTCGCTGACGGCGACGACGACCCGGTCGACGCCGGCCGCGATGAGCGCCCGGGTGCAGGGTCCGGTGCGACCCGTGTGGTCGCAGGGCTCCAGGGTGACGTAAGCGGTGGCTCCCCGGGCCCGGTCACCGGCCGCGGCGAGGGCGTTGACCTCGGCGTGCGGCCCTCCGGCGGGTGCGGTGCGGCCCTCACCGACGACGTCGCCGCCGGGGCCGACGAGGACGCAGCCGACGTTGGGGTTGGGGCTGGTCTCCCCCAGGCCGCGCAGCGACAGCGCTACGGCGCGCCGCATGTGCCCGGCGTCTGCGTCTGCGTCCATGGCCCTCTCCGCGCGGTGTGGTCACACGCGTCAGGGCTGATGGGGACGGCTGCGGGCGGGGACAAGGAAGCGCATGTGCGCAGGCCAGCCCCCAGGCGACCGTCGAGACGGACACCGGATCCCGCGCGCTGAGCTCCCATCCGGACTATGACCGTCGGCCCTGGACTCACACCAGATCCACCGGTCGACGGCTTCGACCGGGTCGCGGGCTCGCGGTCTACGACCGCTTACCGCCGGTTCGGAATTTCACCGAGCCCCGCCAGCGCGTGGTGGGTACGTAACCCGAGTCTTGCACATGAACGCGGCGACCGACCCGGTCCTTACCGAGGGACGTTTGTCACAGATGCACAGCACTACGCCGGTCGACAGCGACGTAGTTGCCGTTGTGCTTCTTCGCCACGGACTTCATGTCGGTGGCGACGGCGATGACCTCGCGGGGGTCGGTGAGCTGCCCGGTGGCGCCGGTCTGGCCGATCGCGACGCCGATCGACAGGGTCACCAGGTTGGCCTGCTGGACCTCGCCGTTGCGCTGCACGACATCGACGAAGCCGCGCTCGGCGTCGGCCGGGTCGTAGAGCCCGTCCGACGCCGTCTGGAACTCCAGGATCGCCTTCGACAGCATCGGTTTGAGCTGGTCGGGGCTGCACACGACGAGGAAGTCGTCGCCGCCGATGTGGCCGAGGAACGCCGGTGGCAGCCCGACCTCGACGACGGCGCGGTGCAGCGCCCGGGCGAGCGCGGTGATGAACTCGTCGCCGCGGGCGAACCCGTAGACGTCGTTGACGGCCTTGAACCGGTCGATGTCGACGTGGGAGACGGCGTAGTCGGTGCCGGCCCGGGCCCGGTCGGTGATCTCGCGCAGGATCCGGCTGTTGCCGGGCAGCCCGGTCAGCGGCGACACCTCACGGTTCTCCTGGTTGCGGCGCAGCGTGGAGCGGACCCGCGCGACGAGCTCCAGGGTGTCGAACGGCTTCACCAGGTAGTCGTCGGCGCCCGCCTGCAACCCGATGACCTTGTCCGCGGTCTGCCCGCGCGCGGTCAGCAGGATCACCGGGATCGGCGCCGTCATCGGGTCGGCGCGTAGCCGCCTGGTCAGCTCGAGCCCGTCGAGCTGCGGCATCATCCAGTCGACGACGGCGAGGGCCGGCATGTGCTCCTCGATGAGGCGCAGCGCGGTCGCACCGTCGTGGGCGAGCAGCACCCGATAGCCCTCGAGCCTGAGGTTGACCTCGATGAACCGGGCGATGTCGACGTCGTCGTCGACAACGAGGATGGTGTCGGGCTCGCTCATGCGTGTCCTCCGCGCTTCCTCGGCCGCTCGCGTCCGCTCAGCCGCTCGCCAGGGCGCGGAGCCTGCGCACCGCGGCGGCCGGGTCCTCGGCGCCGAAGACGGCGGTGCCGGCGACGAACGTGTCGGCACCCGCTTCGGCGCAGGCCGCGATCGTATCGTCGGCCACTCCGCCGTCAACTTCAATGCGGAGCTCCAGATGGCCCGCGTCGACGTGCCGCCGGGCCGCGCGGACCTTGTCCAGCAGCTCCGGGATGAACGACTGGCCGCCGAACCCGGCCTTGATCGTCATGATCAGCAGCAGGTCGAAGTGCGGCAGCAGGTCCAGATAGCCCTCGACCGGCGTGTCCCGGTCGATCGCCAGCCCGGCGCGGCTGCCCGCGGCCCGCAGGTCCTTCGCGATCGCCGCCGGGTCGGTGGCCGCCTCCGCGTGGAACGTGACGTTGTAGGCGCCCGCCTCCGCGTACTGCGTCGCCCACCGCGCCGGGTCCGCGATCATCAGGTGGCAGTCGAACGGCAGCGTCGTCGCCTTGCGCAGGCTCCGCACCACCGGCAGCCCGATCGTCAGGTTGGGCACGAAGTGGTAGTCCATGACGTCGACGTGCAGCCAGTCGGCGCTGCCCTCCACCGTCGCGGCGGACTCGGCGAGCCGGGCGAAGTCCGCGGCGAGGATGGACGGTGCGATCACGGTGTTGCTCACACGAGCACTCTAGGCGACGGCCCGGCTCCGGCAGCGGTATGGGTTCGGCTGGGTATGGGGGACAATCGACGGATGGTTGATGTCGTCGATGTGATCGTCGCCGATCACGTCCGGTTCGAGACGCTGCTCCGCATCCTGCGCGACCGCGCCCACCCGGACCTCGCGGAGCACCGCCGGCGCACCCTGACCGAGCTCGCCGACCTGCTCGTCGCGCACGCCACGGCCGAGGAGTCCGAGGTCTATCCGAAGCTGCGCGAGCTGACCGGCGGTGACGGCCATGTCGAGCACGGGGAGGACGAGCACCTCGACGGTCACCGGCGGCTGCTCGCCCTCCTCGATGTGCCGGACGTGACGTCGACGACCTTCGACAAGGCCGCCAGCTTGCTCGCGAACTCGCTGTACCACCACCTCGACGAGGAGGAGCGGACCTTGATCAACGACGCCCGCGGCCTCGACACGGCGACCCGCCAGGCGCTCGGCGACGCGTGGATCGCCGAGCGCGACCGCCTCATCGGCCAGTCCTGCGGTGCCCGCGAGGTGGTCGCCGCGCTCCTGCCGCCGTCATGAGCCCGCCGTCATGAGCCCGCCGTCATGAGCCCGGTCTCATGATCCCGGGCGGTGCCGGTGGCAGGACCGGCTCCGGCCGCCGCGACCGTCCGGGATCATGAGGCGGAGCGGCGCAGCAGGGCGAGGAACATCGCGTCGGTGCCGTGGCGGTGCGGCCAGAGCTGCACCGTCGGGCCCGTCCCGAGGTCGGGCAGCGAGCCGGGCAGGAACGCGCGGGCGTCGAGCAGGTCCAGGTCGATCGAGGACCTGCGGGCAGCCTCGGTGACCGACACCTCCGTCTCCGCCTGGTGCGGGGAGCAGGTGACGTAGGCGACCACCCCGCCCGGCCGGACCGCCCGGAACGCGGCCTGCAGCAGCTCCCGCTGCAGCCGGGTCAGCGGCGGCAGGTCCGACGGCTGGCGGCGCCAGCGCGCCTCGGGGCGGCGGCGCAGCGCGCCCAGGCCGGTGCAGGGGGCGTCGACCAGGACCCGGTCGAAGCCGCCCTCGGGCAGGTCGGCGTCCTTGCCCACGTCGCGGCCGTCGGCGTGGATCGTGTACACCGGCAGCCCCTCGGTGGCCTTGGCGACCAGCTCGGCGCGGTGGTGGGCGACCTCGACGGCGGTGACGTGCGCGTCGCGGTCGCGGGCGAGCGCGCCGAGCAGCCCGGCCTTGCCGCCGGGGCCGGCGCACAGGTCGAGCCACCGCTCGTCCCGGCCGTCCAGCGGCGCGGCGGCGAGGGCGGCGGCGACGAGCTGACTGCCCTCGTCCTGCACGTGGGCGCGGCCGTCGCGGATCGCCGGGATGCCCCCGGGGTCGCCGCCGCCGGACAGGACCACGGCGTACGGCGAATACCGCCCGACGGTCGCGCCCCGCAGCGACGCCGCGAACGCCGCGGGGTCGATGAGGCCGGGGCGGGCGCACAGGTGCACGGGCGCCGCGAGGTTGTCGGCGTCGAGGGCGAGCTCCGCCTCGTCGAGCGAGCCGAGCGCGTCGGTGAACGCGCGCACGATCCACTGCGGGTGCGCGTGGTTGAGCGCGGCCGCCTCGAACGGGTCGGCGGGCGCCAGCCGCGACAGCCACGCGTCGCGGTCGGACTCGGCGACGCGGCGCAGGACCGCGTTGGCGAAGCCGGCGGCGCCCGGGACCAGCGAACGGACCAGATCGACGGTCGTGGCGACCGCCGCGTGCGCGCCGACGCGCATGTTGAGCAGCTGATACGCGCCGATGCGCAGCGCGTCGCGGACGGGCGGGTCGATGCGGTCGACGGCCCGGTCCGCGGCGGCGGCGACGATCGCGTCGAGGGTGCCGGTCTGGCGCAGCGTCCCGTAGGTCAGCTCGGTCGCGAACGCGGCGTCGCGGCCGGTGACCCCGGTCTCGCGGAGCAGCTTCGGCAGCACGAGGTTGGCGTACGCGTCGTCGCGGTGCACGGCGGCCACGGCCTCGTATGCGGCCTCGCGGGCGGGGTCGATCGCGGGCCGGCCACCGCGCGGCGGCCGGACGAGCCGGTCGTCGCGGGCACCCGCCGGGCGCGGCCCCGGCCCCCGCTGGGGCGACCTCAAGACGAGGCTCCGGAGGACGGCGCTCCGGAAGCCGAGCCACCGGACGACGACGCCCCTGAAGGCGGCGCTTCGGAGGACGACGCTTCGGAGGACGACGTCGCCCCAGAAGACGGCGACGCGGAAGACGACGCTCCGGACGACGAACCACCGGAGGACGACGCCCCGGACGACGGCGCTTCGGAGGACGACACCGCCCCGGAAGACGGCGACGGCGTGTCGGGCGAAGCCCCGGACGACGGCGCGGCGGACGCCGGGACGCCGAGCACGACGCCGGACTCGATGCGGGCGCCGCGGGCCCAGGCGTCGGCCGGCATGGCCTTCTTGCCGGGTGCGGTGACGGTGCCGAGCGCGACGGGAACCGTGCCGGTGCCGACGAGGACCCTGTTGCGCTCGACGGCGACGACACCCGGGCTGAGGGTCGCTCCCCCGCCGATCACCGAGGCCGCGGTCACCGGGGTGACGGGGCCGAGCTTCAGCCGGTCGCCGCGCAGCGTCGTCCACGCGCCGGGCGCGGGCGTGCACGCCCTGACCCGCCGGTCGACGGCGAACGCCGGGTCCTCCCACCGGACGAGCGCGTCGTCGACGGTGAGCTTCGGAGCGCTGGAGATGCCCTCGTGCGGCTGCGGCACGGCGGTGATCTCACCGGAGGCGATGCCGTCCAGCACGGACACCAGCAGCTGGGCGCCCGACACTGCGAGCCGCTCCAGCAGGTCGCCGGACGTGTCGCGGGCGCCGACCGGCTCGGTGAGCGTGCCGAAGACGGGACCCGTGTCGAGCCCCTCCTCCAGGAGGAACACGCTGGCCCCGGTCATGTCGTCGCCGTGCAGGACCGCGTGCTGGACCGGCGCCGCGCCGCGCCACGCGGGCAGCAGCGAGAAGTGCAGGTTGATCCACCCGAACCGGGGGATGTCGAGCGCGACCCGGGGCACCAGCGCGCCATAGGCCACGACCGGGCAGCAGTCGGGCTCCAGGGCGGCCAGCTGCGCGAGGAACTCCGGCTCGCGGGGGCGCGCGGGCGTCAGCACCGGGATGCCGCGCTCGGCCGCCCAGGCGCTGACCGGGGACGGCACCAGCTGCCGGCCGCGGCCGGACGGCGCGTCGGGGCGGCTGACGACCGCGACGAGCTCGTGGGAGGAGGCGGCGATCGCGTCGAGGGCGGGCAGCGCCACCGCGGGCGTGCCCGCGAAGACGATCCTCACCGGCCGAACAGACCGTGCGGGCTGGTCTTCACGACCGGCGGGGCCTCGGGGTTGTACCACTCGGCGGCACGGATCTCCTTCATCGCCTGCTTGCGCCGGTCGGCGTCGAGCCGGTCGACGAACAGGACCCCGTCGAGGTGGTCGGTCTCGTGCTGCGCGCAGCGCGCCATCAGCCCGGTGCCGACGATCTGGACCGGGTCGCCGTGCTCGTTGAAGCCCTTGGCGATCACGTGCTGCCGGCGCTTGGTGTCCACATAGACGCCGGGGATGGACAGGCAGCCCTCGGGGCCGTCCTGCTCCTCCTCGTCTGGGAACTCCAGGACCGGGTTGACCAGGTGCCCGATGACGTCGTCGACGTCGAAGGTGAACACGCGCAGCCCCACACCGATCTGCGGGGCGGCGAGGCCGGTCCCGTTCTGCTGGCCCATGGTGTCGAGCAGGTCCTTGACCAGCTTGCGCAGCTCACGGTCGAAGTCCACGACACTGTCGGCGGGTGTGCGCAGCACCGGGTCGCCGAAGATGCGGACGGACTGGACGGTCAAACGAGGCACCCCAAATCTGATTCGAGTCAAGCAAGTCTAGTGTGGCGCGATGACGAGCCTGCACCTGCGTGGCACCGTGCTCCCGGAGGGTGACGTCCGCGACATCTGGGTCGTCGGCGACCGGCTCACCTTCACCCGCCCGCCGGGTGGGAGCACGTCCGTCCACGAGGGCGGGTTCATCCTGCCAGGGCTGGTCGACGCGCACGCGCACCTCGGGCACGACGCCGGGACCATGGCGTTCGATCCGGCCCTGTTCGAGGCGGCCGCCCTCGCGTACGCCGGCGACGGCACCCTGCTGCTCCGCGTGCCCGGCCATCGGGAGCCCGTACCGACGCCGCTGCGGCAACGGCAGGACCTGCCGCGGCTCGTCACCGCCGGGCCGTGGCTGGCGTGGCGGGGGCTGGAGGAGCTCGACGACCTGCAGACCGTGCCCGCGGACCTGACCGCCGCAGGGGTGGCGCAGGCACTCGCCAACGACGGCTGGTGCAAGACCTACGGCGACTGGGAGTTCGACAGGGCGAAGACGCCGCAGCCGGTGCTGCGGGAGCTCTGCGACGCCGTGCACGCGGTGAACGGGCGGGTGGCCGCGCACTGCCAGACCGCCGAGGGCACCCGCAGCGCCGTCCTGGCCGGGGTGGACTCGATCGAGCACGCCTGGTTCCTGACCCCGGACCTCCTCGACGTGCTCGCCGCGCGGGGCGGTGCGGTGACGCCGACGTGGAGCGGGTTCGCCGGCCATGTCAGCAACGTCCGGACGAAGCCGGAGGGACCGCGCAAGGACTGGTTCCTCGGTGGCGTCGAGAGCCTGCGCGTCGCGACCGTCGACGCGTGGGAGGCCGGCGTGACCGTCCTGGCCGGCACCGACTCGCTCGGCCACGGCGACGTCGTCGCCGAGATCGGGCACCTGATCGCCGCTGGTCTGCCGCCGGCCGCGGCGATCGGCGCCGGGTGCTGGGACGCCCGCCGGTACCTGGGGTTCCCGGGCATCGAGGAGGGCGCGCCCGCCGACCTCGTCGCCGTCGCCGAGGACCCGCGGGTGACGCCGGGGGCGCTGCGACACCCGTCACTGGTGCTCCTCAGGGGACGCACAGCGAAACGGCGCTAGCCTCGGCCAGGTGGCCACCACCGTCTCGCTGCGTTCGCTCCTGCCGTACCTGAGTGACCACCGCCGGACGCTCGTCGTCGTCGGCGGGCTGTCGCTGCTCGGCTCCGTCACCACCCTCGCCCAGCCGCTGCTGACCCGGGACGTCCTGGACAAGCTGCAGGCGTCCGAGGCGATCGGGCGGACCGTCCTGCTGCTCGTCGTCGTGCTCGCCGCGGTCGCGCTGCTCAACGCGCTGCGCGACTACCTGCTGCAGCGCACCGCCGAGGGGCTGGTGCTGACCGCGCGGCGGCGGCTGACCCGGCACCTGCTGCGGCTGCCGATCGCCGAGTACGACCAGCGCCGCACCGGCGACCTGCTGTCCCGCGTCGGCGCCGACACGACGCTGCTGCGGGCCGTCGTCACGTCCGGGCTGTTCGAGACCGTCACCGGCGCCGTCATGGTCGTCGGCGCCGCCGTCGCGATGCTGCTGCTCGACCCGATCCTGTTCCTCACCGCCGGCGGCGGGCTCGCGCTCGGGCTGTCGATCGCGGTGATCTTCTCCCGCCGGGTCCGGCCCGCGTCGCAGGAGGCGCAGGCGCGCATCGGCGACATGACCAGCGCCGTGGAGCGGGCCCTGTCCGCCGCGCGCACGATCCGGGCCAGCAACGCCGAGGACCGTGAGGTCGCCACCGTCGAGACCGGCGCCGAGGAGGCGTACAAGGCGGGCGTGCGGATCGCGAAGCTGCAGGCGCTCGTCGGGCCGGCCAGCATCGCCGCGATCCAGGGCGCGTTCCTGCTGCTGCTCGGCGTCGGCGGCGCGCGCGTCGCGAACGGCACGATCTCCGTCGGCGACCTGGTGGCGTTCGTCCTCTACCTGTTCTTCCTGGTCATGCCCTTGGGTCAGGCGCTGCACGCGTACACCCAGCTGCAGACCGGACTCGGTGCCCTGCAACGCATGCAGGACATCCTGGACGTGCCCCTCGAGGAGGACGCGGGCACGGCCACGGTCGCCACGACCCCGGTCGCCGTCGCGTTCGAGGACGTCACGTTCGGCTATGCCGCCTCGCTGGAGCCGGTCGTCCGCGAGGTGTCGTTCCAGGTGGCGTACGGCACCCGCACCGCCCTCGTGGGCCCCTCCGGGGCCGGCAAGTCGACGATCCTGCAGCTGGTCGAGCGCTTCTACGACGCCACGTCCGGCACCGTCCGGGTCGCCGGCGCCGACGTGCGGGACCTGCCCCGCCAGACCCTGCGCGCCCAGCTCGGCTACGTCGAGCAGGAGGCTCCGGTGCTCGCCGGGACACTGCGGGAGAACCTGCGGCTCACCACGCCCGGCGCCACCGACGCGCAGATGCTGGAGGTCCTCGACGCGGTCAACCTCGCCGAGGTCGTCGACCGGACGCCGCTGGGCCTGGACGCGCAGGTCGGCGAGGGTGGTGTGCTGCTGTCCGGCGGCGAGCGGCAGCGCCTGGCGATCGCCCGGACGCTGCTCGCGGCGCCGCCGATCCTGCTGCTGGACGAGCCGACGTCCAACCTCGACGCGCGCAACGAGGTGGCATTGCGCCAGGCGATCGACACCGTGGCGCACAATCGGACGATGATCGTCGTCGCGCACCGCCTGTCGACCGTGGTCGACGCGGACCAGATCGTGGTCATGGAGGCGGGCCGGGTCGTCGCCGTCGGCCGGCACGCCGACCTCCTCGGCTCCAGCGACCTGTACCGCGAGCTCGCCACCAATCAGTTGCTGGTCGCGTGAGGGGACCGGGGACGGTCTGGGTCGTCGCGGGGCCGCCCGGGGCGGGCAAGTCGACGGTCGCGGATCTGCTGATCGGGCTGCTCGACCCGGCGCCGGCGCTGCTGGACAAGGACACGCTCTACGGCGGGTTCGTCTCGGCGACCCTCGCGGCCGCCGGCCGGTCCCCGGGCGAGCGCGAGGGTGTCTGGTACGACGCGAACGTCAAGCTGCACGAGTACGCCGGGCTGGCCGCCGCCGCCCGCGAGATCCGCGCCCGGGGCTGCTCGGTGGTGCTGTCGGCGCCGTTCACCGGGCAGATCTCCGACGCGGGCCGCTGGGCCGGGTTCGTGTCCGCCCTCGGCGGCGACCCCGTGCACCTGGTGTGGGTGCGGTCCGACCCGGCGACGCTGCGGGCCCGGCTCGTGGCCCGCGGCTCGCACCGCGACGGCCAGAAGCTGGACCGCTGGGACGACTTCCTCGCCGCGATCCCGCCGGACCGCCCGCCGGTCGTCCCCCACCGCGAGGTCGACAACCGCGACGGCGCCCCACCCCTGGAAACCACCCTCGCCGCATTCCTGCGGTGAGCCGACCCGGCCCTGCGGTAAAGCGGCCCTGATCCCGGCAGCACGAGCACCCGCGCCACGGTCCGTGGGTGGCGTTCGGCGTATGGCGGGGTGAACACGTCGCCTTTTCCCGGATTTTTCTGAAGCGGACCGGTATTCCGCGGCGTGGAGCACCGGTCCGCTTCCTGAAAATTGCCGAAGGGCGACGCGTTCGCCCGCGACACGCCCGACGTTGACGACAGCCCGCCCGCAGCCTCTGCGGGTGGCGGCAGGTCGAGCGTTACAGCAGGTCGAGGGGGTCGACCTGGACGCGGACCGGGTCGGCGGCCCTGCGGGCGGAGCGCAGGCCGGCGGCGGAGCGCAGGGCGAGGGCGAGGGCCCGGCCGGCGGACCTGCCGGTGCGCACCAGCATGCGTTCCTGGCCGTCGGCGGCGGGGACCGGGCCGAGGACCTCGGCGCCGGGCGGGAGGTTCGCGGCGGCGAGGAGGTCCGCGACCGCGGCCGGGGTGCCGGTCAGCGACGCCATCCGCATCACCGGCGGGAAGCCGAGCTCGCGCCGGTCGGCGAGCTCACGGGCGGCCAGCCAGCCCGGGTCGAAGCGGACGAGCGCCTGCACCACCGCGAGCGACGCGTCCGCGACGACGACGACCGTGCCGGTGCGCCGGGTCAGGGCCGCCGCGGTCAGCCACCGGCGCAGCGCCTCCTCCGTGCCGCGCAGGTCGGCGCGGGTGAGCAGGGCCCAGCTGTCGAGCAGGAGCACGGCGCCGTACCCACCGTCGGCGACCGGCTCGGCGCCCGGGGTCGACACGACGATCGACGCCTGGCCCGGGACCCGGTCCAGGACGCCGTCGCGCCCCGAGGTCCGCACCGGCGTGTCGGGGAACGCGCGGGCCAGTTCCTCCGCGGTGCGCCGCGCGCCGACGACGGACGCCCGCAGGCGCCGGCTGCCGCACTCGGGGCAGGCGTACGCGGCGGCGACCCTCCCGCACCACCGGCACAACGGCGGCGCGGTCGCCGACGGCAGCGCGAGCGGGCCGGAGCAGTTGGGGCAGCGCGCCGCGGTGTAGCACTCGGCGCAGGCGACCGACGGGATGTACCCGCGCCGCGGCACCTGGATGAGCACCGGCGCGTCGCGCAGCAACGCGTCCCGGGCGGCCCGCCAGGCGGCGGTCGGCAGCCGCGCCGAGACCGCGCCCGGGTCGCGGGCCATCTGCTCGTCCTCGCCGACGGTCACCACCTGCGGCATGTGCCGGCGCAGCACGCCCCGGGCGGCAGCCACCTCGATCGCCCAGCCGGTCTCGATGAGTTGCTGGGCTTCCGCCGTACGCGCGAACCCGCCGACGATGATGCCGCATCCTGCCTGCTCGGCGCGCGCGAGCAGGACCTGCCTGGCGTGCGGGTAGGGCGCCCTGGGCTCGGCGTGCAGGTCGTCGCCGTCGTCCCAGATCGCGACGAGGCCGAGGTCGTCGACGGGCGCGAAACACGCGGCTCGGGTGCCGATGACGACCCGCGCCCGGCCGCGGGAGGCGGCGAGGAAGCGCCGGTACCGCTCAGCGGGCCCGAGCGCGGCCGACAGCGCGACGTGCGCCCCGGCGCCACCGAGGGCGGTGGTCATGGCCTTGTCGAGCCGGTCCAGGTCGCGGGCGTCGGCGACGACGATCAGGGAGCCCCTGCCACCGGCGAGGGCGCTCGCCGCGGCCTCGGCGAGCCTGGCGGGCCAGTCCTCCCCGGGCAGCGCGGTCCACACGGCGTGCGGCCGCCGGCCGTCACCGAGCGCCCGCAGCAGCGCGACCCCCGCGGTGTACTGCCGCCATCCCGCCTCACTGACCGCCGGGACGTTGCGCCCGCCCTCGGTTGCCGGAGACATCCCGGCAGCCGCGCTCGCCCTGGCGACCGGCTCTCCGGCAACCACGCCTGCCTTGGCGACCGGCACCCCGGCGGCCACGTCTCCCGCAGCAGCGGATCCCACGGCGGCCACCCCTCCCCCAGCGGGGGGCATACCGGCAGGCGCATCTCCCGCAGCGGCGAAGCCCTCGGCCGCGGACTTCCCGGCCGCAGCGGCTCCCGCGACGGCGGATCCCGTAACGGCGGATCCCGTAACGGCGGGCCTCCCGGCGGCCGCGCCTCCCGCGACGGCGCCTCCCGCGACGGCGCCTCCCGCGACGGCGGACCGTTCGGCGGATGTGCTCGGCGAGGAGGCCCGGCCCCCCGCGGCCGCGTCTGCCCCGGCGGCCGACTTCTCGGCGGCCGCGTGGCGGGGCGGGATCGCCAGGCGGAGGACGTCGGACATGGTGCCCGCGTAGCGGTCGGCGATCTCCCTGGCCAGGGCGGCGATCTCCGGCCGCAGCACAGGCTCCGGCGACACGACCTTGTCCAGGAACGTGAGCTTGCCGTCGTGGTCCGACTCCGTGACCCGCTCGAGGAGGTATCCGTCGGCGAGCTGGCCGGCGAAGCGGACCTTCACCCGTACGCCGGGCTGCGCGGCGGCGTCGAGGGCGGCCGGCACCAGGTAGTCGAACGGGCGGTCGAGGTGTGGCAGCGGGACATCGACGCAGATGCGGGCGACCGGCAGCTCGGCGGCGGCCTCACGGGGCGGCGCCGACTTCGCCGTGCGGGCCTTCCCGGCGGTGCGGGCGTTCCCGGCGACCCGCTCCGCGGCGGCCTTCCCTGCCGGCTTTCCGGCGGTCTTCCCCGCCGGCTCCAGAGATGGGAAGAGACCGTCCTGTGATAGGTCCCCAACCGGGCCGGAAATAGACGTTGGCCGATCAATCCCGGTATCAGATTGATCGGCCAACGTCGAAGTGCCGATCAGGCGCCGGCGGCGGACTTCAGCTCTGCGGTCCGGCTCGCCTGCTCCCACGTGAAGCCGGGCAGCTCGCGGCCGAAGTGACCGTAGGCCGCGGTCTGCTGATAGACCGGCTTGAGCAGGTCGAGGTCGCGGATGATCGCGGCCGGGCGCAGGTCGAAGACCTCGTTGATGGCCTTCTCGATCCGCTCGACCGGCACGACCTCGGTGCCGAAGGTCTCCACGAACAGCGAGACGGGGTGCGCCTTGCCGATCGCGTAGGCGACCTGGACCTCGCAGCGCTCGGCCAGGCCCGCGGCCACGACGTTCTTGGCGACCCAGCGGGTGGCGTACGCCGCGGAGCGGTCGACCTTCGACGGGTCCTTGCCGGAGAACGCGCCGCCGCCGTGGCGGGCGTAGCCGCCGTAGGTGTCGACGATGATCTTGCGGCCGGTGAGGCCGGCGTCGCCCATCGGGCCGCCGATCTCGAAGCGGCCGGTCGGGTTGACCAGCAGGCGGTAGCCGTCGGTCTCCAGGCCCAGGCCCTCCAGTTCGGGGGCGATGACGTGCTCGCGCACGTCGGGGGTCAGCAGCGACTCGAGCGAGATGTCGGGCGCGTGCTGGCTGGACACGACGACCGTGTGCAGGCGGACCGGGCGCAGGCCGTCGTATTCGATGGTGACCTGCGTCTTGCCGTCGGGCCGCAGGTAGGGGATGGTGCCGTCCTTGCGGACCGCGGAGAGGCGGCGGGCGAGCCGGTGCGCGAGCGCGATCGGCAGCGGCATGAGCTCGGGCGTCTCGCTGCACGCGAAGCCGAACATCATGCCCTGGTCGCCGGCGCCCTGCAGGTCGAGGTTGTCGCCGCCGGAGGAGCCCTCGCGGACCTCGATGGCCGAGTCGACGCCCTGCGCGATGTCGGGCGACTGGGCGCCGATCGACACGCTCACGCCGCAGGAGGCGCCGTCGAAGCCCTTCTTCGACGAGTCGTACCCGATGCCGAGGATCGTCTCGCGGACGATCTTGGCGATGTCGGCGTAGGCAGTCGTGGTCACCTCACCGGCGACGTGGACCTGGCCGGTGGTGATCAGCGTCTCGACGGCGACCCGACTGCGGGCGTCCTGCGTGAGGAGCGCGTCGAGGATGCCGTCGCTGATCTGATCGGCGATCTTGTCCGGGTGACCTTCGGTGACCGACTCTGACGTGAACAGGCGGCGGGCCAATGGTGCTCCTCAGGGATACGGCGTCGGTTGTGGTTTCGCAGCAGTGTACGACCTGGCGCTCGCGAACCTCTAAAGGCATGGTCGAGCCTGGACGGCCACCACGCTGCGGAACCGCCACGATCAGGGGAAACGGGCGACAACCCGGTCCAAAATCCTATCGGCTAGGTCGTCTTTGGACAGTTCGGGCAATGCGTCACGGGTCCCGTCGGCGCCGAGGATCACCGCCTGGTTGTGCTCGGCGCCGAACGTCCTGTCGATCCCGACCTCGTTGACGACGATGAGATCCGCCCGCTTGCGGAGCAGCTTTTCGTGACCGTTGGCGACGGCCTGCTCGATCGAGGCGGTCTCGGCGGCGAACGCGACGAGCACCTGCCCGTCGGGCTTCGCGGCGCCGAGCTCGGCGGCGATGTCGGGGTTGGTGACCAGCTCCAGGGTCGGCGCCGTGCCGTCCACCTTCTTGATCTTGCCCGGGGCGAAGACGGCGGGCCGGAAGTCGGCCGGCGCGGCCGCCATGACCACGGCGTCGGCCTTCGCGGCGGCGTCCAGGGTCGCGACCCGCAGCTCCTCGGTGGTGGAGACCCTGACCAGGTCGGCGCCGGCCGGGTCGGGCAGCGACACGTTCGCCGAGATGAGCGTCACCCGCGCGCCGCGGGCGACGGCGGCCCGCGCGATCGCGTAGCCCTGCTTGCCGGAGGACCGGTTGCCGATGAATCTGACAGGGTCGATGGGCTCGCGTGTACCGCCGGCGGTGACCACCACGTGCCGCCCCACCAGGTCCGGGGTCAGGTCGCCGCGGCGCATGAGCCGCTGGGCGGTGGCGAAGATCGCGGCCGGGGCGGGCAGCCGGCCCTTGCCGGTGTCGGCGCCGGTGAGCCGTCCCACGTCGGGCTCGAGGACCAGCGCGCCGCGCGCCCTGAGCGTCTCGACGTTGGCCCGGGTGGCGGGGTGCTCCCACATCTCCGTGTGCATCGCGGGCGCGAAGAGCACCGGGCACCGGGCGGTGAGCAGCGTGTTGGTGAGCAGGTCGTCGGCGAGCCCGTGCGCGGCCTTGGCCAGCAGGTCGGCGGTGGCGGGGGCGACGACGACGAGGTCTGCCTCGCGGCCGAGCCGGACGTGCGGCACCTCGTGGGCTCCGGTCCAGACGTCGGCGCTGACCGGCTGCCCGGACAGGGCGGCCCAGGTGGCCTCGCCGACGAACGTGAGCGCCGCCGCGGTCGGCACGACCCGCACCCGGTGACCGGACTCGGTCAGCAGCCGCAGCAGCTCACAGGCCTTGTAGGCGGCGATCCCGCCGCCGACGCCGAGAACGACCCGCGGCCGGTCACCGGCGCCGCCGTCCTCGGCGTGCATGTCGGACTAGACCTCTTCGATGCGCTCGGCGGTCAGCAGGCCGCTGTTGATCTCGCGCAGCGCGATGGACAGCGGCTTCTCCTGCGGCGTGGTCTCCACCAGGGGACCCACGTATTCGAGAAGGCCCTCACCCAGCTGGCTGTAGTAGGCGTTGACCTGACGGGCGCGCTTCGCCGCGAAGATCACCAGCGCGTACTTCGAGGTGGTCTTCTCCAGCAGCTCGTCGATGGGCGGGTTGGTGATGCCCTGGGGGTCTGCCACGGTTCCGGCCACGAAACAACCTCACGACTTCCAATTGACAGCTCGCTAACCCGTAAACCCTACCAGCCTGCCCAAACGCCAACGCGCCCGGACCGTTGGAACGGTCCGGGCGCGTCGAGGTCTACACACTGGTCCGGGGGGACCTACCTGGCGGCAGTCACTTGCCGCCGGCGAACTCCCCGAGCAGTGCCTTGCGCTGCTGGTCGCCGAGGCCGCGAAGGCGGCGGCTGTCGGCGATCTTCAGCTTCTCCATGATCTGCGTCGCGCGGATCTTGCCGATGCCGGGCATTGCCTGCAGCACGGCCGAAACCCGAAGCTTGCCGACGACGTCGTCGGACTCCGCACGATCGAGCACGGCAGCGAGGGTGGTCTTCCCCTGCTTCAGTTGCTCCTTCAGCTCAGCGCGAGCCTTACGAATCTCAGCCGCCTTTTCCAATGCGGCTGCGCGCTGTTCCGGGCTCAGTGACGGGAGCGGCACCAGGTCTCCTCAGGTCCCTTGAAAAGAATGTTGATGGTCTAGCGCCGGGAAAACTAGCGGTCACGAGCCATTTCGGCAACGTGAGAATCCCATGATCGACGGCCGGTGGCGGACTGATGATCAGCCGGTGACCGCCAGAGCGGCCGCGCACTCGTCACGCGCCCGCTCCGCGGCGGCACGCAGCGTGGCGACGTCCGGGCCCGCGCCGAGGATCTCCCGGGAGTACGACGGCAGCACGTCAGAGGCTTGATCACCGAACGCGGCGCGCAGTCCGTCGGCCCTGCCGCCCTGAGCCCCCAGGCCCGGCGCCAGGATCGGGCCATTGAGGTTCGTCAGGTCGTGGCCGTGCTCGCCGAGCGTCGCGCCGATCACCACGCCGATGTCGCCAAGTGGGGCCACACCCGCGTTGAGCTGGGAAATCTCGTCGATGACGGTCTGCGCGACGGTCCTGCCGGAGGCGCCGACGGCCCGCTGGACGGACGCACCCTCGGGATTCGAGGTGAGGGCGAGGACAAACGCGCCGAGCCCGTTCGCGGCCGCCTTGTCGAAGATCGGGCGCAGCGATCCGACCCCGAGGAAGGGGCTGACGGTGATCGCGTCGGCCCTCAGCGGGGCTGCTGAATCGAGGTAGGCGTCGGCGTACGCGGCGGCCGTGGAGCCGATGTCACCCCGCTTGACGTCGAGAATCACAAGCGTCCGGGTGCCGTCGAACTGTCGGATAGTTGACTCCAGGACCGCTATGCCCCTGGAGCCGAAACGCTCAAAAAAGGCAGACTGCGGCTTGATCACCGCCACCCGGTCGGCCAGGGCCTCCCCCACCGTCCGACTGAACGCTTCCAGGCCCTTGACATCGTCGGAGAGCCCCCAGGCGGCCAGCAGGGAGGGGTGAGGGTCGATCCCCACGCACAGTGGTCCCAGCGCGTCCGTGGCGGCCCTCAGCCGGGCTCCGAAGCGGTCGCTCACGTCTGCTCCCTCGTGGCTTGCACGGCCTGCCGTACGAGGCGGGGACCGCGGTAGATGAGTCCGGTGTAGAGCTGCACGAGCGACGCCCCGGCGTCCAGCATCCGGGTCACGTCGCCGCGGGTGGTGATCCCGCCCACGCCGACGACCGGCAGGCCGCTCTCCTTGGCGACGAAACGCACGACCTCCAGGGCGCGCGCGGCCAGGGGGCGACCGGACAGGCCGCCGGTCTCGGCGGTCGTCACGCCGGGCCGGGCGATGGTCGTGTTGGTGGCGATCAGCCCGGCGACGCCGTGGCCGAGGCACACGTCCAGCAGCTCGCCGAGCGCGGTGTCCGTGAGGTCCGGGGCGACCTTGACCAGGATCGGCCGGCGGTCCCGGTTCTCGGCCTGCAGCGCGCCCAGGAGCGCCGACAGGTGGGCCCTGTCCTGCAGCTCCCGCAACCCCGGCGTGTTCGGCGAGCTGACGTTCACGGCGAAGTACGCGCCGTGCTCGTACAACACCCGGAAACTGCTGACGTAGTCCTCGACGGCACCGGTCAGCGGCGTCACCTTGGACTTGCCGAGGCTGATCCCGAGCGGCACGGGCAGCGGCCCGAGAGCCCGCAACCGCGCCGCGAGCGCCTGAGCGCCGGCGTTGTTGAAGCCCATCCGGTTGACGATCGCCTCCTGCTCCGGGAAGCGGAACAGGCGGGGGCGGTCGTTGCCGGGCTGCGGGTGCCAGGTGACGGTGCCGACCTCGACGAAGCCGAAGCCGAGCCGTGGCCAGGCCCGCAGCGCCCGGCCGTCCTTGTCCATGCCGGCGGCGAGCCCGACCGCGTTCGGGAAGTCGATCCCGAACACGGTCCGGCGCGCGCCGGCCGGGCTGTGGGCCCGTCCGGCCGGCACCCGCGACAGCCAGCGCAGCGTCCGCTCGTGCACCGCCTCGGCGTCGCCGCCGCCGAGGCGGAACAGGACCGGGCGGACGAGACGTTCGTAGCTCACGACACCGCCTCCGGCGTCGCCGCGAGCCAAACCTGCACTATCTGCTCGCGGCCCGAGCCGCTCCGCTGGCCGCTCACGACACCGCCTCCGGCGTCACCGCGAGCCAAACCAGACCCGAGCCGCTTCGCTGGCCGCTCACGACGCCGCCTCCGGCGTCGCCGCGAGCCAAACCTGCACCACCCTGCTCGCGGCCCGAGCCGCTCCGCTGGCCGCTCATCGCGAACCGCGCAGGGCCGCGTGCAGCTCCTGCAGCGGCCGGACGGTCATCTCGCCGCGCAGCAGCGCCTCGATGCCCATCACGGCGGCCGCCGCGCCCGGCAGCGTGGTGATGCACGGAATGTCGGCGACGACGGCGGCGCTGCGGATCTCGTAGCCGTCCTGCCGGCCGCTGGAGCCCTGCGGCGTGTTCATCACCAGGGCGACCTCGCCGCTCGCGATCATCGACACGGCGTTGCGGCCGCCGCCCTCCTCGAAGTGCTTCGGCACGATCTCGCAGGCGACGCCGTACCGGCGCAGCACCTCACCGGTGCCGGCGGTGGCGACGATCGAGAAGCCGAGGTCGGCGAGGCGCTTGATCGGGAACACGATGCCGCGCTTGTCCCGGTTGGCGACCGTCACCAGGACGGTGCCGGTGGTCGGCAGCGACCCGTACGCGGCGGCCTGGGACTTCGCGAAGGCGTGGCCGAAGGACGTGTCGATGCCCATGACCTCGCCGGTCGACTTCATCTCGGGGCCGAGCAGGTTGTCCACGCCCTTGCCCTCGATGGTGCGGAAGCGCTTGAAGGGCAGCACCGCCTCCTTGACCGCGATCGGCGCGTGCTCGGCGGGGGTACCGCCGTCGCCGGTCTCGGGCAGGAGGCCTTCGGCGCGCAGTTCGGCGATCGTGGCGCCGAGCGCGATGCGGGCCGCGGCCTTCGCCAGGGGCACCGCGGTCGCCTTCGACACGAACGGCACGGTGCGCGACGCGCGCGGGTTGGCCTCCAGGACGTACAGGACGTCGTCCTTCAGCGCGTACTGGACGTTGAGCAGGCCCTGGACGCCGATGCCGCGGGCGAGCGCGACGGTGTAGCGCCGCACCTCGTCGAGGTGGACCCCGGCGAGGGTGATCGGCGGCAGGACGCAGGACGAGTCGCCGGAGTGGATGCCGGCCTCCTCGATGTGCTCCATCACGCCGCCGATGTAGACCTCGCCGTCCTTGTCGCACAGCGCGTCGACGTCGATCTCGATGGCGTCGTCGAGGAAGCGGTCGACGAGCACGGGGTGCGCCGGGGAGATCTCGGTGGCCCGCCCGATGTAGCCGCGCAGGGTCTCCTCGTCGTAGACGATCTCCATGCCGCGGCCGCCCAGCACGTACGACGGGCGCACGAGCACCGGGTAGCCGATCTCGTCGGCGATGAGTTTCGCCTCGGCGAAGCTGGTCGCGGTCCCGTGCGCGGGCGCGGTCAGCCCCGCCCCGATGAGGAGCTTGCCGAACGCGCCGCGGTCCTCGGCCAGGTCGATCGCGCCGGGCGAGGTGCCGACGATCGGCACGCCCGCGTCGGCGAGCTGCTGGGCGAGGCCGAGCGGGGTCTGCCCGCCGAGCTGGACGACGACGCCGATGACGCCCGGGCCGCCGGCGGCCTTGCCGGACTCGTGCTCGGCGTGCACGACCTCCAGCACGTCCTCGAACGTGAGCGGCTCGAAGTACAGGCGGTCGGCGGTGTCGTAGTCGGTGGAGACCGTCTCCGGGTTGCAGTTGACCATGACGGTCTCGTAGCCCTTGGCCCGCAGCGCCATGACCGCGTGCACGCACGAGTAGTCGAACTCGATGCCCTGCCCGATGCGGTTCGGCCCGGAGCCGAGGATGAGGACCTTCGGCCGGTCCGACGGGACGACCTCGGTCTCCTCCTCGTAGGTGCTGTAGTGGTACGGGGTGCCCGCGGCGAACTCGGCGGCGCAGGTGTCGACGGTCTTGTACACCGGCCGCAGACCGAGGCGCTGGCGCAGGCTCCGCACCCCGTCCTCGCCGGCGAACTCGGGGCGCAGCGCGGCGATCTGCCGGTCGGACAGGCCGGCCCGTTTCGCGGTGCGCAGCAACGGCTCATCGAGGACGGCGGCGCTGAGGATCTCCGCGCGCAGGTCGACGAGCGCGGCGATCTGGTCGACGAACCACGGGTCGAAGCCGCTGGCCTCGCAGACCGCCTGGACGCTGTGGCCCTCGCGCAGCGCGCGTTCGGCGGTGTACAGACGGCCGTCGTGCGGCGTGCGCAGGGCTTCGAGCGCGTCGGTCCCCGGTGTGTCCGGTGTGGTCCAGAAGCCGGCGGCCTTGGTCTCCATCGACCGCATCGCCTTGCCCAGGGCCTCCTGGAAGGTGCGGCCCATCGACATGGCCTCGCCGACCGACTTCATGGTGGTCGTGAGCTCGGCGTCGGCCCCGGGGAACTTCTCGAACGCGAACCGCGGGATCTTCACGACCACGTAGTCCAGGGACGGCTCGAACGCCGCCGGGGTCTTGAGGGTGATGTCGTTGGGGATCTCGTCGAGGGTGTAGCCGATGGCGAGCTTCGCGGCGATCTTCGCGATCGGGAAGCCGGTCGCCTTGCTCGCCAGGGCGCTGGAGCGGGAGACGCGCGGGTTCATCTCGATGACGACCAGGCGGCCGGTCTGCGGGTGCACCGCGAACTGGATGTTGCAGCCGCCGGTGTCGACGCCGACCTCACGCAGCACGGCGATGCCGAGGTCGCGCAGCCGCTGGTACTCCACGTCGGTGAGCGTCATGGCGGGCGCGACGGTCACCGAGTCGCCGGTGTGCACGCCCATCGCGTCGACGTTCTCGATGGAGCACACGACGACGACGTTGTCGTGCTTGTCGCGCATCAGCTCGAGCTCGAACTCCTTCCAGCCGAGCACGCTCTCCTCGATGAGGACCTCGTGCACCGGGGAGGCGACCAGGCCGCCGCCGGCGAGGCGCTCCAGGTCGGCGTCGTTGTGCGCCATGCCGGAGCCGAGCCCGCCCATGGTGAACGACGGCCGGATGACGACCGGCAGGCCGAGGTCGGCGACGGTCGCGCGGACCTCGTCCATCGAGTGGCAGACCCGGCTGCGCGGGGTATCGCCGCCGGCCTTGGCGACGATGTCCTTGAACAGCTGCCGGTCCTCGCCGCGCCGGATGGCGTCGATGTTGGCGCCGATCAGCTCGACGCCGTACTTGTCCAGGACGCCGGCCTCGTGCAGCGCGACCGCGGTGTTGAGCGCGGTCTGCCCGCCGAGCGTGGCCAGGAGCGCGTCGGGGCGCTCCTTGGCGATGACCTGCTCGACGAACTCCGGGGTGATCGGCTCGACGTACGTGGCGTCGGCGAACTCCGGGTCGGTCATGATCGTGGCCGGGTTGGAGTTGACGAGGCTGACCCGCAACCCCTCCGCGCGCAGGACACGGCACGCCTGGGTGCCGGAGTAGTCGAACTCGCACGCCTGGCCGATGACGATCGGGCCGGAGCCGATGACGAGGACGTGCCGGAGATCGGTCCGCTTAGGCATTGGTTTTCATCAACTCCGCGAATCTGTCGAACAGGTAGTCCGCGTCGTGCGGCCCCGCTGCCGCCTCCGGGTGGTACTGGACGGTGAAGGCCGGCGTGTCCAGGCAGCGCAGGCCCTCCACGACGTTGTCGTTGAGGCAGACGTGGCTGACCTCGACCTCGCCGAACTCGGTGCTGGTGCGCCCGTCCAGGGGCGCGTCGACGGCGAAGCCGTGGTTGTGGCTGGTCACCTCGACCTTGCCGGTGGTCCGGTCGATGACGGGCTGGTTGATGCCCCGGTGGCCGTAGCCCAGCTTGTACGTGCCGAACCCGAGCGCGCGGCCCAGGATCTGGCTGCCGAAGCAGATGCCGAAGAGAGGGATTTTTGCCGACAGTACCGATTTGGCCAGTTCCACTGGACCGTCGGCGGTGGCCGGGTCGCCCGGGCCGGGCGAGAAGAACACCGCGTCGGCGTTCAGTGCCCGGATCTCGTCGAGGGTCGTCGCCGCCGGCAGCACGTGCGTGGTCACCCCACGGGCGGCCAGGCGGCGCGGGACGTTGCGCTTGATGCCCAGGTCGATCGCGGCGACGGTGAAGCGGTGCTCGCCCTCGGCCTCGACGGTGTAGCGCTGCGGGGTGCTCACCTCGGCGGACAGGTCGGCGCCGAGCATCTGCGGCTGCTGGCGGACCCGCTGCAGCAATCCGTCACGGTCGTCGTCGACGCTGGAGACGCCGACGCGCATCGCGCCGCGCTCGCGCAGGTGCCGGGTCAGCGCCCGGGTGTCGACGCCGCTGATACCCACGATGCCCTCGACGGCGAGGCGGTCCTGGAGGCTGCCGGAGGCGCGCCAGTTGGAGTAGGAGCGGGCCGGGTCACGCACGACGTAGCCGGCGACCCAGACGCGGTCGGACTCGTCGTCCTCGCCGTTGACGCCGGTGTTGCCGATCTGCGGCGCCGTCTGCACGACGACCTGCCGGTGGTACGACGGGTCGGTCAGGGTCTCCTGGTAGCCGGTCATGCCGGTGTTGAACACCGCCTCGCCGAAGGTCTCCCCGATGCTGCCGAAGGCCTCGCCGCGGAAGGTGCGGCCGTCCTCCAGTACCAACAATGCTGCTCTGCGCTTCACCGAGTCGCCTTTCCGTTCAACACCGTCGGCTCGCCGCGCAGGTAGGTCGCCTCGACGCGACCGCGCAGCTCCATCCCGGCGTAAGGGGTGTTGCGCGACCTGCTGGCCAGGGCGGTCGGGTCGACCGTCCACCGGACCGACGGGTCGAAGATCGTGATGTTGGCGACGCCGCCGACCTTCAGGGCGTGACCGTGGCCGCTGAGACCGGCGATCCTCGCGGGCGCGACGGACATCCAGTCCGTGATCCTGTCCCACTGCGGCCCCATCGTCTGTACGACGATCGCCAAGGCGGTCTCCAGGCCGAGCATCCCCGGCCTGGCGTACGCCCACTCGCACTCCTTGTCCTCGACGCTGTGCGGGGCGTGGTCGGTCGCGACGCAGTCGATCGTGCCGTCCTGCAGGCCCTTGCGCAGCGCGAGCACGTCGGCCTCGGTCCGCAGCGGGGGGTTCACCTTGTACACCGGGTCGTAGTCGACGGCGAGGTCCTCAGTGAGCAGCAGGTGGTGCGGCGTCACCTCGGCGGTCACCCGCCAGCCCTTCGACTTCGCCCAGCGGATCAGCTCGACGCTGCCGGCGGTCGACACGTGGCAGATGTGCAGGCGCGCGCCGACGTGCCCGGCCAGCAGCACGTCCCGGGCGATGATCGCCTCCTCGGCGACGGCGGGCCAGCCGGTCATCCCGAGGCGGGCGGCGACCTCGCCCTCGTTCATCTGCGCGCCGGTGGTCAGCCGGGGCTCCTCGGCGTGCTGGGCGATCACCCCGTCGAACGCCTTGACGTACTCCAGGGCGCGGCGCATGAGGCGCGGGTCGTGCACGCAGTGGCCGTCGTCGGAGAACACCCGGACGCGGGCGGCGGAGTCGGCCATCGCGCCGAGCTCGGCGAGCTGCTCGCCGCCGAGGCCGACGGTGACGGCGCCGATCGGCTGCACGTCGACCAGGCCGGCCTCGCGGCCGAGGCGCCACACCTGCTCGACGACGCCGGCGGTGTCGGCGACCGGGCTCGTGTTCGCCATGGCGCAGACCGCCGTGTATCCACCGAGGGCGGCGGCGCGGGATCCGGACTCGACGGTCTCGGCGTCCTCGCGGCCCGGCTCGCGCAGGTGGGTGTGCAGGTCCACGAGGCCGGGCAGCGCGATCTTCGGACCCTTCTTGTCCGGATCTATCGCGACAATGACCCCGTCCTCGACGGTGATCTCTCCCAGGTGCGTGATCACGCTTTGCCTCCGAGCAGCAGGTAGAGGACGGCCATCCGCACGGAGACCCCGTTGGCGACCTGTTCGACGATCGTGGAGCGCGGCGAGTCGGCGACCTCCGGCGCGATCTCCATCCCCCGGTTCATCGGCCCGGGGTGCATGACGATCGCGTGCTCGGGCAGCCGCCGCATGCGCGGCACGTCGAAGCCGTAGCGCCGCGCGTACTCCCGCTCCGAGGGGAAGTACGCCTGGTTCATTCTTTCCCGCTGGACGCGCAACATCATGACGACGTCGGAATCCGGCACGACGGCGTCGAGGTCGTAGGACGTCTCGGCGGGCCACGCGCCGACCCCGACGGGCAGCAGTGTCGGCGGCGCGACGAGCGTCACCTTCGCGCCGAGGGTGTGCAGCAGCTGGACGTTGGACCTGGCCACCCGCGAGTGCAGGACGTCGCCGACGATGGTCACGTTGAGCCCTGCCAGCCGCTTGAGACGGCTGCGCATCGTGTACGCGTCGAGCAGCGCCTGCGTCGGGTGCTCGTGCGTGCCGTCGCCGGCGTTCACGACGCTGCCCTCGACCCAGTTGGCGAGCCGGTGCGGCGCGCCGCTGGCCGGGTGCCGGATCACGACCGCGTCGGCGCCCATCGCCTGCAGGGTGAGGGCGGTGTCCTTGAGACTTTCACCCTTCGAGACGCTGGAGCCCTTGGCGGAGAAGTTGATGACGTCGGCCGACAGCCGCTTCGCGGCCGCCTCGAACGAGATCCGCGTCCTGGTCGAGTCCTCGTAGAACAGGTTCACCACCGTGCGCCCGCGCAACGCGGGGAGCTTCTTCACCTCGCGCCCCGCGATGCTCGCCATCTCCGCCGCGGTGTCCAGCACCAGCGTGGCGGTGGCGGCGTCCAGGTCGGCGGCGCTCAGGAGATGCTTCATCATGCCTGGCCCCCCTTGCTCCTGATCACCACGGCGTCGGTGCCGTCGTGCTCGGTGATCGACACCCGGACGCTCTCGTCGATCGAGGTCGGGATGTTCTTGCCGACGTAGTCGGCCCGGATCGGCAGCTCGCGATGGCCCCGGTCGACGAGCACCGCCAGCTGGACCGTCCGCGGCCGGCCGAGGTCCTTCAGCGCGTCCAGCGCCGCGCGGACCGTTCGGCCGGAGAAGAGGACGTCGTCGACGAGGATCACCCGCCGCCCGTCCACACCGCCCGGCGGGACCTCCGTGTGACCCAGCGCACGGGTCGCCTGCAGGCGGAGGTCGTCCCGATAGAGGGTGATGTCCAACACACCCACGGGGATCTCCGCACCCTCGAACGTGGCGATCCTGGCGGCCAGCCGGCGAGCGAGCGGAACACCCCGGGTAGGTATGCCCAGCAGCACCGTTTCGGTGGCTCCGGACGTCTTTTCCAGAATCTGATGGGCAATCCGGTCAACCACACGGGCGACATCTGCCGCCGTTAGGATGGTTTTGCCCAGCTCAGCGCCTGTTGTCGGGGTCGACAAACCAGACCTCCTTCCCCGCCTCACCGGACGGGTCGTTAAAGGACGTCGAACGGCAACCACCCTAACAACCGCCCTGACCTGGGCAACGGATGGGTCTCGACCACTTGACCCCGCGTCTTCCGCCAGTTACGGTCACGCTCCGTAGCGATCGCTGGGGAAACCCCTCAGGCCAGTGACTGGGAGTGTCCGTATGCCGTCTGAGTACGCCAAGTCTCTTGGTGCTCGCCTGCGCTCCATTCGACAGCAGCAGGGGCTGTCTCTGCAGGGTGTCGAGGAGAAGTCGGCAGGGCGCTGGAAAGCCGTCGTCGTCGGTTCGTACGAGCGGGGCGACCGGGCCGTCACCGTGTCCCGCCTGGCCGAGCTGGCCGAGTTCTACCGTGTGCCCGTCGCCGAACTGCTGCCCGAGGGCAGTGGTGTGCGTCACGAGCCCACCAACAAGATCGTCCTGGACCTGGAGCGTCTCTACGACGCCGGCGCCGAGGACCTCGCCTATGTGGCCCGCTACGCACGGGCCATCCAGCAGCAGCGCGGCGACTACAACGGTCGTGTGCTGTCGATCCGCGCGGACGACCTCCGCGCCTTGGCGATCGTCTACGACGCGTCGCCGTCGGGCCTGGTCGAGCGGCTCAACGAGCACGGCGTGCTCGTCACCGATCCGCGCAGCCTGTTCCAGTCCTGATCGTCCCAAAGGGGGCCGCTGACGCGGCCCCCTTTTCCGGACTTCAAGTTGACCTTGGAGACTTTGTCTTACCCGGGTGAGACAAAGTCTCCAAGGTCAACTCGGGCTCCACCCGGCCGCGCGCAGAGCGGCCCGCAACTGCCGGACGACCGTGTCGGGGTCGCGCCGGATCTGCCAGGCGGTGAAGCGCAGCAGCCGGTCGCCGGAGATCGCGATCTCGTTGTGCTGGGTCATGTCGGCCGACCAGGCCCGCACCTCCATGTGCTGGGCACCGTCGATCTCGACGTGCACGCCCCACTCCTGGAACAGCGCGTCGCGGTACCGCTTCCGCCCGCGGCTGTCGTTGCGCACCACCTGACGGCTCGGGTCGGGCAGGCCGTTGCGCCGGCAGAGCTGCAGGAACTGCACCTCGGAGATCGAATGCGATCCGCCTCGCGCATCGTCGACGGTCTGCCGGATCAGCGCCTCGCGGCGCACCCCCCGCAACCGGCCGAGGACAGCGAGGACCTCGCCGCTCAGGACCAGCCGCTGCTGGAACGCGGCCGCGATGACAGCGGTCGCCTCCGCGTCGTCCCGGGCCCACTGCGCGGCGTCCACCAGTGACCGAGCCGCCACCGTCGCCGGCGGCAGCCCCGCGGTGAGCACGTCACCGGTCGGCAGATACGCCGTCCGGCGGATCACGGTGTCCGGTGGGACCAACGTCACTCGCCGTTTCGCGGTGATCAGAATCTCGGTGTAGGGCTTGCGGTATCCCTTGAGGCCCAGGATCTCCAGCGCGCTGAACGCGGCGAGCGGCCCACGGGTGGCCAGCACGCCGATCCACCGCTGCTGCGGGATGCCGATCGGTCCGGTGTGCGCCACGAAGATCGACCGGACCGGTTGCTGCCACCGACCTGCGGCCACCCGGTAATAGAGGGCGTTGCGGGTCAGGTGGCGCAGGGCCTGGCGGCGGGAGATGACATGGTGCTGGCGGAACAGCAGGTGGTCGAGCGGATCCGCGTCGTCTGGAGGCGGATCACGCTCGACCGAGGTCCAGCTCACAGCCGCACGGTCTACGTGGCGTAGTCGGCGATCCGGCCGAGGATGCCGTTGAGGAAGCGCGGGGAGTCGTCGGTCGACAGGGTCTCCGCCAGCTCGACGGCTTCCGTGATGGCGACCGGGTTGTCGATCTCGTCGTTGTACAGCAGCTCGTACACCGCGATGCGCGCGAGATTCCGGTCGACCACCGGCATCCGCTCCAGGGTCCAGCCCTCGGCGTAGCTGGACAGCAGCTCGTCGATGCGGACGGCGTGGCTCTCCACGCCCTCGACCAGCTGGACGGTGTAGGGCAGGTAGCCGGGCTTCGGCTCCTCGAGATTGGCCACGTAGGACGTCAGGACCGCCCCGCGCGGCTCACCGCGCAGGTCGGCCTGGTAGAGCACGTCGAGGGCGCGCTTGCGGGCCTTGCGCCGCGCGGTCATCTGCGCGGTGACGTCGCCCCCGAGGAAGGAGCCCCCAGTGAAGGACACGGTCAGGACCGGCCGAGGTAACGGCTGTCGCGGGTGTCGACCTTGATCTTCTCGCCGGTCGTGATGAACAGCGGCACGTTGACCGTGGCGCCCGTCTCGACCGTGGCCGGCTTGGTGCCGCCGGTGGAGCGGTCGCCCTGCAGGCCGGGCTCGGTGTAGGTGACCTCCAGGACCACCGACGTCGGCAGCTCGACGTACAGCGGCACGCCCTCGTGCGTCGCGACCGTCACCTCGGCCTCGGGAAGCAGGAACTTCGTGCCCTCGCCGACCGTGCCGGACGGGACGGAGATCTGCTCATACGACTGGAGATCCATGAACACGTAGTCTTCGCCGTCGATGTACAGATACTGCATCGTGCGCTTGTCGACGGTGGCGGTCTCGACCTTCGTGCCGGCGTTGAACGTGCGGTCGACCACCTTGCCGGACAGGACGTTCTTGAGGGTGGTCCGCACGAACGCGCCGCCCTTGCCCGGCTTCACGTGCTGGAACTCAACAACGGCCCACAGATCGCCGTCGAGGTTGAGCACCAGGCCGTTCTTCAGGTCGTTCGTGGTTGCCATGTGGATAGACGTCACTTTCGTCAGTTGGTCCGGGCGGCATGATGCCGGCGGAAAGGCCCGAAGCAGTGTACCGGTCGAGCCGATCCCCGTTCATGTCGCCTTAGCCACGGAGACATGAAACTCAGCCAGTGTGCCGGGGTGAGAGTCAACCGTACCCTGGGTTTCGCGGGTTCCGTCGCCATCGCGGTGGGTGGCGTCGCGGCGGGCGCGCTGCCGCGCGACGACCTGTTCGAGCACTGGCCCGTGGTCCGGGAGCTGCGCGCCTTCCCCCTGGCAGGGGTCGCCTGCACCTACTTCGGCCTGGCCCTGCTGTGCGGCGCGTGGCTGCGCATGCGCTCCACGCTGGACGGGCAGCGCCCCGCCGACCTGATCAGGACCATGCTGTGGTGGGCCGCGCCGCTCGCCGTGACCGCCCCGATGTTCAGCCGCGACGTGTACAGCTATCTCGCCCAGGGCGCCATGGTGCAGCGTGGCCTCGACGCGTACCGCTGGGGCCCGTCCTCCCTCGGCGGCCCTCTCGCCCTGGACGTGCCACCCATCTGGCAGGACACGCCGGCGCCCTACGGACCCGTGTTCCTGCGCTGCGCGTCGGCGATCGTCGCGGTGACCGGGGAGCACACCGTCGCCGGCGTCTGGGCGATGCGGCTCGTCGCGCTGATCGGCGTCGCCCTGGTCGCCGTGTGCCTGCCCGGCCTCGCCGCCCGCTTCGGCGTCGCGCCGCAGCGCGCCCTGTGGTTCGGTGCGCTCAACCCGCTGCTCCTGCTGCACCTGGTCGCCGGCGCCCACAACGACGCCCTCATGGTCGGCCTGGTCGCCGCCGGCCTGCTCGCCGCCGTCCGCGACCGCCCGCTCCTGGGCGCCGCCCTCATCGTCGCCGCCGCGCTCGTGAAGGCCCCCGCGATCCTGGCCCTCGTCACCGTCGTCATGCTGTCCCGCGGCCGCTCCGCCGCCCTGATCCGGGCCACGGCCGGCGCGGCCCTCGCCTTCATCGTGCTGCAGGCGGCCTCCGGGCTCGGCCTCGGCTGGATCGCCGCCCTGCGCACCCCCACCACCGTCCGCAACGGCCTGTCGCTGAGCACCGACATCGGCATGCTCCTCGCGGAAGCCGGTCATCCCGGCGCGATGGCGATCATCCGGGTCGTCGCGGCCGCCGCCGGCTGCGTCCTGGCCGGCTGGGCGCTGCTGCGCGCCCCGAACCCTGTGGCCGGCCTGGGCCTCGCTCTCGCCGCGATCGTGCTCTGCGGGCCGGTCGTGCATCCGTGGTATCTGCTCTGGCCGATCGTCCCGCTCGCCGCCGGCCTGCGCCACCCCCCGCAGGCCGCGGTCCGCCTGTCGGTGGGCATCGCGATGTTCCTGCTGCCGTTCGGCGCCCCCGGCTACCCCGAGGCCGTCGTCGCCGCCGCCTTCGGCACCGTCGCGGGCGTCCTCTACCTGCGCCTGCGGCCTCCGTCCACCGCCCTCCACCCCAGCCCGGTCCCAGCCGCCACCGCCTGAGGAGTCCCCACCGCCCCGATACGCACCCGCTCAGGCGGCCCGCCCCGGACAGGGCTCCCCCGCCAACCGGCGGCGGGGCCCACCCGGACCATGCGCTGAGGGTCAGGTGACAACCGCGCCGCCGGCGGCGAGCGAGGGAAGGCCGAAGCAGGTCGGCGCGGTCGGGCACGGATCAGGGGTCAGGAGGCGACCGCTCCGTAGGCGGTGAACAGCAGGTCGTCGGGTGGGCCGGCCAGGGTGCCCGGGGTGGCGAGGCCGTCCAGGACGACGAAGCGCAGCGTCGCGCCGCGGGCCTTCTTGTCGACGCGCATGGCGGCGTGCAGGTCGGGCCAGGCGGCTGCGTCATACGTGACGGGGAGGCCCAGCAGGGTCAGCACGCTGAGGTGCCGGGCGGCGACGTCGGCGGGCAGGCGGCCGGTGAGCCTGCCCAGCTCGGCGGCGTAGACGAGGCCGACGGAGACCGCGTGGCCGTGTTTCCAGCGGTACTGCTCGCGGCGCTCGATGGCGTGGCCGAGGGTGTGGCCGTAGTTGAGGATCTCGCGGAGGCCGGACTCGCGCAGGTCGGCGGAGACGACGCGGGCCTTGACGGCGACGGCCCGCTCGACCAGGGAGGAGAGCACCGGGCCGTGCGGGTCGAGGGCGAGCGCCGGGTCGGCCTCGATGAGGTCGAGGATGGTGGGGTCGGCGATGAAGCCGCACTTGACCACCTCGGCCATGCCGGCGCGCAGGTCGTCGACGGGCAGGGTGTCAAGCGTCGACAGGTCGCAGACGACGCCCACCGGTGGGTAGAAGGCGCCGACGAGGTTCTTGCCGGCGGCGGTGTTGATGCCGGTCTTGCCGCCGACGGCGGCGTCGACCATGCCGAGGAGGCTGGTCGGGACCTGGACGAGCCGGACGCCGCGCAACCAGCTCGCGGCGACGAACCCGGCGAGGTCGGTGACGGCGCCGCCGCCCACGCCGACGACGGCGTCGCTGCGGGTGAAGGCGGCCTCGCCGAGGGCGTCCCAGCAGCCGGCGGCGACGGCGATGTCCTTGCCGGCCTCGGCGTCGGGGACCTCCAGGGGCAGGACCCCGTGGCCGGCGGCGCGGAGCGCGGCCATGACCTGCTCGGCGTGCCCGCGGACGGGGCCGGCGAAGATGACCGCGACCTGCGCGGCCCCGCTGACGAGGGCGGGCACCTGGTCGAACAGGCCCCGGCCGATCAGCACCGAATAGCCGGAGACGTCGACGACGGCGGTCACAGCTTGCCCGCCAGCTCTTCGGCGATGTCCTCGGGCGTGCGGGCGTCGGTGGCGACGGTGACCGTGGCGACCTGCTCATACAGCGGCCGGCGCTGGTCGAGGAGATACTTCAGGGTGGCCCGCGGGTTGAGGGCGAGCAGCGGCCGCCCGCTGCCGAGCCCGACCCGGGACACGGCCCCGGACAGCTCGACGGTCAGGTAGACCACGGTGTGCCCGGCCAGCAGGTCACGGGTCTCGGCGGCGAGGATCGCGCCGCCGCCCAGGGCGAGGACGCCGTCGAACGAGGACAGCGCCGAGGCGACCGCGGAACGCTCCAGCGCCCGGAAGTGGTCCTCACCCTCATCGATGAAGATCTCCGGGATCGGCTTGCCGGCGGTGGCCTCGATGTCGGCGTCGACGTCCCGGAACGGCACGCCCAGGGCCGAGGCGAGCAACGTGCCGACGGTCGTCTTCCCCGCTCCCGGAGGCCCTACCAGAACAGCGCGAGGACTCACCGGACCACCAGATGGTCGAGGTAGGAGGCGACGTTGCGCTGGATCTCCGCCACCGAGTCGCCGCCGAACTTCTCCAGGGCCGCCTCGGCCAGGACCAGCGCGACCATCGACTCGGCGACGACGGCGGCGGCGGGGACCGCGCACACGTCGGAGCGCTGGTTGATCGCGGTCGTGGCCTCGCCGGTGGTGATGTCGATGGTCTGCAGCGCCCGGTTGAGCGAGGAGATCGGCTTCATCGCGGCGCGGACCCGCAGCGGCTCGCCGGTGGTGATGCCGCCTTCGAGGCCGCCGGCCCGGTCGGTGACCCGGCGGACGCCCTCGGCGGTGGGAATGATCTCGTCGTGCGCCTGCGAGCCGCGGGAGCGGGCCTGCGTGAACGCGTCGCCGATCTCCACACCCTTGATCGCCTGGATCGACATGAGGGCGGTGGCGAGGCGCGCGTCGAGCTTGCGGTCCCACTGGACGTGGCTGCCGAGGCCCGGCGGCACGCCGTAGGCGAGGACCTCGACGATGCCGCCGAGGGTGTCGGCGTCCTTCTTCGCGGCGTCGACCTCCTCGACCATGCGGGCGCTCGCGTCGGGGTCGAGGCAGCGCAGCGGGTCGGCGTCGAGGCGGTCGAAGTCCTCGGGGCGCGGCAGCAGGCCGGGCTTCGCGGCGACGGAGCCGAGCTCGATGACGTGGGAGACGATCTCGACGCCGAGGGCCTGGCGCAGCAGGTGCTTGGCGACGGTGCCGACGGCGACCCGGGCGGCGGTCTCCCGCGCGCTGGCCCGCTCCAGGATCGGCCTGGCGTCGGTGTGCCCGTATTTCTGCATGCCGGCGAGGTCTGCGTGGCCGGGCCGGGGCCGGGTCAGCGGCGCGTTGCGGGCCTGCGCGGCGAGCAGCTCGGGATCGACCGGGTCGGCCGCCATGACGGTCTCCCACTTCGGCCATTCGCTGTTGCCGACGCGGATCGCGACGGGGCTGCCCAGCGTGAGCCCGTGCCGGAGGCCGCCGATGAACTCGACCACGTCCTGCTCGAACGCCATCCTCGCGCCGCGGCCATAGCCGAGACGTCGACGGGACAACTCTGCCGCCACGGACGCGCTCGTCACTTCGATGCCGGCGGGAACACCCTCCAGAATCGCGACGAGTGCCGGGCCATGCGACTCACCTGCGGTCAACCAGCGCAACACGTCGGCAAGTCTGTCACGGGGATACGACAAGTCCCACAGTGAGGTACGGACCGCCCGTCAGACGGGACGCAGCGCCGCCCGCATCGCGGCCACCGGCGCCGCGGTGCTGGTGAAGAGCTCGAACTGGTCGACCGCCTGCCACAGCAGCAGATCGAGCCCGGACACGATCGCGCACCCCGCATCCGAGGCCGCGGCGGCCAGGGGTGTCGGCCACGGCTCGTAGATCGCGTCGAACACGACGGGCCGCCCGGACCAGTCGGCGAGGGCCAGACTGTCCGCGGCACCCTTCGGCACCGTGGAGATCACCACCGGAAACGCGGTGCACGACGGCAGCGCGTCCCACACGGCGTGTTCGAGCGAGACGTCCAGCGCCGAAGCCACCGGCAGCAGTTCCTCGTATGCGGAAAGACGTCGCGTGTACAGCGTGACGTCGGCGGACAAGGATGCCGCTGCGGCGATGGCGGCCCGCGCGGTCCCGCCGCCGCCGAGCACGGCCAGCCGCGGCGTCCGGGCGACCCCGGCCTCCAGCAGCGCCCGCACCATCCCCGGCGCGTCGGTGTTGTAGGCATGCCACCCATACGCCCGGCGCACGAGCGTGTTGGCCGCGCCGATCGCCGCCGCGAACGGGTCGACCATCGCGGCGACGTCCAGCGCGACCTCTTTGAGCGGCATGGTCAGCGACAGCCCGGCCCAGTCGGGCCCGAGCCCGGCGACGAACGCGGCGAGGTCGTCCGTGCCGCATTCGATCGCCGTGTACGTCCAGTCGCGCAGCCCGGCGGCGGCATAGCCGGCGTTGTGGATCGCCGGTGAGCGCGAGTGGCTCACCGGCCGGCCGAGGACCGCCGCCCGCACCTACTTGACGCCGTTCTTCTGGGCCTGCGCCCACAGCTTCTCGAACTCCGGGAACGTCTTCGCGTAGGCGGTGTTGCCGGCCGTGTCGATGGCGAGGAAGAAGTAGTAGTCGTGCTTCGGCGGGTTGATCGCCGCCTTCAGCGCGCTGGTGCCGGGCATGCTGATCGGCCCGATCGGCATGCCGGGGACGTCGTGGGCGTTGTACGGGTTCTTCTTGTTGTGCAGCTCGGAGTTGAGCAGCTCGGTCGAGGGCTTGGCGCCCTTGCCGGTGATCCGCAGGTAGTAGTTGACGGTGCTGTCGACCTGCAGGCAGTTGCACGGGAACTTGCCGGAGTAGACCCGGTTGTAGAGGACCCGGACGATGCCTTCCTGGTCCTTGTCGAGGCCCTCGACCTGGGCGATCGACGCGGCGATCAGCGCCTCGTACGGCGAGATGCGCAGCGAGCTCTGCACGCCGTCGATGAAGCCGAGCGAGTCGATCTCCTGGTTGAACCGGTTGATGATGATCTTCAGTACGGTGGTCGCGTCCTTGACGTTGGGCGGGAAGTCGTAGGTCGCCGGGAAGAGGAAGCCCTCGATGCTCTTGGCGACCTCCTTCTTGTCCTGGCGGGTGAACCACACGTCGGACAGGCCGAGCGCCTTGGTGTCCTGCGACGCCTTCTCGAACTCCTCATACGGGATCTTGGTGACCTCGGAGAGCTTCTTGAAGGTGTCCTGATAGGTGAGGCCCTCCGGGAGCGTCACCTTGTTGACCAGGCGGCTCTTCGGGTCGAGCATCAGCGACAGGGCGTCGGCGGCGCGCATCTGCTTGCGCAGCTTGTAGAAGCCCGGCTGCAGCTTCTTGCTGCGCTCGTCCTTCTTCGCGGCCTCGACGAACGCCTTCGCGCTCTTCACGACATCCTTTTCCACCAGCGTGGCGGCGATGTCGGCGGCATACTGGTCCTGGAGGACCTCGACCGTCACCTCACCGGTGCCACCGCCGTTGTAGTCCGCAGCGGTGAACATGTCCTTGACCCGGTCCACGCCGATATAGGCCCCGAATGCGAGGCCCCCGAAGACCAGCAGACTGATGAAGAGCGCGAGGAAGGTCTTCCCGCCACGCCCCTTCCGCCTGCCACGGGGACTGGACGCGGCGCGGCGCCGATGTCTGCTGGGCCGCTCCTCGTCGTCCCAGCCCAGGTCAAGCTCGCCCATCTGTCCTTCGCCTCCTGGCACTCAGCCGCGAACGGCCCGTCGCGCGTCGAGCCATCGTTGCAGGATCTCCACCGCGGCCACCTGGTCGATGACCGCGCGTTGCCGCCTGCCCCGGACGCCGCGCTCCGACAGCCTACGTGTTGCCGCCGCCGTGGACATCCTCTCGTCCGTCAGCAGGACCGGCACAGGGTCCGCCAGCACGGCCAGACGGTCGGCATATTGCCTGATGAGGACCGCGGCGGGCCCTTCCTTGCCGGCCAGGTTGATTGGCAGGCCGACAATGATCTCCACCGCTTCGTGCTCCGCGACCAGTCGCAAGATTTCGGACATGTCCGAAGAGACCTTGTCACTCTCGGTGACCTGATCGCGCGGGAGGGTGGCAACGGGCGTGGCGAGGATCCCGTCGGGATCGCACATCGAGACCCCGACGCGGACGCTGCCGACGTCGACCCCGATCCGCCGGCCCCGTGTCCACGGCTGAGTCGTCACGGGTAGCACCCTATGCGCACCGCGCGGCCCGCGAACGCTCGCGGGTAGGTGAATTGACGAATTCACCTACCCGCATACGAACGAACATCTACAGGGCGCGCTCGACCGCCGCGAGCAACACCGGCGCCTGATCGGCCGGCACGCCGCCGCCCTGCGCGAGGTCGGCGTTGCCGCCGCCGCGGCCGGACAGGGCGCCCTTGACCAGGTCACCGGCGGACAGGCCGCGGCCCTTCGCGGCCGCGTTGAGCCCGACGACGAGCGACGCCTTGCCGCCGGCGCGGGCGGTGACGGCGACGACCGCCGGCCGGTCCCCCGGGATCCGGCCGCGGATCTCCTGCACCAGGGTGCGGACCTCGTTGGCCGAGGTGCCTTCGGGTGCTTCGGTACCGACGTACGCGACGCCGTTGATGTCCCTGGCCGCGTCGGCGAGCCCGCCGGCACCGGCGAGGACCAGCTGGGTGCGCAGCTTCTCCAGCTCCCGCTCGGCGTCGCGCAGCTGCGCGACCGTCTGCTCGACCCGGTCGGCGACCTGGTCGCCGGGGACCCGGAACAGCTCGGCGAGGCGGGACACGAGGACGTGCTCGCGCGCCAGGTGACCGAACGCGTCGAGACCGACGAGCGCCTCGACGCGTCGTACCCCCGAGCCGATCGACGACTCGGAGAGGATCTTGACCAGGCCGAGCTGGCTGGAGCGCTCGACGTGGGTGCCGCCGCACAGCTCGCGCGCGTAGTCGCCGACCTCGACGACGCGGACCTCGTCGCCGTACTTCTCGCCGAACAGCGCCATGGCGCCGAGCTTGCGCGCCTCCTCCTGCGACGTGATGAACGCGTGCACGAGGAGGTCCCGCAGCAGCACCTCGTTGACCTGCTGCTCGACGTCGTGCAGGACGCTCTGCGGCACGGCGCCGGGGGTGTTGAAGTCGAAGCGGAGCCGGCCGGGCGCGTTGAGCGAGCCCGCCTGGGTCGCCGACTCGCCGAGGAAGTTGCGCATCGTCTGGTGGATCAGGTGGGTCGCGGTGTGCGCCCTCGACACGGCCCGCCTGCGCCCGGCGTCGATCTCGGCGAACGCGGACTCGCCGGCCCGGATCTCGCCCTCCAGGACCTTGACCCGGTGCACGATCAGGCCGGGCAACGGCGTCTGCACGTCGAGGACCTCGGCCTTGCCGCTGCCGGTGGTGATGACGCCCAGGTCGGGCATCTGACCGCCGCCCTCGGCGTAGAACGGGGTCGCGTCCAGGACCAGGGAGATCTCCTCGCCCTGGGTCGCGGCGGCGGCGCCGAGCAGCGACCGCACCGACGACTCCCGGGCGACCTCGCGGTATCCGGTGAACTCGACCGGCCCGCCCCGCTCCAGGGCCTCGCGGAACTGCGACAGGTCGGCGTGGCCGGTCTTGCGGGCCTTCGCGTCGGCCTTGGCGCGGGTGCGCTGCTCGGCCATGAGGCGGCGGAAGCCGTCCTCGTCGACCGTCAGGCCCTGCTCGGCCGCGATCTCCAGGGTCAGGTCGATCGGGAAGCCGTACGTGTCGTGCAGCTGGAACGCCTTGTCGCCGGGGAGCACGGACTTCGACGCCGCTTTCGTGTCGCTCATCGCGACATCGAGGATCGTGGTGCCGGCCCGCAGCGTCTGCAGGAAGGCCTCCTCCTCGCCGTAGGCGTAGGAGGAGATGCGGTCGAAGTCGGCGGCGACCTCCGGATACGACGGCGCCATGCAGTCCCGGGCGATCGGCAGCAGGATCGGCAGCGCCGGCCCCTCGTGCCAGCCGAGGAGGCGGATCGAGCGGATCGCGCGGCGCAGGATGCGGCGCAGCACATAGCCGCGGCCCTCGTTCGACGGCGTCACACCGTCGGAGATCACCATGAGCGCGGTGCGGACGTGGTCGGCGATGACGCGCAGCCGCACGTCGTCGGGGTGCGACTCGGACGCGACCTGCGAGGTGACCTGGCCGTAGCGCTTGCCGGTCATCTCGGCGGCCTTGGCCAGGATCGGGTTGACCTCGTCGATCTCGTACAGGTTGTCCACACCCTGCAGGATCGAGGCGATGCGCTCCAGGCCCATGCCCGTGTCGATGTTCTTGGCCGGCAGCTCACCGACGATGTCGAAGTCCTCCTTCGACCGCACGTTGGTGATCTCGTACTGCATGAAGACGAGGTTCCAGTACTCCATGTAGCGGTCCTCGTCGACCTCCGGCCCGCCCTCCTTGCCGTAGGAGGGGCCGCGGTCGTAGTACAGCTCGGAGCACGGACCGGCCGGCCCGGGGATGCCCATGGACCAGAAGTTGTCCTTCTTGCCGCGGCGCACGATCCGCTCGGCGGGCAGCCCGGTCTTCTTCCACAGCTCGATCGCCTCGTCGTCGTCGAGGTAGACCGTCGCCCAGATCCGCTCCGGGTCCAGCCCGAAGCCGCCCTTGTCGACCGGGTTGGTCGACAGGTCCCAGGCGAGCTTGATCGCGCCTTCCTTGAAGTAGTCGCCGAAGCTGAAGTTGCCGTTCATCTGGAAGAACGTGCCGTGCCTGCTGGTTTTGCCGACCTCGTCGATGTCCGGCGTGCGGATGCACTTCTGCACGCTCGCCGCCCGCGGGTACGGCGGGGTGCGCTGCCCGAGGAAGAACGGCACGAACTGGACCATGCCGGCGTTGATGAACAGCAGGTTCGGGTCGGCGATCGCCGGCAGCGGCGCGCTGGGCACGACCGTGTGCCCCGCCCCCTCGAAATGGGCGAGGAAACGACGCTTGATCTCCGCGGTCTTCATCGGTGCTGCCGGCCTTCCGGGTAAAGGTCTTCGTCCAGGGTCGAACCATCGGTGAACGCGGCGTGGATCTCGGCCTCACGCTCCGCCATGCCGTCGCGCACGTCGTCGACGAACCCCCGGACCGTCCCGGCGAGACCGGCGGCCGAGTCCCGCGCCTGCGCGGCGATGCCCTGCGGGGTGAAGGCCTGCGCTTTCTTCGCCACCGCGCGGACCACGAGCGCACCGATGGCGAGTCCGATCCCGAGCCACAGCAACCGCCGCATGGCTCAACCTCTCTCTGTTTGCGTTTGTCAGGTGGTGTACGGGCAGCGAACGGCCGGTCAGGCCCGCTTGCGCCGGGACTGCTTGATCTGTTCGCGGACCTCGGCCTCGTCGGCGGCGGCACGGCGGTTCGCGGCGGCCTTGCGGACCCCGTAACCGAACGCGGCGACCTTCACGAGCGGGTTCGCGGCGGCGGCGCTGACCACAGTGGACAGGTTCGCCACGTTGGCGCTCACGTGCGACACGTTCTCGGTGATCGTGTCGATGCGGGCGAGCTGCATGTTGACCCCGTCGAGCGTGGTGTGCACCTGGTTGAGGGCCACGTTGACGTTGTCGATCGTGGAGTTGACCCGCTCCAGCATCGGGGTCGTCTGGTCAGCGACGTCGCGCAGCGCGCCCGTCGCGGCGTCGATCGTGTGCCGGACCCTCAGGATCGGCACCGCGAGCACGAGCACGAGCACGAAAAAACCACCCGACGCCACCAGCGCCGCGATACCGCCCAGGGACACGGACACGCCCGCTTCCTCCTTCACCCGCGTGGATGCGCTCATCCAACGGAGGAACCCTACCCTCCGTGATGTAGGCGCGCTTCTCGACCGGCCGTCAACCGCCGCTCTGCTCCCCGCCCGGCGGTGCTCCGCCGACCGGTATCAGCGTCAACCGCCGCTCTGCTCCCCGCCCGGGCGGTTCTCTGCCAACCGGTATCAGCGTCAACCGCCGCTCTGCTCCCCGCCCGGGCCGTAGCTGATCCGGTTGAACACTTTGATCGTGGCCACCGCGAGCGGGCAGATCGCGGTGGGCGCCGGGCCCGGGCTCTCGATCTCCGACGGTTGTGGACCCGGGTCCGCGGACGGGGACTGACTGGCCGGTGCCTTCGCCGTCGGTTTGCCGGGCTGGGACGGGTTCACCGTCGGCCTGGCGTTCTTGACGTCGCAGACGGCCGCTCGTACCCACAGATCCAGGACATACTCGTCGCGCTGCCAGCACGTTTCGATGCCGTCGACGCCTTCGGCCTGGCAGTCGGGGATGTCCCACTCGACCCAGCCGGCGTCCTTGAGCTTGCCGACGAACGCCCGGTTGGTCTCCTCCGGCCCGCGCGCGGACTCCCACGTGCGCTGCCGGGACCTGCACTCCTTGATGCACCACCGGCTGCCGAGGGCGCCGTCGGTCGGGTTGCGGGCCGCCCACTCGGGCAGGTTGAGGTTGTCGAGCTCCACGAACACCGGGTCCCTGGTGAACTCGCGGATCACGAAGAACGCGGCGGGCGCGCTGACCACCGCGAGCACCACGAAGATGATCGTCGCGAGTCGCAGCTGCCGGACCCGCTTGGCCTGCGCGAGCTGGAGCAGCCCGAACGGCGCGACCTGCGTCGTGGACTCCCAGTCGAACGCCCCCGGCGTGGTGGCGGTGCCGCGGTACGTGGTCGCGGGGTTGGGGTCGAACCGCGCGAGGTCGACGAACGGCTTGGGCGGCGCTTCCCCGGGCTGACGGGCCACGCCGTACGGCGACGGCCGCCCGCCGGGCCCTTGCGGCCCACGCTGCTGCGGCCCGCCGCGCTGCAAGCCCTGAGGTCCGGGGCCGCGGCCGTGCGGGTCGCCGCTCTGGGGACCGCGGCCGTGCGGGTCGCCCTGCGGACCGGGGGTGCGTCCGTGGGGATCGCCGCTCTGGGGGGCGGGGATGCCGCCGGTCTGGGGGCCGCCGCCGGGGCCGCCCCGTCCGGCCTGCGGTCCCGTGCCCTGGGTGCCGGTGGGGTGGGAGCCCGCGTTGTGCGCCGCGGCGGGCTGTGATCCGGCGCCACGCGGGCCCGCGGAGCCGTGTCCGCCCCGGCCCTGCGCGGCGGCGGGACCCGGTTCGGCGGCGAAGCGGCCGGTGAGCTCGGCGCCGGACCCGGCACGGCGCTGGGCCGGTGGGGTGGCGCCGGCGGCGAACCTGCCCGGGGGCTCCCCCGCGGCCGCCTCGAAGGACCGGCGGCCACCGCTCTGC
>NZ_JBEXDG010000003.1:100396-348206 GCF_040605635.1 Dactylosporangium sp. NPDC005555
CTCCAGGTCAGGCTCGCCACGACGCGGTTCGGGCACGGCCCGCTCGAAGGACCGGCGGCCACCGCTCTGCTCCAGGTCAGGCTCGCCACGACGCGGTTCGGGCACGGCCCGCTCGAAGGACCGGCGGCCACCGCTCTGCTCCAGGTCAGGCTCGCCACGACGCGGGTCCGGCACGGCCCGCTCGAACGACCGGCGGCCGCCGCTCTGCTCCAGGTCAGGCGCAGCACGCTCGAACGACCGGCGACCGCCGCTCTGCTCCAGGTCAGGCTCGCCACGACGCGGGTCCGGCACGGCCCGCTCGAACGACCGGCGGCCGCCGCTCTGCTCCAGGTCGGGTTCGGCTCGGCGGGGGTCGGGCGCGGCTCGGCGGCCGCGGGACGGTGACTCGTCGTCGGCGCGACGGTCGTCGACAGGGGCGCGGTGTCCGCCCGGGGTCGCTTCGCGGGCCGGTGAGTCCCATGGGGACGGCGCACCGCCCGGCACCGCACCCGGGCCGGCCTCGGGCACCGACGCCCGGCCGCTGCCAGGCCCGGACGCGCGACCGGCGACCGGGCCGGCGCCAGGGACCGCCGTGCGAACGGCGTCGGGACCGGTGCCGGGAGCGGAGGTGCGACCAGCGGCAGGGCCTGTGCCGGGGGCCGCCCGGCCGGCCGCGGGACCGGCGCCGGGAACCGACGGGCGACCAGCGGCGGGACCGCCCCCGGGAATCGGGGTGCGGCCGGCCGCGGAATCGCCTCCGGGGACCGGGGTGCGGCCGGCCACGGGGCCGCCCCCGGGAATTGGGGTGCGGCCGGCCGCGGGGCCGCTCCCGGGGACCGGGGTGCGGCCGGTGGCGGGGCCTGGCTCGGGGACCGGCGTACGGCCCGTCGCGGGGGCGGACTCGGGCACGGACGAACGACCGGCACCGGGCACGGACGTGCGGCCGGCGACGGGCCCTGTCTCGGGCGGCGGGCGCCGGCCGGCGACAGGCGCGGCACCGGCGGCGGGCACCCGTCCCGAAGGCGTGGCACCGGGCACGGATCCGGTCGACGGCTCGCGACGCCCCGCCGGCTCGGCCTGAGGCTGCCAGGGACCGGTGTCCGGGGCCGCGCGGCGCCCTGCGTCGGCGGCGGCGCGACGCCCGGCCGGCGGGATCTCGGCAGCCCCACGACGCCCGGCCGGCGGTGCCTCGGGGGCGGCGCGGCGACCGGTGGGCTCGGAGGCCTCGGGGGCGGCACGGCGACCGGGCTGGGAGGTCTCCGGCTGCCACGAAGGTGCGGGCTCCGGGGCGCGTCCCCGGGCGGGTACGCCACCCGACGGCGACTCACGCTCGGCCTCACCACGACCGGCAGCACGCCCCGACGACCACGCCGTCGTCGGATCGGCGGCACCACGACGGCCCGCGGCCGGTACGCCACCGGACGGCGACTCACGCTCAGCCTCACCACGACCGGCAGCACGCCCTGGCGACCGCGCGGTCGTCGGATCGGCGGCGGCGCGGCGGCCCGCGGCGGGTGCGCCGGCCGACGGGGACTCGCGGGGGGCGTGCCAGGGGTCGGCGGGCTGGTCCAGGACGTCGCGGGCGGGCTGGTGGGGTGGGGCAGGGGGTTGCTGGAGGCCGTCCTCGTCGCCCCGGGCGCTGCGGAGTTCGGCGAGCCAGCCGAGGTCCTCGTCGCTCGGGCCTTCTTCGGCCTTGCCGCGGCCGCGCCGCTTCTTGGCCTCGTCTCGACCCGATGTCACCGGTGCCGCTCCTCCACCATGCTGGTCGCGCCGTCGGACGCGGGTCCGGGCGCAGGCTCAATGGTCCCCCGCACGATACGCCGCAGTTTCGGCAATCGTTCCGCCACAGCGCGCTCAGCGCCATGGCCCGTAGGGCGGTAGTACTCCCGGTCGTCGAGTCCTTTCGGGGCGTACCGTTGCTGGACAACGCCTCGCGGGTCGTCGTGGGGGTATTTATACCCTTTGCCGTGCCCGAGGCTGGATGCGCCGCTGTAGTGCGAATCGCGTAAATGCGCGGGGACCGCACCGCCGTGTCCGGCGCGGACGTCGGTCATCGCGGCGCCGATCGCGGCGACCACCGCGTTGGACTTCGGGGCGAGCGCGAGATGGATCACCGCCTGGGCCAGGATGATCTGGACCTCGGGCAGGCCGACGAACTCGACGGCGTGCGCGGCGGCCGTCGCGGTCTGCAGCGCGGTCGGGTCGGCCATGCCGATGTCCTCGCTGGCGTGCACGATCAGGCGACGGGCGATGAACCGCGCGTCCTCCCCCGCGACGATCATGCGGGCGAGGTAGTGCAGGGCGGCGTCGACGTCGGAGCCGCGGATGCTCTTGATGAACGCGCTCACCACGTCGTAGTGCTCGTCGCCGTCCCGGTCGTAGCGCAGCGCGGCCACGTCGAAGGCCTGCTCGGCGGTCTCCAGGTCCACGACGGAGGACCCCTGCGCCAGTGCGGCTCCCGCGGCCGCCTCCAGAGCCGTGAGGGCCTTTCGCACGTCGCCGCTCGCCAGGTGTACCAGATGCGCCTCAGCCTCAGGTGCCAGGCTGATCGCGCCGTCGAGCCCCCGGGCGTCGGTGACGGCGCGGCGCACGAGGGTCCGGACGTCGTCGTCCGTCAGCGGCTGCAACGTCAGGTGCACGCAGCGTGACATGAGCGGCTTGATGACGGAGAAGAACGGGTTCTCGGTGGTGGCGGCGAGCAGCGAGACGGTGCGGTCCTCGACGGCGGCGAGCAGCGAGTCCTGCTGCGTCTTGCTGAAGCGGTGCACCTCGTCGATGAACAGCACGGTCGACGGCCCGCCCCGGCGCCGCTCGCGGCGTGCGACATCGATGACCGCCCGCACGTCCTTGACCCCGGCGTTGAGCGCGGACAGGGCCACGAACCTGCGGTCGGTGGCGGCCGCGGCCAGGTGCGCGACGGTGGTCTTGCCGCAGCCGGGCGGCCCGGACAGGATCACCGACATCGGCGAGTCCCCCGACACGAGCTGCCGCAGCGGCGAGCCGGGCACGAGCAGCCGCTCCTGCCCGACGAGCTCGTCGAGGGTCCGCGGGCGCATCCGCACCGCGAGGGGCGCGTCGGCGGCGACGTCGTCGAACCCGCCGGGGAGCGCGGGGTCTCCGCCACCGCCCGGGGGGTGCACCTCAAACAAGCCGTCCACGGCCCCAGACCCTACAGCTTCCAGCTCCACGACCCTTGCGGGCCGCGGTTTCGTGGGGGGCCGCGCCACCCCACACCCCAGTGCGAACGCTTCGCGTCCGCACGCAAGCTCTGCGTGCGCTGTGAAACCGTTTCGTCAGACGGTGCGCGCGGCGAGGCCGAGCAACTTCCCGGCGGCCGACGAGTCGAGGACCACCCGGGCCGGTCGGGTCAGGCCGCTCGCCGCGATGGTCGACGCGGGCACCCGCGACGGGTCCACGCCGTGCCGGGCGGCGACCCTGACACCGAGGTCGTGCCTGGACAGGGCTTCAGGACCTGCGATGTTGAGCACCCCGGCGTGGTCCGTCGCGGCCAGGGCGACGACAAAAGCGGCGAGGTCGTCGACGGCGATCGGGCAGCGGATCTCGTCGGTGAACAGGGCCCCCGCGGTCACGCCCGAGGCCAGGGCGAGGCAGGTCTGCTCGTGGCGGGACAGCGGACCCCGGCCGCCGGAGACGATCAGGGAGGTCCGCACGATCGCGGCGCCCGGGTCGACGGCGGCGACGGCCTCCTCGGCGGCGGCCTTCGCGGCGCCGTACTCGAAGACCGGCGACGGCGCGTCCGCCTCCGTGTACGGCGTGTCACGCCCGGCGAACACGGCGTCGGAGGAGACGTGCACGAGCCGGGCGCCGGCCGACCGCGCGGCGACCGCGACGTTGGCGGCACCGGCCGCGACGACGGCCCAGAGGTCCTCGGGGGACCCGCCGTTGTTGCCCAGGACGGTTGCCGTGTGGATGACGGTCGCTGGTCGTACCGACGCGAACAATGCCGAAAGGGCGGCCAGGTCCCTGACGTCGGTCCTCGGCGCCGGCACGGCCCCGCACAGGGCGGCGACGGCGCCTCCGAGATACCCGGAGGCGCCGGTCACGAGCACCGTCAAGCCTTCGCCTCTGCCTTCGCCTCGACCTTCGCCTCTGCCTTCGGCTTGCCGTCCACGCCCGCCTCGGCGCGCTGCTGCGCGGTGATCGGGGTCGGCGCGCCGGTCAGCGGGTCGAAGCCGCCGCCGGTCTTCGGGAACGCGATCACCTCACGGATCGAGTCCGCGCCCGCGAGGAGCATGCAGATGCGGTCCCAGCCGAAGGCGATGCCGGCGTGCGGCGGCGGGCCGTACTTGAACGCCTCGAGCAGGAAGCCGAACTTGTCCGCCGCGTCCTCCGCGCCGATGCCGAGGATGTCGAAGACCCTCCGCTGCACGTCGCCGCGGTGGATACGGACCGAGCCGCCGCCGATCTCGTTGCCGTTGCAGACGATGTCGTACGCGTAGGCGAGCGCCTCGCCCGGCGACTCCTCGAACCGGTCGATCCACTCCCGGTTGGGCGAGGTGAACGGGTGGTGCACGGCCGTCCAGCCCTTCGCGCCGCCGCCGGTGCCGCCGGCGTCGGGGTCGGTCGGCTCGAACATGGGCGCGTCGACGACCCAGCAGAACGACCACGCGGACTCGTCGACGAGCTTCGCCCGCTTGGCGATCTCGATGCGGGCCGCGCCGAGCAGCTCCTGCGCCTCGCGCCGCTCGGCGGAGGCGGCGAAGAACACCGCGTCGCCGGGCTTGGCGCCGACGGCGTCGGCGAGGCCGGCCAGGTGCTCCGCGGACAGGTTCTTCGCGACCGGGCCCTTCGGCTCGCCGGTCTCGGCGTCCAGCACCACGTAGGCGAGGCCGCGGGCGCCGCGTGCCTTGGCCCAGTCCTGCCAGCCGTCGAGCTCCTTGCGGGTCTGCGCGGCGCCGCCGGGCATGACGACCGCGCCGACGTAGCCGCCGCCGTCGATCGCGCCGGCGAAGACGCGGAACTCGGTGCCGCGCAGGTGGTCCGTCAGTTCGGTCAGCTCGACGGAGTACCGCAGGTCGGGCTTGTCGGAGCCGTACCGCGCGAGGGCGTCGTGCCAGGTCAGCTTCGGGATCTCGGCGGTGATCTCGTGCCCGGCGAGGTCGGACCACAGGGCACGCACGATCGACTCGCCGAGCTCGATGATGTCGTCCTGGGTCACGAACGACATCTCGATGTCCAGTTGCGTGAACTCCGGCTGCCGGTCGGCCCGGAAGCCTTCGTCGCGGTAGCAGCGGGCGATCTGGTAGTACCGCTCCAGGCCGCCGACCATGAGCAGCTGCTTGAACAGCTGCGGCGACTGCGGCAACGCGTACCAGGTGCCGGGCTGCAGCCGGACCGGGACCAGGAAGTCGCGGGCGCCCTCGGGCGTGGAGCGGGTCAGCGTCGGGGTCTCGACCTCGACGAAGTCACGGTCCGCGAGGAGGTTGCGGGCGATCTGGTTGGCCCGGGAGCGCAGCTTCATCGCCTTGTGCGGGCCGGAGCGGCGCAGGTCGAGGTAGCGGTAGCGGTAGCGGACGTCGTCGCTGGCGGCGTCGCCGTCGTCCACCGGCAGCGGCAGCGGCGCGGCCTCGGACAGCACCTCGAGGGCGGTGGCGACGACCTCGACCGCGCCGGTCGGCAGGTCGGGGTTCTCGTTGCCCTCGGGCCGGGCGCGCACCTCGCCGGTGACGAGCACGCAGTATTCGTTGCGCAGCGCGTGCGCGACCTGCATGTCCTCGCGGAAGACGACCTGGACCACGCCGGAGGCGTCCCGGAGATCCACGAAGATCACGCCGCCGTGGTCGCGCCGGCGGGCCACCCAGCCGGCGAGCGTCACGGTCGTGCCGGCGTCGCCGGCCCGCAGGGCGCCGGACTGATGGGATCGGATCACGGGATTTCTCTCTCCTTCGGGCGTGGGCAGGTCCTAGTACTAGCCCTGGTCATTCTGTCACCGCAGGGTCGGGGCCATGTCCTCGGCCGGGGGTGCCCACCCTTCGGCGTCGACCTGCTCCCCGCTCCTGATGTCCTTCACCTGGTCCGGGTTCTCCCCGTTGGCGGGGAACCAGACGAACGGGATGCCGCGCCGTTCGGCGTGGCGGATCTGCTTGCCGAGTTTCGCCGGCACGGGTGCCACCTCCGTCGCGATCCCGCGCGCCCGCAGCGAGGCGGCGATCCGGTTGCTGACGGCCCGCTCCTCCTCGCTCCACAACGCGACGAGGACCGCGGTGGGCACGGGCCGCGAGACGCCGAGCGCGTCGGCCTTGAACAGCAGGCCCAGCAGGCGGGAGACGCCGATGGAGATGCCGACGCCCGGGAAGACGTCCCGGCCCGCGCTGGCGAGGTTGTCGTACCGCCCACCGGAGCAGATCGAACCGAACCGCTCGAACCCGGCGAGCTCGGTCTCGTAGACGGTGCCGGTGTAGTAGTCGAGGCCGCGGGCGATCTTCAGGGTCGCCTGGACCAGGCCGGGGCTGTGCTCGCGGGCGGTCTCCACGACGGCGGTGAGCTCGGCGACGCCCTCGTCGAGCAGCGGGTGCTCGACGCCGAGCTTGCGGACCTCGTCGGCGAAGGACGCGTCCAGCGCGGTGATCCCGGCGAGCGCGAGACACGCCAAGGCCTGCGCCTCCGTGTGCTTCTGCGCGATTTCGTCCGCAACAGCGTTTGGACCAATTTTGTCCAATTTGTCGACTATTCTGAGAATTTCTTCCGGGTCCTCGATGCCGAGACCCCGGTAGAACCCCTCACACAACTTCCGGTTGTTCACCAGGATCTTGACCGGCGGGATCGGCAGTGACCGCAGCGCGTCGCCGATCACCAGCGGGATCTCGGCCTCGTAGTGGGAGGGCAGCGTGTCACGGTCGACGATGTCGATGTCGGCCTGCAGGAACTCGCGATAGCGGCCTTCCTGCGGCCGCTCCCCCCGCCAGACCTTCTGGATCTGGTACCGGCGGAACGGGAACTGCAGCTTGCCGGCATTCTCAAGGACATACCGCGCGAACGGGACGGTCAGGTCGAAGTGCAGCCCGAGGCTCTGCTCGTCTTCCCCGTCGGCGGCCTGCAGCCGGCGCAGCGTGTAGACCTCCTTGGAGGTCTCGCCCTTGCGCAGCAGCTGGTCGAGGGGCTCGACCGCGCGCGTCTCCAGGGGCGAGAAGCCGTACAGCTCGAAGGTGCGCCGCAGCCTGTCCAGGACCTGCTGCTCGGCGAGGCGCTGCTCGGGGAGCCACTCCGGGAACCCGGACAGCGGCGTGGGACGGGTCATCGGTCGCTACCAGCCTTTGTTCGGGGAGTTCTTCGCTTCGCGGAGGTAGGGGTTGCTGCCGCGTTCCCGGCCGATCGTGGTGCCCGGCCCGTGACCGGGCAGCACCACGAGCTCGTCGGGAAGCGTGAGCACCTTGTCGCGCAGGCTCGCGATCATCTGCGGCATGCTGCCGCCGGGCAGGTCGGTGCGGCCGATCGAGTCCTTGAACAGCACGTCGCCGGTGAAGATCTCCTCGGCGCCGCGGAACATCACGGAGCCGCGGGTGTGGCCCGGCGCGTGGTCGACGACCAGCTCGAGTCCGGCGATCTTGAGCACCAGGCCGTCCTCGAGGGGCGCCACGTCCTCGGGCTCGGTCCAGGTCAGCCTGCCGCCGAACAGCGCGGTAAGGTCGGTGCCGAGCCCCTTCGTCGGGTCGGCGAGCATCTCGTTGTCGTCCGGGTGGATGTATGCCGTGATGCCGCGCGCACCGCAGACCGGCGTGACGGAGAACGTGTGGTCCAGGTGGCCATGGGTGAGCAGGACAGCGGCGGGCTGGAGGCGGTGCTCGGCGAGCACGGCCTCGAGGCGGTCGACGACCCCGATCCCGGGATCGATGACGACGCACTGCTCACCGGGCGCGGGAGCGACCACGTAGCAGTTGGTCCCGAACGCTTCGGCGGGAAAACCGGCGACCAGCAAGACGGCTGTCCTCCCTCTGGATTTGACGGTTTCAGGGTCCGTCGATGTCCTCGCATTGACACCTCAGACCCTATCCGGAGGTCAGGTACAGCGAACCGTGACCGGGCGGCGACCATCATTCCGGTTTCTACCCGTACACTCTGGCGGGCGTGTGACGTGGCACCCAAACGTATTTTCCTGGAGGGGAGCACAGGTGGCTTCCAGTAAGAGCCGGCAACGCGCCTTGGCGCGGGCGAAGACCGAGCGGCAGATCGCCCGTCGGGCGGCATCGGCGAGGCGTCGTCGGCAATGGCAGGCCGGCATCGGCGGGGCGGTGGCACTCACCCTGCTGGTCTTGGCCGTGATCTGGAAGACCGGCGGGTTCGACCCCGAGCCGATCCGCGCTTCCGAGTGCGCCTGGACCCCGATCGACGCCGGCAACGGTGTGACCGACGTGGGCAAGCCGCGGACCAACGATGTCGTTCGCAACGGCGTGAAGACGATGACGGTCGCGCTCGGCCAGGGCACGGTGACGACCAAGCTCGACCCGAGCAAGGCGCCGTGCACCGTGGAGAGTTTCACGTACCTGGCGGGCAAGAAGTTCTTCGACAACACGACCTGCCACCGGATGCTCAACGACTCGCTGCTGCAGTGCGGCGACCCGTCGGGGACCGGCAGCGGCGGCCCGGCGTACCGCTTCCCGGACGAGAACAACCCGCCGCCCGCCGCGGCGCCGTCGTCCTCGGCCTCCGCGGACCCGTCGGCGCAGCCGGACACGAGCGTGCTCTACCCGGCCGGCACCGTCGCGATGGCCAACTCCGGCGCCGACACCAACGGCAGCCAGTTCTTCCTGGTCTTCAAGGACATCAAGCTGCCGCCGAACTACACCGTCTTCGGCACGATCGTCGGCGGCATGGACGTCCTGGCCAAGATCGGCGAGGGTGGCTCCGAGCCCGCGGGCGACGGCAAGCCGAAGACCGAGGCCAAGATCAGCTCGCTGACGGTCACCGACGTCGCGCCGCAGGAGGACCCGACGCCCGCCGCGGCGCCGTCCGTCTCCGCGCCGGCCGCGTCGACCTCCGCCAGCCCGGCGGCCAGCGCTTCCAGCAAGTCGTAACTCCACCCCAATCCCTGCTGAGCAAGGAGTACCAACCGTGACCTCCAACCGGGACCGCCAGCGCGCCGCAGCGCGTGCGCGGCTGGAGCGGGAGATGGCCGACCGCGCCGAGCGTTCAGCCGGCCGCCGGCGCAGGAACACGACGATCGCCGCGACGGCGGGCGGGTTGGTGGTCCTGCTCGGCGTGGCGTGGCTGGTGGTCGTCCTGACCAAGGGCGACGACAAGAACACCACGGCGAGCGCGGACCCGTCCGCCTCGGCCTCGGCGGCCTCGACCAGCTGCACCTGGCTGCCGCTGGTCGACCCGTCCGCGTCGCCCGCCCCGGAGATCCCCAAAGAGGTGAAGGACGTCGGCACCCCGCCCACGTCCGGCGAGCCCCGCACCGGGTCCCAGACCATGACCATGGACACCAGCGTCGGCACCATCAAGATCAAGGTGGACACCGCCAACGCCCCCTGCGCGGCCGCCAGCTTCACGTACCTGGCCAGCAAGAAGTTCTTCGACGGCTCGAAGTGCCACCGCCTGGTGACCCAGAGCATCTACGTGCTGCAGTGCGGCGACCCGTCCGGCACCAGCCTCGGCGGCCCGACGTACCGCTACGCCGAGGAGAACCTGCCGACCGGCCGCCGCCCCGCGTACACCGAGGGCATGGTCGCGATTGCCAAGACCCAGAACCCGGCCAGCAGCGGCAGCCAGTTCTTCATCGTCTACAAGGACATCGAGTCCCTGTCGGCCGACTACACGGTCCTCGGCCGTGTCACCGAGGGCCTCGACCTGGTCAAGAAGGTCGCCGAGGCCGGCACCGTCGCCGACCCGTCGGCCGACCCGGCCGCCGGCGCCTCGGGCGACGGCGCCCCGAAGACCGAGGTCAAAGTCAACGCCCTGACGATGAGCGCCGCGAGCTGACGCTCTGCTCGTAGGCAAGGGCCGCGGCTCACTCCGGTGAGCTGCGGCCCTTTTCTCATGTCCCGAGGCGGTTCGTACGCAGGGGTTCCCCGGTCACGGCTCCGCTTTGCTTCCTGGGAGACTCCCCCGCACTCCCGACTACCCGGTGGATCGCTGTCGTCCTGACCCAGCGATCCACCACGCTGTCGGCGGCGAGCGGCTCCGCGCGGCAGCAGGCGAGCCAGCAGGTCCTGCTGGAGGCCTGCGGTGCGGGAAGGGTGGTCAGGCGCCCGAGGTGACGCGGTAGGCGTCGTAGACACCGTCGATGCGGCGGACCGCGGCCAGGAGATGGTTGAGGTGTTTCGGGTCGGCCATCTCGAAGCTGAACCTGCTGATCGCCACCCTGTCGCGGGTCGTCGTCACGGTGGCGGAGAGGATGTTGACGCGCTCCTCGGAGAGCACACGGGTGACGTCGGCGAGGAGCTTGTGGCGGTCCAGGGCCTCGACCTGGATGGCGACGAGGAACGTGGAGGCGCTGGTGGGCTTCCAGTTGACCTCGAGGACGCGCTCCGGCTGCTCCTTGAGGTCGCCGGCGTTGGCGCAGTCGTCGCGGTGGACGCTGACGCCGCCGGAGCGGGTGACGAAGCCGAAGACGGCGTCGCCGGGGACCGGGGTGCAGCAGCGGGCGAGCTTGATCCAGACGTCGTCGACGCCGAGGACCTCGACGCCGGGGTCGGAGGCGGCGGTGCGGGTGCGGGCCGGGCGGGTCGGGGTGGCGGTCTCGGCGATGTCCTCGACGGCTCCCTCCTCGCCGCCGTAGCCGGCGACGAGGCGCTGGACGATCGACTGGGCCGAGGCCTGGCCGTCGCCGACGGCGGCATACAACGCCGCGACGTCGGCGAGGTGCAGCTCGCGGGCGATCGTCATGAGGGACTCGGAGGTCAGGAGGCGCTGCAGGGGCAGGCCCTGCTTGCGCATGGCCTTGACGATCGCCTCCTTGCCGGCCTCGATCGCCTCCTCGCGGCGCTCCTTGTTGAAATACTGCCGGATCTTGGTGCGGGCCCGGGGGCTCTTGACGAAGCCGAGCCAGTCCTGCGTCGGGCCGGCGGTCTCCGACTTCGAGGTGAAGATCTCGATGACGTCGCCGTTGGACAGCGTGCTCTCGAGAGGGACGAGCTTGCCGTTGACCCGGGCGCCGATGCACTTGTGACCGACCTCGGTGTGCACCGCATACGCGAAGTCGACCGGGGTCGAGCCCGTCGTCAGGGCGATCACGTCGCCCTTCGGGGTGAAGACGTAGACCTCCTGGCTGGACAGGTCGAAGCGCAGCGCGTCGAGGAACTCCGACGGGTCGCTCGCCTCCCGCTGCCAGTCCAGCAGCTGCCGCAGCCACGTCATCTCGTCGATGTGGGCGGGCGGGCCGGCGATCGTGGCGTTCTTCGACTCCTTGTAGCGCCAGTGCGCGGCGATGCCGTATTCGGCGGTGCGGTGCATCGCATAGCTGCGGATCTGCAGCTCGACGGGCTTGCCGGTGGGGCCGATCACGGTGGTGTGCAGCGACTGGTACATGTTGAACTTCGGCATCGCGATGTAGTCCTTGAACCGGCCCGGGACTGGCTGCCAGTTCGCGTGGATGACACCGAGTGCCGCGTAGCAGTCGCGGACCGTGTCGACGAGGATGCGCACGCCGACGAGGTCGTAGATGTCGCCGAAGTCGCGGCCCCGGACGATCATCTTCTGGTAGACGGAGTAGAGGTGCTTCGGCCGGCCGGTGACCTCCGACTTGATCTTCGCCGACTTGAGGTCGGTGGCGACCTTCTGGGTCACGGTGCGCAACAGCGAGTCGCGCTGCGGGGTGTGCTCGGCGATGAGCCGGCTGATCTCGTCGAACCGCTTCGGGAAGAGCGTGCGGAACGCGAGGTCCTCCAGCTCCCACTTGATCGTGTTCATACCGAGGCGGTGCGCGAGCGGCGCCAGGATCTCCAGGGTCTCCTTGGCCTTCTGCTCCTGCTTGGGGCGGGGCAGGAAGGTCAGGGTGCGCATGTTGTGCAGCCGGTCGGCGAGCTTGATGACCAGGACGCGGGGGTCCTTGGCCATGGCGACGACCATCTTGCGGATCGTCTCGGCCTTGGCCGCGTCGCCGAGCTTGACCTTGTCGAGCTTGGTGACGCCGTCGACGAGGAGCGTGACCTCGCCGCCGAAGTCGACCTGGATGCGCTCGATGGTGTATTCGGTGTCCTCGATCGTGTCGTGCAGCAGCGCCGCGACCAGGGTCGTGGTGTCCATGCCCAGGTCGGCGAGAATCGTGGCGACCGCGAGGGGATGCGTGATGTACGGGTCGCCGGACTTACGGTATTGCCCCTTGTGGAAGTGCTCGGCCATGTCATACGCGCGCTGGAGCAGCCGGACGTCGGCCTTCGGGTGGCTGGCCTTGTGCTGCGCGATGAGGGGCTCGAGGACCTCGCTGACCGACGGGCTCTGCCACGGCGCGTTGAACCTGGCCAGGCGCGCCCGGACCCGCCGGCCGGTCGGCGCGGCGCCGACCAGGCCCAGGGCGGTGCCGGCCATCGAGTTGGCCGCCTCGGTCAGGTCCTCGGTGTCCTCACCGAGATCGTCCACGGGCTTGCGCGCCGGCATGGCGGGCTGCGCCGAGGGCTGCGCCGCGGGCTGCGTCCCGGTGTAGCCGGGGTCGGTCGAGCGCCGGTTGTGCACCACGCCGCCGTCGGGGGTCGGGAACTGCAGCACGACACCGCCTGCCTCGGCCGTCTCAGGCTCGGTGCCCTGCGGTGCGTGTTGCTGGTCGTCCTGCACGTGGACCGCCTCCGGTGTCGACGCAGCGCCCATCCGCTTGACCGTACCCCCCTTCGGGGATGCGATGTCGCCGGTCACCGGCCGCTCCTCATCGCCGTCAACGCATGAACCGCAAGCGTACCCGCCCCCACCGACATTCCCAGGCTCCAAAAGGGCGGAACAACCGCCGGAACCCGGGTCAGGAGACGGTCAGCAGGGCATGAACCGGACGTGGCGCGATCCGGGACCGCCCGTCGAGGAAGCCCAGCTCCAGCAGCACGCTGAAGCCGCTGACCCGTCCGCCCGCGCGTTCGACGAGTCCGAGGGCGGCCTCGGCGGTGCCACCGGTCGCCAGCACGTCGTCGACGACGAGGACGCGCTCACCGGCGGCGAAGGCGTCCTCGTGCACCTCCAGGGCGGCCTCGCCGTACTCCAGGGCGTAGCTGGCCGAGACGACCGTGCGGGGCAGCTTGCCGGCCTTGCGCACCGGGACGACGCCCTTGCCGGTGGCGTACGCGACGGCGGCGGCGATCACGAAGCCCCGGGCCTCGATCCCGGCGACCACGTCGAAGCTGTCCGCGCCGTGCTCGGCGATGATCGCGTCGATGACGGCGGCGAACGCCGGCCCGTCGGAGAACAGCGGCATCAGGTCCTTGAACAGGATGCCGGGCTTGGGAAAGTCGGGCACGTCGACGGCCTTGCTCGCGATCAGCTCCGAGATCTCCACCGAACTACCTCCAGGCGAAATGCGGCACGGGCGCCGCTTGCGAAGCGACGCCCGTGCCGGTGAACGGAATTTGGTGAACCTCAGCGCCGGCCGGTGCCGGGCCGGCCGCCCGCCCGCGGGCGCTTCGGCTGCCCGGGACGGTTGCTGGGCCGGGCACCCGGGCGGGGCGCCGCGCCGGCCAGCTCGGAGCGCTCCCCCGACCGGCCGATCTCCACGCCGTCGCTGTCGACGACGGGCGCCTGGGTGGCCTGCTTGGCCAGGGCCGTGCGGCGGTTCGCCACGCGGGCCTCGTGCGCCATCAGCCGCGGCTCGCGGACCTTGAGCTCCGCCAGGACGGGCGTGGCGAAGAAGATCGACGAGTAGACCGCGACGCCCATGCCGATGAAGAGCACCAGGCCGAGGTCCTTCAGCGTGCCGGCGCCGAGGAGACCGGCACCGATGAAGAGCAGACCGCCGACGGGCAGCAGCGCGACCAGACCGGTGTTGATGGAGCGCATCAGGGTCTGGTTGACCGCCAGGTTGGCGGCCTCGCTGTAGGTGCTGTTGTTGTTGCCCGTGATGCCCCGGGTGTTCTCCTGCACCTTGTCGAACACGACGACGACGTCGTACAGCGCGAAACCGAGGATCGTGAGGAAGCCGATGACGGTGGAGGGGGTGACCTCGAAGCCGACGAGCGAGTAGACGCCGCCGGTGAGCACGAGGTCGAGCAGCAGCGACGCGATCGCCGCGACCGCCATCCGCCACTCGAAGCGGAACACCAGGTAGGCCGTCACCAGCGCCAGGAAGATCACCAGGCTCAGGAGGGCCTTGTTGGTGACCTGACCGCCCCAGGAGGTGCTGACGGCGCTGTCGCTGATCTGGGCCGGGTCGATGTTGAAGGTGTCGGCCACCTTCTCCTTGATCTCGGTCTGCCGGGCCGCGTCGGTGATCAGCTCGGTCTTGATGACGTACTGCTTGTCACCGACCGTCTGGCCCGTCTTGACCTCGACACCGGCGTCGCCGAACGCCTTCTCGACCGAGTCCAGCGTGCCGACGCTCACCGGCACGTTGTACTGGTTGCCACCCTCGAACTCGATGCCGAGCGTGAAGCCCTTGAACACCATGCTGCCGATCGCGATCAGCAGGGCGATCCCGGCGACCATGAACCAGAGCCGCCGGCGGCCGACGACGTTGACGTTGGCTTCACCACGGTAGAGCCGGGCTGCGATGCCACCTTTGCCACTCATCGTCAGACCTCCTTCGGGCGGTTACGACGGGGGGCGGAGGACGCCACACCGGTGCCTGGACGCTGCTGGTCGGCGACGATCCGGCCGAGGCCGGAGACCCTCGGCGACAAGAACGCTTTGCTGCGCGCGAACAACGTCATGATCGGATGGCGGAACAGGAAGACGACGACCAGGTCGAGGATGGTCGCGACGCCCAGGGCGAACGCGAAGCCCTTGACCGAGCCGATGGAGAAGAAGTACAGCACCGCGGCGGCGAGCAGGGTGATCGCGTTGGCGGAGATGATCGTGCGGCGGGCCCGGACCCATGCGCGCGGCACCGCGCTGCGCGGGCTGCGGCCTTCCCGGATCTCGTCCTTGAGCCGTTCGAAGTAGATGACGAACGAGTCGGCGGCGACGCCCAGCGACACGATGAAGCCGGCGAAACCGGCGAGCGTCAGGGTGAAGCCCATGGTCCGGCCGAGGACGATCAGGGCCATGTAGACCATCGCGCCGGACAGCACGAGGCTGAGCGTGATGACGAGGCCGAGGAGCCGGTAGTAGAAGAACGAGTAGAGCACGACCAGCAGCAGGCCGATGCCGGCGGCGAGGACGCCCGCCTCCAGGTGCGAGCTGCCCAGGGTGGCGGAGATGCTCTGCGCGTCCTGCGGGATGAAGGACAGCGGGAGCGCGCCGTACTGCAGCTGGTTGGCGAGCAGCTCGGTGTCACGCTTGGTGAACTGGCCCGTGATCCGCGCGTCGCCGGGGATGACGCTCTCGATGACCGGCGCGGAGACGACCGTGTTGTCCAGCACGACGGCGACCTGCTTGCTGTCGGTGCCGTTGTTGTAGGCCTCGCGGGTCAGGTCCGTCCACCGGTCCTGGCCGCCGCTCTTGAAGGAGATCGTGACGATCCACTTGCCGTTGGTCGAGTCGATCGACGAGTCGGCCTTCGACACGTCGGTGCCGAGCACCTTGGCGACGTCGAGGTTGTACTTGACGCCGGGCTGGCACGCGACGGCGGGCTGGTCCTCCTTGCGGATCGAGCCGACCGGGCGCTTGTCGAGCTGGGCGCACGTGATGAACGGGATGTTGAACTGGATCGACGGCGGCAGGACCGCGACCTCTTCGGGCGTCAGCGTCTTGAACGGCGCGTAGAGCTGGGCCTTGGCCGGGTCGGCGGACAGGTCGACCGGCGCGGTCTCGGCCGCGGCGGCCGCCAGGACCGAGTCGCCGAGCTTCTTCTGCACCTCGGCGCGCAGCTGCGCGACGTCCGCCGCCACGGGGGCCGCGGATGAGGCGGAACCCGACGCGGACGGCGCGGCGGAGGACGCCGGAGCCGAGGACGCGGGCGCTGAGGCGGAGGCCGACGTGGACGGCTTCGCGCTGGAGGACGCCGACCCCGACGCCGAGGGCGAGGCGGGCGCGGACCCGGACGCCGAGGGCGACGCGGACGCCGACGGCTTGGTGTCGCCGATGTCCTGGGTCTGCCCGAGCACCGTGCGGAAGCGCAGCTCGGCGGTCTGGCCGATCTGCTTCAGCCGGTCGTCGCTCTTGCCGGGCAGGGAGACGACGATGTTGGTGTCGCCCTCGATCAGCACCTCGGCCTCAGAGACACCGAGGCCGTTGACCCGGTTGTCGATGATGTCCTTGGCCGTGTTCATCTGCTCTTTTGTGGGCGGCTTGCCGGTGTCGGTCTTCGCCTGCAGCGTGACCGTGGTCCCGCCGATGAGGTCGAGGCCGAGGTTCGGCTCAAGCCGGTCGCGCCAGCCGCCGTCACCGCCGAACCACACCCAGATGGCGAGCAGAACGAAGATGGTGCCGAGCACACCGAGCTGACGGCCCGGGTGCATCGGTGCCTGAGGTTGTGCCACGGCTGTCGGGTCTCCCTGCACTAGCGCCGGCGGGGTGCGCGGCGTGCTTGTTCGTGGTGGCGGTCAGTCGATCGACTTGGGTGTGGCCCCGGGCGCCGGTTCCTCGTCCGCCGTCTCGGTGACCTCGTCGTCGACGGCGTCGTCGCTGACGGCCTTCTGGTTCACCTTGCCGATCGCAGCCTTGGCGTATCTGGCGGTGACGCCGGGCGCGATCTCCAGCAGGACACTCTCGTCGTCGATCCCACGGATCGTGCCATACAGGCCACCCACCGTGATGATCTCGTCGCCGATGTCCATCGTGGACTGCATGTTCTGGACTTCCCGGCGGCGCTTCTGCTGGGGGCGGATCATCATGAAGTAGATCAGGACGAAGACCCCGACGATCAGCAGCAAACTTGACAAGCCGCCGCCCCCTGAACCCTGCGCCTCGGCGAACAGCACGATCATGCCTTCCGGTCGGCTCGGAACCCAGTTGCCTGGGCGGCCCGAGCGAAGTATGAAGTCCGCGCGGCGGACCGCGGCGAGTCTAGTCGGTGTGTCGGAAGACACGCAGACCGGCATCTATCACGGTCCGATCACGACAGCTTGGGACGCTACGGCTCCAAGCTGAAAAGATCGGGCATTTGCGGCGATAGTCCCCCTGCGTGGGTCCCGCCACCGACGGTACCAGCGGGGACTGGGAGACCGAGATGGCGCCAGGCACTCGGCGTGGCCACCCGCCCACGCGGTGTGCGGGCGAGCAGACCCGTCCGCAGCAGGAAAGGTTCACAGACCTCTTCGACGGTGTCGGGTTGCTCACCGACGGCGACGGCGATGGTCGACAGCCCTACCGGTCCCCCGCCCTGGCGGATCAGCGCGCGCAGCACCGCCCGGTCCAGCCGGTCCAGACCGAGCTCGTCGACGTCGTAGACGGCGAGGGCGGCCTTCGCGGCGGCCAGGTCGACCACGCCGGTGCCCCGCACCTCGGCGTAGTCGCGGACGCGGCGCAGCAGCCGGTTGGCGATGCGTGGTGTGCCGCGGGAGCGCCGCCCGATCTCGACGGAGCCCTCGTCGGTGATCGGCACGTCCAGGATCCGCGCGGACCGGGCGATGATCAGCTCCAGCTCGTCCGGGTCGTAGAACTCCAGCTGGCCGACGAACCCGAAGCGGTCCCGCATCGGGCCGGTGAGCAGACCGCTGCGGGTCGTCGCGCCGACCAGCGTGAAGGGCTCCACGTCGAGCGGGATCGCGGTCGCCCCGGGGCCCTTGCCGACGACGACGTCGACGCGGAAGTCCTCCATGGCGCTGTACAGCAGCTCCTCGGCGGGCTTCGCGATGCGGTGGATCTCGTCGATGAACAGCACGTCGCCCTCGGACAGGCTGGTCAGCACCGCGGCGAGGTCGCCGGCGCGCTCGATCGCCGGGCCGCTGGTCATCCGCAGGCCGGCGGACAGCTCCGCGGCGACGATCATCGCGAGGGTCGTCTTGCCGAGCCCCGGCGGGCCGGACAGCAGGATGTGGTCCGGCGGGCTGCCGCGCCGCAGGGCGCTCTGCAGCAGCAGGTCGAGCTGCTCCCGGACCCGGTGCTGGCCGATCAGCTCGGCGAGCCGCTTCGGCCGGACGCTCTGCTCGGCGGCCCGGTCGTCCTCCCCGGCATAGGCACTGACGAGAGGGTCGGTCACCGGATGGTGCCCAGCATGCGGATCGCCTGCTTCAGCAGCACCGGCACCGGCGGGACGGTGCCCCCGTCGAGCTGCTCGGCGACGGCGGCGACGGCCTGGTCGGCCTGCCCGGCGGTCCAGCCGAGGCCGGTGAGCGCCTGGCGGACCTGCTCGGCCCACGCCGCGCCGGCGCCGACCCCGACGAGCGCCGCGCCGTCGCCGGGCAGCGCGCCGATCTTGTCGCGCAGCTCCAGGACGAGCCGCTCCGCGCCCTTCTTGCCGATGCCCGGCACCCGGGTCAGCGTCGACGTGTCGTTGCCGGCGATCGCCCGGCGCACGACCTCGGGGGTGTGCACGGCGAGGACCGCCTGGGCGAGGCGCGGCCCGACCCCGGACGCGGTCTGCAGCAGCTCGAACAGCTGCTTGGCCTCGTCGTCGGCGAAGCCGTACAGGGTCAGCGAGTCCTCGCGCACGATCAGCGACGTGGCGAGCCGCGCCTCCTGCCCGACCCGCAGGTCGGCGAGCACGTGCGGCGAGCACTGCACGGCGAGGCCGACCCCGCCCACCTCGATCACGGCCCCGTCCGGCGACACGGCGGCGACCCGCCCCCGCACACTCGCGATCATCGTGCTCTCCTCAGCGCCGCCTGGATGCGGTCCCTGGTGCCGCCCCTCCAGACATGACAGATTGCCAGAGCGAGGGCGTCGGCGGCATCGGCGGGGCGGGGCGCGACCGTCAGCCGCAGCAGCCGGGTGACCATCGCCGTCACCTGCGCCTTGTCGGCGGAGCCGTTGCCGCTCACGGCGGCCTTGACCTCGCTCGGCGTGTAGGTCTGCACCGGCAGGCCGGCCCGCGCGGCGACCAGGATCGCGACGGCGCCCGCCTGGGCGGTGCCCATGACGGTGCGGACGTTGTGCTGGCTGAAGACCCGCTCCACGGCGACCGACTCGGGACGGTGCTCGGCGACGAGGGCGGTCAGCCGCTCGTCGAGGTTGAGCAGCCGGTGCGCCAGGTCCGTGTCCGGGTCGCTGGTGACGACCTCGTAGTGCACGAGCTTGCACGGCTTGCCGGGCACGCCCTCGACCACGCCGACCCCGCACCGGGTCAGCCCCGGGTCGACCCCCAGCACGCGCACCGTGACCCCCTCAGACCCCCTCATACGTGTGTTCGACACAGTAGCCGACGCCACATCGGTCCCGGCGACGCGACACACACACCGAGTGCGGCGAAGGTATGTGGGCGGCCCCCATGGGACCCACGCGCGAAGGCTCGTACGTTTCCCGCCATGACGACGCCACATCCCGTCCCGCCGCACCAGGTGGTCTCCCTGGACCTGCGTGGCCGGACCGCACTGGTGACGGGCGCGGGCAGCGGCATCGGCCGCGGCGTCGCCGTCCGCCTGGCCGCCGCCGGGGCGAAGGTGGTCGCCGTCGACCGTGACGCTTCGTCGCTCGAGCTCCTCGCCGACGAGATCGGGCTGATCCCGGTGGTCGCCGACCTCTCCGACCTGTCCGCCGCCGAGCGGCTGCTCGACGGCCACTGGGACGCGGACATCCTGGTCAACAACGCCGGGCTGCAGCACGTCGCGCCGCTGGAGGAGTTCCCGCCGGAGCGCTTCGCCTACATCCAGACCGTCATGGTGGAGGCGCCGTTCCGGCTCACCCGGCGGGTCCTGCCGCACATGTACGCGCGGGGATGGGGCCGCGTCGTCAACATCTCCTCCGTGCACGGCCTGCGCTCGTCGCCGTTCAAGTCGGCGTACGTGACGGCGAAGCACGCCCTCGAAGGCCTCTCCAAGACCGTCGCCCTGGAAGGCGCACCGCACGGCGTCACGAGCAACTGCATCAACCCGTCCTACGTGCGCACCCCCCTCGTCGAGGGCCAGATCGCCGCGCAGGCGGCCACCCACGGCATCGACGAGACCGAGGTCGTGGAGAAGATCATGCTCACCAGCGCGGCGATCAAGCGGTTGATCGAGCCGTCCGAGGTCGCCGAGCTCGTCGCGTACCTGTGCACCGACGCGGCCGGGTTCATCACCGGCGCGTCGGTCGCGATCGACGGCGGCTGGACCGCGCACTAGCACAATGGGGGTGTGACGATGCTGGAGTACCTGGAGCTGCTCGCGCGGGAGGCCGCCGCCGTCGAGTTCGAGGGCCCGCTCGTCGCCGCCCGCAACGCCGGCCTGCCGCCGGACCGCCTCGCCGAGCTGGAGCAGGCGAAGATCGTCGCCCTGCGCGTCCGGGCGCTGCTGGAGCGCCGGCGGCGCCGCGAGGAGGAGCTGTCCGGCCTCTTCGACACCGCCAGCGACCTCGCCGGCCTCCGCGACGTCGACGCCGTCCTCGCCGCGATCGTGCACCGCGCCCGCACGCTGCTCGGCGCCGACGTGGCGTACATGACGCTCAACGACGAGCAGCACGGCGACACCTACATGCGGGTCACCGACGGCTCGATCTCCGCCAAGTTCCAGGCCCTGCGGCTGCCGATGGGTGCCGGGCTCGGCGGGCTCGTCGCGCAGACCGGCAGCCCGTACGTGACGGCGAACTACCCCGAGGACGCCCGCTTCCGGCACACCGGCGACATCGACGCCGGCGTCGGCGAGGAGGGCCTCGTCGCGATCCTCGGGGTGCCGCTGCGGCTCGGCTCGCGCATCATCGGCGTCCTGTACGCCGCGAACCGCTCCGCCCGCCCGTTCGCCCGCGAAGAGGTGTCGCTGCTCGTCTCGCTCGCCGCGAACGCCGCCGTCGCCATCGACACCGCGCGGCTGCTCGGCGAGACCCAGGCGGCCCTGGAGGAGCTCTCCGCCGCCAACGGCATGGTCCGCGCCCACAGCGACTCCGTCGAGCGCGCCGCCGCGGCCCACGACCGCATGACGGCCCTCGTCCTGCGCGGCGCCGGCGTCGAGGACATCGCCGAGGTCGTCACCGAGGTGCTCGGCGGCGACCTGCTGGTCCTGGACGCCGACGGCCGCCGGCAGGCCAGCGTCGGCGTCCTGGACCCACCGGACGCCAGCGCCTTCGCGGAGGCGCTCGCCGCCTCCCGTACCGAAGGCCGCAGCGTCCGGCGGGGACCGCTCTGGCTCGCCGCGGTCGTGGCGGGTGCGGAGAACCTCGGCGCGCTGGTGCTGCGACCAGACCGGCCCCTCGTCGACGCCGACCAGCGGATCCTGGAGCGGGCCGCGGTGGTCACGGCGCTGCTGCAGCTCTTCCGGCGCACCGTCGCCGAGGCCGAGGGCCGGGTCCGCGGCGAACTCCTCGACGACGTCATCACCCGCCCCGTCCGCGACGCCGACTCCCTGCGCACCCGCGCGAAACGTCTCGGCGTCGACCTGGACGCCCCCAGCGTCGTCGTGGCCGTCGGCGAGGACGCGGTCGCCGGCGGCTCGGCCCGCCAGCGTGCGGTGTCGTGGGCGCAGACGTACGCCCAGACCCGCGGCGGCCTGGCGGCGGCGCGCGACGGTCACGTGGTGCTGCTCCTGCCCGGCGACGCGGCCGGCCCCCTGGCCCGGGCCGTCGCCCGCGACCTCGGCAAGCTCCTCGGCCGTCCGGTCACCGCCGGCGCCGGCGGTCCCGCGACCGGTCCCGCGGGCATCGCGGCGGCGTACCGCGACGCGGACCGGTGCGTCATCGCCCTCGCCGCGCTCGGGCGGGGTGGGGCCGGGGCGAGCACGGCCGAGCTGGGCTTCGTGGGACTGCTGCTGGGTTCGGCACCGGACGGGCGGGACCGGGACGTGGACGCGTTCCTCGGCTCGACGATCGGCCCTGTCGTGGACTACGACGTGCGGCGTGGGACGGCGCTGGTCAAGACGCTCGAGGCGTACTTCGGCGTGGGCGGCAGCCTGGCCCGCGCGGCGGAGCTGCTGCACGTCCACGTGAACACGGTGACGCAACGCCTGGAGCGCATCGGCCAGCTGCTGGGCGCGGACTGGCAGAAACCGGAACGCGCCCTGGAGGTCCAGCTGGCCCTCCGCCTCAACCGCCTCCGCAGTCACTAGCCGGCTGTTACCCGCCGGTCGCCTTCGGCGATAGCTCGCTGCCCCACCGCTTCGCGGCGGGTCCCGCCGGGGGATTCTCACCCCGGACCCCCAATGCGCCGCAGGCGGCGCACAGCCGCGCGTGCCGCGCTGGCTGGGATCCGCTCACGCGGCATCCCGGTGGCCGCCCTCCCCATGATCCGGAAGACTTCGTGCAGCCAGAGGTACACAAGGTCTACCGGATCACTGCGGTGCGGCGTACGGCGCCGGGTTGGTCGAACGAGTGCCCGTGGAGCGTCAGGCGCGGGCGCCGCGGAGGACGGCGTCGACCAGGTGCTCGGCGAAGCCCTCGTCGGGCACCGCGGGATTCCACCGCAGTATGTTCTGCGCGATCGCCGGGCCCGACAGCATGAGCAGCGTCAGCTCCACGTCGAGGTCGGCACGCAGCTCGCCGCTCTCGACGCCGCGCAGCAGGACGCCGCGCATCACGTTGCGGCGGGGCTCGACGACGCCGGCCTGATACACCTTGTGCATCTCCTCGCCCTTGACGAGCTCGGGCAGCAGGCACGCGGTGACCTTGCCGTAGTGGTGCATGCGTTTGGTGCGCATGCCGGCGATCAGGGCGACCAGGTCGTCGCGGACAGAGACGCCCGCGGGCTCGGGGACGGGACCCTTCATCGTGGTGACGGCGTCGATGAGGAGGGCTTCCTTGTTGGGCCAGCGGCGGTAGATCGTCGCCTTGCCCACGCCGGCCCTCGCCGCGACCGCCTCGATCGAGAGGGCGTCGGCGCTCTGGCCGCCGCTGAGCAGCTCCAGGACCGCCTCGATGATCGCTTCGTCCGCGCGGGCGCTGCGGGGCCGGCCGGGACCCTTGCGGTCCTGGTCGGCCACCACATCCACGCTCGCCGTCGTCATGGCTTCCATTGTTCCCGAGATCCCACCCGGAAGCCACTGGCGGCTCGTTCGCCGGTCATCACACGTCTACCAGCTCGACACCCTGCTCCTCGGCGAGGCTCGCCGCGGTGCTGGGCGCGGGAGCGGTCGCCGGGCGCTTGCCGGGCAGCCAGATGAAGGCGACCGCGGCACCGAGGACCGCGAAGACCGCGGAGCCGATCGCCGAGTAGTGCATCGCGGTGATGAAGGCGTCGTTGGCGTGCTGGATCAGCGCCTGCCCGGCGGGCCCGGCGTTCGCCGCGACACCGTACGCACCGGAGATGGACTCGTCGGCGACGGCCTTCGCGGCGGCCGGCAGGCCGGTCGTGGAGGACTCGACGCCGCTGCGGTAGTAGGAGCTGATGACCGCGCCGAGGGTGGCCACGCCGAGGGCACCGCCGACCTGGCGGATGGTGTTGCTGACGGCCGATCCGACGCCGGCCTTCTCACGGGGCAGCGCGGCCATGATGGCCTCGGTGGCCGGCGGCATCACGTTGGCCATGCCGACGCCCATGATGAAGAACAGCGCACCGACGACCCAGATCGGCGTCGAGGCACCGATGAAGATCCAGCCGGTGAGGCCGAGCGCGACCAGGAGCAGACCGGTGGTGCTGACCGCCTTGGGGCCGAAGCGCTTGACCATGGCGGCGCTGCGCGGGGCGAAGACGATCTGACCGAGCGCGAACGGCACGAACAGCGCGCCGGAGGCGAGCGGGCCGTAGCCGCGGACCAGCTGCAGGTAGAAGGCGCTGGTGAACATGGCGCCCATCGCGGCGAAGAAGACCAGGCCGATCATCGCGGTGGAGGCCGAGAACTGGCGGTTGGCGAAGAGCCGCACGTCCAGCGACGGGAACTCGATGCGCCGCTCGTACAGGACGAACGCGGCGAGGACGACGACCGACGCGACCAGGGCGCCCCACGACTTGAGCTCGCCGAAGCCGGACTCGCCGCCTTCGATCACGCCGTACGTCAGCAGCGTCAGGCCGATGATGGACAGCACGACACCGACGAAGTCGATGCGGCCCGGACGCGGGTCCTTCGACTCGGGGATCAGCACGCTGACGAGGACGACGCCGGCGACGACGATCGGGACGTTGATCAGGAAGACCGAGCCCCACCAGAAGTGCTCCAGGAGCAGGCCGCCGACGATCGGGCCGATCGCGACGCCGAGGCCGACGGCGCCGGCCCAGACGCCGATCGCCTTGCCCCGCTCGCGCGGGTCGAAGACGTTGGCGATGATCGACAACGTGGACGGCATGACCGCCGCGGCGCCGAGGCCCATCAGGGCGCGGGCCCAGATCAGCTGGGTGGGCGAGTCGGCGTAGGCCGAGACCAGCGACGCGATGCCGAAGAGCACCAGACCGACGGTCAGCGTGATCCGCCGGCCGAGGCGGTCGGCGAGGATGCCGGCGGTGAAGAGCAGGCCGGCGAAGACCAGGGTGTAGGAGTTGATCGACCACTCCAGCTCGCTCTGGGTCGCGCCCAGGCCGTGCACGGGGTCGGCGATCGTGCGCATCGCGACGTTGAGGACGGTGTTGTCCAGCACGACGACGAGCAGGCTGATGACGAGCACGCCGAGGATGGCCCAGCGTCGGGGATGTCCTGTGTTGGGTGCGGCTGCGTCCATGTGTCGATGCCCCCATTGAGCGAACGCGCGATACGATACGGAACAGTTCCGTATCCTCAGCCAACGTAAGGGAAGGCGAAGCGATACGGAACCGTCTCGTATCAGAATGTGCGGACGGTCACAAAGCAGCGGTCAGCGGAATAACCGCCGCATCAGCACCACGGCCGATCCCCACAGCCCACGCCGGAAGAGCAGCACGACAAGCGCGAAGATGCCGCCGGTCACCAGGCCGATCAGCGTGAAGCCGGCCTGCGACAGCTGGTCCTCCAGGTTGACGACGAGCGCCGCGCCGACCACTCCGCCCCACAGCGTGCCGATCCCGCCGAGCACGACGAGGACCACGCCCTTGCCCGACGTCGTCCAGTGCACGACGTCCAGGGACACGAAGCCGTGCGCGACCGCGAACAGCCCGCCGCCCAGCCCCGCGACGAACGCCGACAGCACGAAGGCGAGGAGTTTGTACCGATGTGCCGGATACCCCAGCGCCCGGGCCCGCGCCGGGTTGTCCCGGATCGCCACGAGCACCCGGCCGAAGGGTGAGTGCACGATCCGCCACGCGAGCAGCATCCCGAGCGCCGCCAGGGGCAGCGCGGCGTAGTAGAAGTAGTACGGGTCGGACAGGTCGAGCCCGAACAGCTCCCGGGGCACGCTCTGCAGCCCGTTCTCGCCGCCGGTCACCGACGACCACTCGTTGGCCACGAAGTACACCATCTGCGCGAAGGCCAGGGTCACCATCGCGAAGTAGATCCCGGAGCGCTTCACCGCGAGATAACCGATCGGCACCGCGAGGGCCGCCGCGGCGAGCGCGCCGCCGAGCACCGCGACCGGGAAGGGCACGCCGGCCCGCGCCGCGATGAGCCCCGCGGTGTACGCCGAGGTGCCCCAGAAGGCGGCGTGCCCGAAGGACAGCAGGCCGCCGTACCCGAGCAGCAGATCGATGGCGACGGCGAACAGCGCCCAGCAGAGCATGTCGACGGCGACCGCCGGATAGAGCCCGTTGGGCAGCCAGAGCGCCACCAGCGCGCCGACGGCCAGCAGCAGCCAACCGGCCCACCGCGGAGTGCGGACCCGCTGCAGGATCAGCGCGGTCATGCCGCCACCTCCGCTGCGCTCCGGCGCCGGCCCGACCCAGCGACCGCACCCATGATGACCAGACCTCCGCTCCGCTCCAGCCTGGTCATGCCGTCACCTCCGCTGCGCTCCGGCGCCGGCCCGACCCAGCGACCGCGCTCATGATGACCAGACCTCCGCTCCGCTCCGGCCTGGTCATGTCGGCAGTTCCTCCCGCCCGAAGAGCCCGGCCGGCCGGAAGAGCAGTACCAGGGCCATGACCAGGAAGATGAGGGTCTGCGCGAGCAGCGCCGGGCCGTAGGCCTCGCTCCACGCCTGCAGCAGCCCGATGCCGAAGCCCGCGGCGACGCTGCCGAAGACCGAGCCGAGCCCGCCGATGACGACGACCGCGAAGACGCCGATGATGAGGTCGGCGCCCATGAGCGGGTTGACGGCCCGCATCGGCGCTGCCAGGACCCCGGCGAGCGCCGCGAGGGCGACCCCGAAGCCGAACACGGGTGCGATCCACCGGCCGACGTCGATGCCGAGGGCCCGGGTGAGCTCCGGCCGCTCGGTCGCGGCCCGCACGACGGTGCCGACCCGGGTACGGGTCAGCAGCCACCACACGGCGACGCACAGCAGCACCGCGACGCCGAAGACGAACACCCGGTACGCCGGGAAGTCGAACAGCCCGAGGTCGACGGTGCCGCGCAGGCCGGCCGGGGCGTCGTAGGGGTTGGACTGCGATCCGTACCGCGACTTCACCACGTCCTGCAGCATCAGCGTCAGCCCGAAGGTGAGCAGGAAGTTGTACAGCGGGTCCAATGTGGACAGCCGGCGGATCAGCCCCCGCTCCAGCAGGACCCCGAGGAGCCCGGCCACCAGCGGCACCGCGAGCAGTGCCCACCAGAACGAGACCCCGACCTCGGCGAGCAGCACGTAGGCGCCGAACGCGCCGATCATGTAGAACGCGCCGTGGGCGAAGTTCACCACCCGCAGCATGCCGAAGATCACGGCCAGGCCGAGGGCGAGCAACGCGTAGAAGCTGCCCCCGACCAGTCCGTTGAAGGTGTGGGTGAGGAAACCCATCGGACTAGAGCTTGCAGTCGGCCGACGGGGCGCGGAACGCCTCCTGGGCGGGGATCGTCTTCACGATCTGCTCGTAGTCCCAGGGCTCCTTGACCTCGCTGCCCGGCTTGACCTTGGCGAGGTAGACGTCGTGCAGGACCCGGTGGTCGGCGGCGCGGAACTCGCCGTTGCGGAGGAAGAAGTCGTTGACCTTCTTCCCTTCGAGCTGCCGCACGACGGCGTCGGCGTCGTCGGTGCCGGCGGCCTGCACCGCCTCCAGGTACTGCAGCGCCGCGGAGTAGTTGGCGGCGTGCGCGAAGGTCGGGCGCTGCCCGCCGGCCTTCGCGGCGAACTTGTCGGCCCAGGCGCGGTTCTCGGCGTCGAAGTTCCAGTACCACGCGTCGGTGAACGTCGTGCCGGCCAGGGCGTCCGGGGTCAGCGAGTGGATGTCGGTGAGGAACATGAGCCCGACGGCGAGCCCGACGCCCTTGTCCCGCAGCTTGAACTCGTTGTACTGCTTCACCAGGTTCACCAGGTCGGCACCGGCCTGCATGGTGCCGAGCACGTCCGGCTTCGGGTTCAGGGTCGGCGCCTTGAGCAGGAACGTGGAGAAGTTGTCGTTCGGGAACGGGGTCGGGTCGCTCGCCACGACGCTGCCGCCGCCCTTGGCGATCGCGGCCTTGAAGGACTTCTCCATGTCCTGGCCGAAGGCGTAGTCGGGGTAGACGATGTACCAGTTCTTCGCGCCGGCCTGGGTCGCCGCCGTGCCGGTGCCGTTGGCGAGCATCGCGGTGTCGTAGGCGTAGTGGAACGTGTACTTGTTGCAGGACTTGCCGGTCAGGTCGGTCGTGGCGCCGGAGATGTTGAAGTAGAGCTTCTTCTGCGCCTTCGCGACGTCGGCGACCTTCAGCGCGGCCGAGGACGTGGGCACGTCAAGGATCGCGTCGACGCCGAGCCGGTCGTACATCTCCGCGGCGCGGGTGTTCGCCACGTCGGGCTTGTTCTGGTGGTCGGCGGTCTCGACCGAGATGTTCTTCGTGATCGCCTTGTCACCGTACTTGGCCTTGAAGTCCTCGATCGCCATGTTCACGGCCACGACGGAGTTCTTGCCGGACAGCTGCGCGTAGACGCCGGACTGGTCGTTGAGGACGCCGAGCACCAGCTTGTCGCCGGTGAGCTTCGAGTCGCCGCCGCCGCGGGGACCACCGCCGCCGCAGCCTGACAGCGCGACGCAGAGCGCGGCACCGGCCGCGAGAGTCTTTTTCACGAAATATCCCCTAGATCCCGAGGTGTGCGAGGAGTTCGGCCTCGCGGGAGTGGATGTCGGTGTTGTCGAAGGTGCCGACGATCCGCCCCTCGGCGAGGAGGTAGTGGCGGTCGGCGACCGTGGTGGCGAAGTGCAGGTTCTGCTCGACGAGCAGGACCGTGACGCCGTGTTCCTTGGCCCGCCGCAGGATCTCGCCGACCTGCTGGACCAGCAGCGGTGAGAGCCCCTCGGTGGGTTCGTCGCAGAGCAGGACGGTGGCGCCCATCCGCAGGACACGGGCGAGGGCGAGCATCTGCTGCTCGCCGCCGGAGAGCTTGGTGGCGGGGCTGGAGCGGCGGGTGTACAGCGCCGGGAACGCCTCGTGGACCTGCTCCAGGCTCCACGGGGCGGGACCGACGACGGGCGGGAGCGTGAGATGTTCGGCGACGGTGAGGGTGGCGTAGGCGCCGCGGTCGTCGGGCACCCAGCCGAGGCCGCGGCGGGCCCGCTGGTGGACCTTGCGGCGGGTGAGATCGTCGCCGGCGAGCCGGACGGCACCGGACTGTTGAGCGTGCAGCCCCATGACGCAGCGCAGCAGGGTGGTCTTGCCGGCGCCGTTGCGCCCGCAGAGCGTGACCACCTCGCCCCGCTCGATGTTCAGGTCGACGTCGCGCAGCACCTGCGCTTCGCCGTACCACGCGGAAAGGCGCTCAATGTGCAGCATCGGAGCTCCCGAGATAGGCCTCGACGACCCGCGGGTCGGCGCGGACCTCCTCATAGGGGCCCTCGACCAGCACGCGGCCGGCCTGCAGGACCGTGACGGTGTCGGCGAGCCGGCCCACGACGCGCATGTTGTGCTCGACCAGCACCACCGTGCGGCCGTCCCGGACGGCGGCGATGAGCTCGACGGTGCGGTCGACGTCCTCCAGGCCCATGCCGGCGGTGGGCTCGTCCAGCAGGAGCACCTTCGGGTCGAGCGCGAGGGCGATCGCCAGCTCCAGGGCGCGTTTCCGCCCGTACGCGAGGCTGCCGGCCAGGGTCTCCCCCGCGTCGCCGAGGCCGACGAGGTCGAGCAGCTCCCCGGCGCGGGCCGAGAAGCGGTCCAGGAGCCGGTGGCTGCGCCAGAACGACCAGCCGAGACTGGTGGCGCTCTGCAGCGCGAGCTCCACGTGGGTGCGCGCGGTCTGCTGCGGGAACAGGCTGGTGATCTGGAACGACCGGGCGACACCGAGCCGGGCGACCCGCTCCGGCGGCAGGCCGGTGATGTCGTCGCCGCCGAGCTCGATCCGCCCGGCGGTCGGCGCGAGAAACCCGGTGAGCAGGTTGAACAGTGTGGTCTTGCCGGCGCCGTTGGGACCGACGAGCGCGTGCACGCTGCCGGCCGCGACGGTCAGGTCGACCGTGTCGACGGCCCGGAACCCACGGAAGTCACGGGTCAGACCGCGCGCGGTCAGGGCCGCGGGACCGTCCAAGGGTTTATCCAATGGGGACACACCTCCTCCAGGCGGGTGACGCGTTGCGGCGAACGCTATGACCGGCGCCACACCCAGGCCCATGGAGGCGATCCATACATTTACCGGCGTGACCGTGTGCCCGGTCGCCACACAAGAAAGACGCCGATCGATTCGAGGAAGATCGAATCGATCGGCGTCCGGAAAGGCAGGTGGATCCCGTTATCGGCGGTCGGGGATCCACCTGGCGAGTGGGCCCAGACGGGTCCGCAGCCCGGCGAGGCCGCCGGGGAAGAAGTACACGGCGAGGATGAACACGGTCCCCAGCACGAACAGCGGCTGGGACAGCGGACCGCTCAGCACACCCGGCAGGCCGTCGACCGCGTCGGACCGGCCGAACGCGACGAGGCGGTAGTCGAGGTACGTGAAGAGCATCCCGCCGATGAGCGGGCCCCACCGGGTGCCGGGGCCGCCGAGGACCACCATGACCAGCAACGTCAGCGTCTGGTCGGACGCCGCCACGTGCGGGGTGGCGCCGCCGATCAGCAGCGCGTACATGGCGCCGGCCATCCCGGCGAGGCCGCCCGCGACGGTGAACGCGAACAGCTTGTACCGGTAGGGATCCAGGCCGAGGACCCCGACGCGGCGTTCGTCGTCGCGGATCGCGGCGAGGACCCGCCCGGCGGGCGCGTCCGCGATGGCGTGCACGACCAGGACGGTGATGACGGCGACGCCGACCGCGAGCCAGTACAGGTTGACGGTGTTGGTGACGCCGATGAGCGCGTCCGGCACCCCGGACGTGTCCATCGGCAGGCCCTCCTCGCCGCCGGTGAGGCTGCCCGGGTCGCGGCCGATCGTGATCGCGCCGACCTGGGCGAAGGCGAGCGTGACCATGGCGAACGCGATGCCGTTGGTGCGCAGCGCGATCGCGCCGAGCGCCGCGGCGACGGCGGCGGTGCCGACGATCGCCAGCAGCACGGCCTGCCACAGCGGCAGGCCGGCCTTGGTGACGAGGACGTCGGTGCCGTAGACGCCGCCGGCGAAGTACAGCGCGTGCCCGAAGGACAGCAGGCCGGTGCGGCCGAACAGCAGGTCGTAGCCGGTGGCGAGGGCGCCGAACACCAGGCAGAGCGCGAGCAGCTGCAGGGTGCCGGGCTTGTTGACCGCCGCGTCGAAGACGCCCGGGATGGAGATCGACCAGTACGGCAGCGCGATGAGCACGACCAGGAAGACCAGCGGCCCGAAGCGGGCGGGATGCCACTTGCGGCGGTTCTTCGGCGAGGTGCCGCCGGGGGTCACCACGGTGTCCGTCATCATGAGGTGGCGACCTTTCCGGTGATGCCCTGCGGACGGACGAGCAGCACGATCGCCAGGAGCGCGACGACGCAGATGTCGCCGAGGCCCGGCGAGGTGTAGTTGACGAACTGCTGGAGCAGCCCGACGGCGACGGCGGCGTAGGCGGCGCCGACCACGGAGCCCATGCCACCGATGACGACGACGATGAAGCCGAAGATGAGCAGCGAGCTGCCGCCGGTCGGGGAGATCGACCCGGCGTAGACCCCGCCGAGCGCCCCGGCGAGCGCGGCCGCGGCGCCACCGATCGCGAAGACGAGCGTGAAGGCCCGCCGCACGTCGATGCCGAGCGCGGTGACCATCGACCGGTCCTCGACGCCGGCCCTGATGACCAGGCCGATGCGGGTGTACTTGAGGAAGGCGAGGAGCCCGCCGAGCACGAGGACGGCGGCGCCGATGAGCAGGAACCGGTCGTTGGGCACCCGGGCGCCGGCGATCTCGGTCAGCTCCTGCGTCCACTGCGGCCGCGGGTAGGTGCGCGGGTCGGCGCCCCACGACGCCTGCAGCAGCGCCACGCCGGCCAGGGACAGCCCGACGGTGACGAGGACCTGCTCGATGGTGCGCGAGTACAGCGGCCGGATGAGCACCAGCTCGACGAGCGCGGCGACGGCGGTGCCGCACACCACGCCGAAGATCACGGCGAGGACGAAGCCCCACCCGGACGGCCCGGCGCCGGGGAGGTTCGCCGACGCCCACCAGGTGCCGTACGCGCCGACGGACAGGAACAGCCCGTGCGCGAAGTTCAGCACGTCGGCGAGGCCGAACACGAGCGCGAGACCGGACGCGACGAGGAAGTACAGGGCGGCGAGCCCGAGCCCCGTCAGCGTCAAAAGCACAAACGTGCTCATGACGTCGCCTCCGCTGCGCTCCAGCGCCGGCCTGAGCCGATACTGAGCCCATGACGAGCGGCCCCTCCGCTACGCTCCAGCCCGCTCATGAGTGCTCCCCCTTGCCGACGCCGAGGAGCGCCTTCGTCTTCTCGGTGTAGTCGAGCAGGTCGCCCGCGCTGCCGGTGTACGCGACGCGGCCGTTGGCGATGACGACGGCGTGCCGGGCCATCCGGCGCACGACGGCCAGGTTCTGCTCGACGAGCAGCATCGGCACGACCCCGGCGACCGACTCCAGGGCGGCGGCGACCTCGGTGACGACCTTCGGGGCGAGGCCCTTCGTCGGCTCGTCGATGAGCAGCAGCCGGTTGGGGTTGAGCAGCACCCGGCCGATCGCCAGCATCTGCTGCTGACCGCCGGACAGGGTGCCGGCCCGCTGCCGGGCCCGCTTGCGCAGCTCGGGGAAGAGCCCGTGCACGGTGTCGTAGTCGGGGGTGACACCGGCCCGCTCGGCGAGCCGCAGGTTCTCCGCGACGGTGAGCCCGGCGAAGACGCCGCGGTCCTCGGGCACGTAGCCGAGGCCGTCGCGGATCAGCCGGAACGTCGGCTGCCGGAGGATGCTGCCACCGGAGTAGGCGACCCGGCCGGTGATCTCCGCAGCGCGGGGCATGAGGCCGAGAACGGCCTTCAGCGTGGTGGTCTTGCCGACGCCGTTGCGGCCCAGCAGCGCGGTCACGCCCTGCGGCTGCACGCTGAACGTCACGCCCTGCAGGATGTGCGAGCCGCCCACCTTGACCGACAAATCGGAGATATCGAGAATGGCGGTCACGGTGCCGCCTTCCCGGACATGTCCGCTGCGCGAACATATCCGAAATTTCGGTTATGTCGGGGAGCGAAGCGAGTCGACATAACCGCGCTCACGTGCCGGCCTGAGGTTGACAGAGGATGTCTCACAGCTTCTCCCCCAGGTAGGCCTCCTGGACGGTCCGGTCGGCCATGACGACCTCCGGGGTGTCGCAGATGAGCAGCGCGCCGTGGTGCATGACCGCGACCCGGTCCGCCAGGTCCAGAACGACGTCCATGTGGTGCTCCACCATGAGGACGCTGCGCCGCTCGTCGCGGGTCAGCGTCTTGATCAGGGCGACCAGGCCGGGGACGTCCTCGGCGCTGACGCCGGCCATCGGCTCGTCGAGCAGCAGGACCTTCGGCTCGCCGGCGAGCAGCAGCGCGATCTCCAGCTTCCGCTTCTCGCCGTGGGCGAGGGTGCCGGCCAGGGTCCGGGCGCGGTGGTCGAGCCCGACCCGCCACAGCACCCGGGCGCCCCGCTCGGCGATGTCCTTGTCGGACCCCGGCAGCGGGAAGGGCCGGATCGACCCGCCGCGGCGGGCCTGGACGGCGAGCCGCACGTTCTGCTCGACGGTGAGCGAGCCGAACACCGACGAGGACTGGAAGGTGCGGCCGAGACCCCGGCGGGCCCGGCGGTGCGGCGCGAGCCGCGTCACGTCCTGCCCGGCGAGCATGACCGAGCCGTCCGTCGGTCGGCGCAGCCCGGAGATCAGGTTGAACAGCGACGTCTTGCCGGCGCCGTTGGGGCCGATGACGGCGAGGAACTCGCCCTCGGCCAGGTCGACCGACACGTGGTCGACGATCGCGACCTCGCCGATCTTCCAGGTCAGCCGCCTGGTGGACAGCAGGCCGGTGGCCGGGGTGTCAACCACCCCGGCCGCCGGTGCGTTGCTTCGGGGGAACAAACCTCAGCCCTTCATCTGCACGACCGGCGGGGTCGCGTCGGCCGGGTCGATCGCCTTGACGAGTTCCGGCTTCATGTCGGCGCCGGAGCCGGAGAACTTGCCCTGGAACATCGGCTGGAGCAGGGCGTGGTCCTCCTTGCGGACGGTCAGCTTGCCCTTGACGCCGTCGAAGCTCCAGCCCTCCAGGGCGGTGACCATCTTGTCGGCGTCGTCGCCGCCCTCGCCGGCGGCCCGCACGACCATCTGCGCGGCGGTGAAGCCGTCCGGGTGGAACAGGTCGAGTTTGCCGCCCTCGACACCCTTGCGCAGCGCGGCGGTGGCCTCGTTGTCGCTGGCGCCGTCGAAGTAGTGCGCGAGCAGCGACAGCCGGCCGCCGGCCGCGCCGAACGTCGCCCACGACGCCCGCTGGTCGATGCCGGTGACGACCATGGTCGAGCCGAGCACGCCCTGCTGTTCGAGGGCCTGCCACATCGCGGGGGCGGTGGTGCCGGCCCACGCCACGAAGATCATGTCGGCCTTGGCGCCCTTGGCCTGCGCGGCGAAGCCGGTGAACTCGGTCGCGCTGGCCGGCACGAACAGGTTGTCGACGGTGGCGCCGGCGCCACCGATGACGGCCTTGACCGCGTCGGCGTTGGACTTGCCGAAGGTGCCCTCCTGCGCGAACACGAGGACCTTCTTGCCCGTGGGCGACGGCAGGTAGGACTTCGCCGCGAGGACGTCCTGGTAGGACTGGCGGCCGGAGCGGAAGGTGTACTTGTTGACGCCGGTGACCGCGTCGGACGCGGCCGGGCCGGAGATGAACAGCACCTTGTTCTGCGCGGCGAGCGGCGCGACCTGGCCGGCGACCGCCGAGCCCGTGCTGCCCGCGATGATCTTGTAGCCCTGGCCGATGAGGTCCTTGGCGGCGGAGACGGCCTTCGCCGGGTCACCGGCGTCGTCGACCTCCTTGACCTCGACCGGGCGGTCGCCGACCTTGCCGGTGCCCTTGGTCGCGAAGGCGAGGCCCGCCTTCCAGCCCTCGATGTACTGCTTGCCGTAGCCGGCGAGCGCACCGGTCTGGGAGTACACCAGGCCGACCTTGATCGGGGTGCCGTCCTTGGCCGGCTCCTGCGCCGCTTCCTGGGGGCTGCTGCACGCCGCCGTGAACGTCGCCGCGATGCCCAACCCGAGCGCCGCGAACAGTACCCGCCGCGGCGCAGTCGTCTGCCGAATCACGCTTCCTCCGTGTGAACGCCTTGTTAAGGCCAGCGCCTGCTGGCGGTGTTCGCACACGCTAGGAGTGGCGTAGGGCACCGAGCTATGTGGGGACACCACACAAGTCGGCCGGGTTGCCCGGTTTCAGGGCCTACGACAGCGCCACGAGGTCGAGGAACGCGCCCAGCATGGGCAGAAACACGGGCGAATGCTCACCCTCGGTGACGAACAGCATGTGGTCCGCACCCGGCAGGACGGCGATCGCATTGCTGCCGCGGTGCAGCCCGGGCAGCCGCTCGGCGAGCACCGCCACGCTGCGCTCGACGGGGACCTTCTCGTCGGCGGCGCCGAACAGCGCGAGGATCGGGCAGCGCAGGTGCGGGATGAGCGCGGCGGGGTCGGCGCTCATCGCCCGGGCGAAGAAGGCGAGGGTCTCCACCGTGTCGTATGGCGCGGCACTCACGATGCCGTGCCAGCCGAAGCCGGCGAGCCGGTCCCGTTCTTGAACAGGCATGAAGGCCCTCCCCGCGCTGAACATAACAGCGCGAGGAGGGCCATCGACGACGGCTCTCTCACCAGCTCCGCGGGGTGGCCCCCACGGTTCCGTGGGGGGTTCCCACCCCACACCCCCCATGCGCCGCGAGCGACGCACTCAAGCCTTAGGGCTTCTTGGCCGCCGGCGCCGACTGGTGCGACTTGAGCAGGTCCATCTTGGCCTGGTCGATCGTCTTCCAGTCGTCCTTCAGGACCCCGCCGGTGTCGCCGGAGTTGGGGTTCCACGACCAGTAGGTGTAGCTGAGGCCGTTCTCCTTCAGGTACGCGATGAGGTGCCGCTGCCAGATGCCCTCGAGGTCCTTGTTGCCCTGGGCGTCGACCTCCGCCACCGAGCGGCCGCCGAACTCACCCATCAGCACCGGCGCCACGTTGTTCTTCACCAGGTAGCCGAACTGCTTGTCCCACAGGGCCGGCATGTTGGCGGGGAACGCCTTGTCGGTGAACCACTGCTGCGACCACACCTTGGGGCTGTAGTCGTGCGCGGAGTACACCAGCTTCGACTGGTCCTTCAGGCGGACCGGGTCCTTGGCCGCGCCCTGGAGGTTGCCGCCCCACCAGTACCCGTCGCCGTCGTAGGACTCGATGCCCTCCACGACGATGAGCCAGTTGGGGTTCTCGGCGAGGATGGCGTTGCCGGCCCGCTCGGCGGCGGCGCGCCAGTCGGTCTTTTCACCGCCGGTGCCCCAGGTGGCCTCGCCGTGCGGCTCGTTGTGCAGGTCGGCGCCGACGACCAGCGGGTTGTCGCGGTACTGCTTCGCGAGCTTCTTCCAGTCGCCGATCCAGCGCTCCTCGCTGACCTTGTCGGTGTACCAGAGGTTGCTCTGGCCCTGCGAGGTCGGCCGGTGCCGGTCGAGGATGACCATCATGCCGCGCTTGGTGATGCCCTCGACGACCTTGTCCATGATCTGCGGGCCGGTGAGGCCCTCCAGGGTCGGGTTGAGTTTGTAGTCCACACCGTTGGGCTTGGCGGTGGCGTCGAAGAGCTCGTTGCTGAAGGGCAGGCGCACGGAGTTGAACCCCTGCGCCGCCATCTGGTCGAGCATCTCGTCCATGGAGCGGGACCACAGCCCGTGCGGGGCGAACGTGTTGGTCTCCAGGCCGAACCAGTTGACGCCGGTGAAGGTGACTGTGGCACCGCGAGCGTCGACGATCCGGTTGCCTTCGGTGTGCAGCGGCAGCTGCAACTGCCGGCCGGCCGCCGTCGGCGGGCCGGACTGCTCGTTGGAGTGCTTCATGACAAGACCACCGGTGGTGACAGCGGCGGCGGCGAGCGCAAGGGTGGCGCCGAGCCACACAAGACGGGAACGCTTCAAGACCTGTCCTCACGTACGACGACGTCGGGCAGGTCAAAACCTTACGGATTCGGAAATATCAGGTCAGCGTACGAATGTCCGAAATGCTCATGGTGCAAGTGTAGGAGCGTCCCAGTCCGCGGCTCGTACCACCGCCTCGAGCTTCGACCGGGCGCCCATCTTCGACAGCAGGTGCCGCACGTGGCTGCGCACGGTGGTGTAGCTGATGCTCAGCTCCCGGGCGATGTCACGGTTGTCCATGCCGGACGTCATCAGGCTGAGGATCTGCCGCTCCCGCGGGGTGAGACTGTCCAGGCGCCGGGCGTGCTCGGCGGAGCGGTGCGAGCGCTCCCGCCGCCGGGCGAGGAGCTTCGCCAGCTGGCGGGCCGGCACCAGGATCTCCCCGTCGATCGCGCGGCGGACCGCGTCGGCGACGTCGGCGCCGGCCGAGCTCTTCACCAGGTAGCCGGCGGCGCCGGCCTCCAGGGCGGCGAGGATGACCTCGTCGCTGTCGTCGGCGCTGAGGAACACGATCGCGACGTCCGGCTGGTGCGACCGCAGCGCGGCGACGGCCTCCGGTCCGGTGCCGTCGGGCAGCCAGTAGTCGCACAGCACGACGTCGACCCGCTCGACGTCGGCGAGGTGCTCGACGTCCCCCACGCCACCGGCGATGGCGACGACGCGCAGCTCCTTGTGCTCGTTGAGCAGCGCGGCGAGGCCTTCGGCGACCACCTGGTGGTCCTCGACGATCAGCACGCGGTAGCGCATCGGGTGGCTCCTTCGGACGGCAGGCGCATCAGGCGCCTCCTTTGGATTGCAGGTCGGCGCCACGCGGCACCCAGAACGTGACGGTCGTGCCGCTGCCGGGCGAGCTGCTGATCCGGAACCAGCCCCTGGCCAGGGCGGCGCGTTCCCGCATGAGGATGAGGCCGAGATGCCCGGCCGGGGTCTCGAAGTCGGTCTCGACGTGCTCGGTGCCGACGCCGTCGTCGACGACCCGGACCAGGTAGCCGCCGTCCCGGTCGCCGAGGATGACCCTGCACTCGTCGGCGTCGGCGTGCTTGGCGACGTTGGCGACGGCCTCCTGCAGCATCCGGTAGAGCAGCAGCCGGGTGGGCAGCGGCGGCTCTTCCTGCAGCCGGTTCTCCAGGTGTACGTCCAGCGAGTGGTCCTGCGCGAGCCCGTCCAGGAGGTCCTGGGTGGCGGCGGCGAGGCCGTCGCTGGACAGTTTCGGCGGCCGGAAGTCGAAGATCAGGCGCCGGAGCCGGTCGGCGGCCAGGGCCAGGCTGTCCTCCAGCTTGCCCAGCAGCTCCAGGTTGCGTGGCTCGCGCAGCCGGCGGCGCAGGTGCTGCAGCCGCAGCATGGCCGCGGTGATCACCTGCAGGCTGTCGTCGTGCACGCCGGCGGCGATGCGGGCCCGCTCCCGCTCCTGGTTGAGGATGACGTCACCGAGCGCCTGCCCCTGTTCCTCGCCCGCCTGCCGCATCCGCGCGAGGCGGTGCTCCAGGCTCGCCCGGGACAGCCCGCCGGACCCCTGGTCGTCGACGGCGAGCACGACCAGGCCGCTCGGATCCCCCGGCAGCGTGCGCAGCCGCACGTCGACCGGCAGCTCGGCTCCGTCGGGCCGGCGGATCGCGGACGTCGTGTAGACCGCCTCGTCGCCGCCGTCGGCGGCCGGCAGGGCGGCCCGCGGATCACTGATGAGGAGGTCCTCGACGCGGCGGCCGACGAGGTCGGCGGTGGCCCGGTCGAAGAGCGACTCGGCGGCACTGCTGGCGAGCCGGACCACCCCGGCGGCGTCGAGCACGACCAACGCCTCCGGGGCGGCCCGAAAAGCCTGCCAGTACACCGGGGCTACTTCTCCAGATCCTTCGGCAGCACGTACGGCTTCGGGGTCGGGATGTCGACCGGGCCGCCGGAGCTGTCGACCTTGAAGTTGATCGTCGCGGTCGAGCCGCTGAGCTGCCCCCGCAGCTCGAAGATGACGCTGTTCTCGGTGTCGCCGGGGATCGTGTACTGCCCGACGGCGCGGGCCGCGCCGCTCTTGTTCACCCGGAACGCCGACACCAGGTCACCCTTGGCGCCCTTGGACGTCTTCACGTACACGTGGACGGCCTCGTTGGGCGCGAACTGGGTGGCGTAGAAGTTGACGACGGTGCCGGGCAGGCCGCCGTACGCGTTGGTGCGGGCCTGCGGCGTGTACGGCAGGATCGTGAACCCGGTCGAGGTCGCCGCCCGGCTCTGCTCGCCGATGAACACCAGCGCCTGGGCGCCCTTGAGCTGGTAGGGCATGGTGAGCCCGGCGCCCTTGAAGCCGCCGGCGCCGTCGGTCGTCACCGCCATGACCGGTTGCCCGCCGGCGGAGTTCAGCCGCACCAGGACCCGTTCGCCCGGTGCGAAGCCGACGCCGGAGAAGGTGATCGACTGGGTCGCCTTCACCGCGTACGGCGCGAGCTTGATCGACGGGTACAGCCGCAGCACCTGGAACGGCGCGCTCGCCGCCGCCCCACTCGTCTTGCCCACGACCACCAGACTGGTGGTTCCGACGGCTGTCACACCGACCTTGATCGGCGTCTTACCCACGGAGCCATCCTCGTCGGCCTTGAGGGTGAGGGCGGGGTCACCATTGATCCTCCCCCAGAACACCTGCAGCTCCTCACCCGGCGAGAACCCCTTCACGGTGAGGTTGATGACGTCGCCGGGTTTGCCGACGACCGCGGACAGCGTCGCCTGCCCGGCGCCCTGGGCGACGGCCGCCTCGGCCTTGGCGACCTTGTCGCTGCCGCGCGCCTGGGCGGTCACCTCCAGCACCGGGGTGGTCATCTTGGTGGGGAACGGGAAGTTGACGGTGAAGATGCCGTACTTGCCGGCCTTCGCGGTGCCGACCTGGACCGGCTTCACCGCGTTCTTCGCGGACTTCTTGGACGGCTGCGCCGCCGTGGCGGACGGCCCGAGGTACACGTCGACGACGGAACCCTGGTCGAAGCCGGAGCCGCTGGCGGTCACGGTGCCACCGAGCCGCACCAGGCCCGGGTTCAGCGTGATCATCGGCTCGCCGCCACCTTGGACCATGACCCCGTTGAGGTCGACGGTCGGCGCCTTCGGTGCCTTCGTGGTCGGCGCTTCGGTCGGGGTGTCCCCGCCGCCGCCGAACGACGGCAGTCCCGGCGCCTCGATGCCGAGCGCCGGCAGCACCGACCGCCCGACGCTGATCAGCAGGAACGTGGCGACCGCTGCGATGAGCAGCCGGCGGCCGGAGATCTTCGGCCGGGTCACCCTCCGGCGGCGCGGCCGTTTGCCGGTCGTGCCTGCCGGTGCCCGGCGGCGCTTGAGGGTCTGCATCGTCACTCCTGATCGCTCACGAGGTTTTACCGATCTTGATGATCTGCAGTGAGACGTCGCCGCGGGTCGCCTGCCACACGGTCTCCCCGTGCTGGTCGATCGCCTCGATGATCCAGGTCTCGCCGCCGCGCTCCAGCGCGTCGCGCATCTTGTTCGACATCACGACGTAGTCGACGTTCTCCCAGCTGGAGGCGAAGACCTTGTCCCGCACGTCCGGGTCGGACGTGGCCTTGTAGTGCGGATGGGCGTTCTTGTACGGCGGGTCGTTGTCGTGCAGCGCGACCCAGATGTCGTCGTCGATGATGAGCTTCGCGCTGGGCGGCACGTTCGCCTTGATCCACGCGACCTGCTGCTCCTGGAGGCTGGTCAGCGGCAGCCGGTACGCGTCGCTGAACTCCAGCTGGCCCCTGGTGTTGTACTTGACGAGGAACCCGCCCGGCATGACGAGGATCGGCACCAGCAGGCAGGCGACGAGCACGGCCGCGCCGGCGGGCTTCGTGCGCCGGGTGAGCCAGCCGAAGAACATCCCGAGGTTCAGCGCGAACAGCGGGACCATCGGCGCGATGTAGAAGTCGAGCAGGGCACTGCGGGTGAGGTAGAAGCCGTAGCCGACCGCCATCAGCGCGCAGGCGAGCAGCGGCGCGCGCAGCCGCTTGTTGTTGCGCCCGGCGAACAGTCCGAGCAGGGTCACGGCGGCGCCGGCGATGAGGATGTAGCGGTCCTTGAACAGCCAGCTGTCGTGCAGCAGGCTGGTGAACGACAGGCCGTTGCTGCTGTTGGAGTTGCGGTGCAGCTGCCACCACACGGTGTAGAGCAGCGACACGTGGTCGCCCGGGGTGGCCGCGGCGAGACTGAAGTTGAAGCCCTCCGGGAACAGCTCGTTCTTGATCTGCGCGAAGAGCAGGTAGCCGATGACCGGAGCCAGGGCGGCGAACCACCAGAACGACAGCCCGAAGCGCCGGTTCGACTGCTCCTTGACCGTGCGGTGCAGCAGGTACGCGCAGCCGGGCAGGATGAACAGGGCGTTCTCCTTGGTCACCAGCGCGAGGCCGAAGCACGTCCCGGCGCCCATCACGGTGACGATCCGGCCGTCCTTGCGGGCCAGCAGGTACAGGCCCAGCAGGATCCACAGCATCATCAGGTTGTCCAGCAGGACCTGGCGCTGGTAGTACACGCCGAGCGGCGACACGTTGAACACGAACACGGCCAGGAACGCCCCGGCTTTGCTGCCGGTGAAGCGCCGGACCGTCTCGTACAGCAGGAACACCGAGATCAGGTGCACGATGAGCATCAGCACGCGGCCGGTGTTGATGGCGTTGCCGAAGGCGTTGAAGCCGCCGGGCAGGACCGCGACCCAGCCGGCGATCGCGAGCCAGCCCATCGGCGCGTGGTCGTAGAAGTACGTGTACGGCGACAGCTTCGCCTCACGGAGCACGGACCAGGCCTGCTCCATGTAGATGCCCTCGTCGGTGAGGTACAGCGGGTAGCGGAACATGTTCCAGCCGTGCGTCACCAGGCCGATCGCCAGGCTCAGGATGATCAGCGGCCAGCCGCGGGTCTGCGGCTTCGGTGCCGGCTTCGCCGCGGGTGTCGCGGGCCGGTTCAGGACATCAGCCGACATTGGTCAGCTCCGCAGTCTCCGCCGCGGTGCGGTGCGCACCGACGTGGGCCGTCTTCTCCCAGTTGCGTTCGCCCTTGACCTGCCGCCACAGGGCGCGGGCCGCCGCGTAGGACAGCACCATCTGGTACGGGAACCAGGTGATGGCCATCTTCACGACCGTGCCGGGGGTGGCCTTCAGCCCGTGCGCACCGGTGAACTCGTAGAGCCCGACGACGCTCATCACGAAGTGCGCGCCGAGCATGAGCACCGGCAGCCACGACATCATCGCCACCGGCACCGGCACCGTGAGCACGAACGCGGACAGCAGCGCGATCGGCAGGTAGATGCCGAGCATCGCCTGCACGTGCGGGAAGGCGAGGGTGTACCAGGCGAGGAACCGCTGCCGGCGGGTCGGCATGAGCTTCCAGGTGCCCTTGCCGAGGGTCTGCATGAAGCCTTGACACCACCGGGTCCGCTGCTTGATGAAGCTCTGCAGCGTCGGTGGTGTCTCCTCCTTCGTGACGTACCGGTCGTCGTAGACCACTCGGACCTTCTCCCCCATGCTGGAGAGCCGCAGCCCGATGTCGGCGTCCTCGGTCAGGTTCGACTCGTCCCAGCCGCCGAGGCGCTCGATCAGGGTCCGCTTGAAGAAGACGGTGTTGCCGCCGAGCGGGATCGCGCCGTTCTTCGCGTGGTAGTGCAGCCGGCTGCGGAACCAGAAGAAGTACTCCAGGACGTTGAACGTCGAGTACCAGTTGGAGTCGAAGTTCATCAGCTGCACCCCCGCCTGCACGCAGCCGACCTCCTCCGACGTCATGATGGTGTTGACGATGTCGAACAGCTGCGGCTGGACCTCGTCCTCCGCGTCGAAGATCGCCACGACGTCGTTCGTGGCGTACCGCAGCGCCGTGTTGAGCCCGTGCGGCTTGTTGATCGGCCCGTCGTCGAACACGACCACCTCGACGTTCGTGCGGCCCATCGCGCGCAGCCGGTTCACCTGCGCCTGCGCCTGCTCGATCGTGCCGACGTCGTCGGCGGAGCAGACCACGAGGATCTGCACCATGTGCGGCGGGTAGTCAGCGGACGCGGCGCGGGCGATGGTGTGCTGGATGACCTCCTCCTCGTGCCGTGCCGGGAGGATGGCGGTGAAGGAGAGTACCGGCGTAGCACGTTGATCGGGCACCCGCGCCTTGGCGCCCGCCTCCGGCTGGTCCCACGTGTAGATCATGAGATACAACGCGTGCGCCGCCTGCACTGTCAGCACCAGCGAGATCAGGGTGAGGATGGTCAACACCAGCTGTTCCATCGGTGCGTTCACTCCAAATCCACTTCGAGCTGACGGCGAAGTTGACTGCGAACCCGGCCACGATGCCGATGAGGTTCGCGGGCAGGTAGTGCATACCGAGCGCGACCAGCAGCTGGACAGCGACGACGTTGACCGGCAGCGCGGCGAGACCGGCCAGACTGAAGTAGGCGAAGCGTTGCAGCGACAACCTGCGCCGCCGGAACGTCCACAGTTCGTGCAATATGTAGTTGGTGACCAGCGCGAGCTCGACCGAGGCGACGGTGGCGGGCAGCAGCGCCAGTCCGAATCCCCCGTGCAGCACGAGCAACGCACCGTTGTTGACCACCACACCGCCGGCTCCCACCAGCGAAAACCGGCCCAGCCGGCGCAAGTTGGGCGTCACGATGTAACGGTGCCCCTGTTTGTGAGGGGCGACATCACGCCCCGGTCGGTCCGGGGCGGCGACCTTCGTCCTCCCCCATTCGGTGTACGCCGAACGGCACCGGCGACGTGGTGATTCGCCGCCGCACCGGGGTATAGCGCGCGGCGATGAGTATCAGGATCTTGATCGCCGACGACCACGCCATGGTCCGCGAGGGCCTGCGCGGCTTCCTGTCCCTCAGCGGCGACCTGGAGACGGTCGGCTTCGCCGTCGACGGACGCGAGGCCGTCAGCCTGGCCCACGAACTGCGCCCCGACCTCGTCCTCATGGACCTGCTCATGCCGGTCCTCGACGGGATCTCGGCGACCACGGTGATCCGCCGCGAGCTGCCCGCGGTCGAGGTCGTCGCCCTCAGCGGCTACCTGGAGCCGCAGCTCATCGCCGACGCCCTGCACGCCGGCGCGGTCGGGTACCTGCTGAAGGACACCTCCTCCGACGAGCTGCACCGGGCGGTGCGGGCCGCCGCCGCGGGCCAGGTGCAGCTGTCCCCCGCCGTCGCGGCGCGGCTCGTCCGCGACGTCCACGTGCCGGCCGCGCCGCCGCAGCTCACCCGGCGCGAGGAGGAGGTCCTGGTGCTCCTCGCCCGGGGGCGGGCCAACGGGCAGATCGCCCGGGAGCTGCACATCGCGCCGCAGACGGTGAAGACCCACGTGAGCAACATCCTGCAGAAGCTCAACGCGGAGAGCCGCACGCAGGCCGCCCTGTACGCCATGCGGGTCGGGCTCGTGCCGGTCCACGCGGCGGCCCCCAGTTGAGGCACCTCGCGGCGCTGCACGCCCTGCTGCGGATCGGCGCCCCGGTGGACGAGGTCCTGCACTCGGTGTGCGACCGCGCCCGGCGTGCCCTTCCAGCGGCTGCGGTCCTCGTCGCAGACGCCGCCGGTCACGTACGAGCGGCGTCCCCGACCGGTCCGCCGCACGCCCTGCGTGGCGACGCCGATCGATACATCGCGCTGCCCGGGGCCGCCGGCCCCGCCGACCTCGTGGCGGCGGTGGTGCGGGCCGGGCGGCCCGTGCGGCGCGGGGTCCTGTGCTGCGTGCCGCTGCCCGCGTCCGACGGCGTCCCCGGCGCGCTCGTCGCCGTGGGCCGGCGCCGCCCGCCGCACCCGCGCCGCCTGGAGGCGTTCGCCGCCGTGGCCGCCCTCGCCCTCGGCACCGACGCGCGGCCGGCGACCCGCGAGCGGGAGCGGCTCGCCAGGGAGCTGCACGACTCGGTGGTGCAGACGCTGTACGGCATCAGCCTCGGCGCGGGCACCGCCGCCGAGCTCGTCCACGGCGACCCCGCCAACGCCCGCGCCTCGCTCGCCTGGATCCAGGAGACGGCCAGCGCCGGCCTGAGCGACCTGCGCGGCATCATCGTCCGGCTCCGCCCGGAGACCCTCGTCGGCGCGGGCCTCGCCGCGGCGCTGCGGCGCATCGTCGACGCGCTGCACTTCGCGCCCGGCACCGGCGCCGTCCCGCCCGGGTGGGGCCTGCAACTGGACGCCGAGCCGGCGGTCAGCCCGCAGGTCGAGGAGGCGCTGTACCGCATCGCCCTGGAAGCCCTCGGCAACGCCGCCCGGCACGCCGGCGCCTCCCAGGTGACGCTGCGCCTCGCCGGCGACGACACCCGGGTGGTCCTCGAGGTCGTCGACGACGGTGTGGGCTTCGACCCCGGCGCGCTGCTGGCCGGTCAGGGCCGGCTCGGCCGCCTCGGCCTGCGCTCCATGCGCGAGCGCGCCGAACTCGCCGGCGGCACCTTCGACCTGATGAGCGCCCCGGGCGCCGGCACCGTCGTCCGCGCGACCCTGCCCGCCGTCCTCATGGGGTGAGGCACCACCCGGCGTCGTCGACCGGCCGCACCGCGCGCTGACCGGCCCGCCGTCCTCATGGGGTGAGGCACCACGGGCCGCGGCGGGGTGAGGTTGGGGCATGCGCGTGGTAGTGGATCTCACCAAGTGTCAGGGCTACGCCCAGTGCGCCTTCCTGGCGCCCTCGTCCTTCCGGATGCAGGGCGACGAGGCCCTCATGTACGACCCCTCCCCCGCAGACGACCAGCGCGAACGCGTCCACCGGGCGGCGGCCGCGTGCCCCGTCCAGGCGATCCAGATCGACCGGCTGTCCGTGCAGGACATGCCACCCGTCCACAGCGGGGACCACCCGTCCCGCATCGTCGTCATCGGCGCCTCCCTCGCCGGGCTCCGCGCCGCCGAGGCGCTGCGCGAGGAAGGGTTCACCGGGTCGCTGACCCTCATCGACGGCGAGGACTGCGAGCCGTACGACCGCCCGCCCCTGTCGAAACAGGCCCTCAGCGGCCAGGTCGCCCCGCACGCCACCGCCCTGCCGCACCGCGCGGACCTCGACGCCACCTGGCGGCTCGGCTGCACCGCGATCGGCCTGGACCTCGCGGAACGCCGGGTCCGCCTGGAAGACGGCTCGTCCGTGCCGTTCGACCGGCTGCTCATCACCACCGGCGTCCGCGCCCGGCCGTGGCCCGACCCGGTCGAGGCGGCCCTGGACGGCATGTTCGTGCTGCGCACCCGCGACGACGCCCAACGCCTCCACGAACGGCTCGCCCTCCTCGCCCCCCACGGCACCGCCGCCCACCTCAGCGCCTCGCAGGGTCCTGCTGAGCAGCGCGACGCGGGTGGAGGCACACCACGCGTCCTCGTGATCGGGGCTGGGTTCGCCGGGTCCGAGGTCGCGTCCACGTGCCGGTCGATGGGGCTCGACGTCATCGTCGCCGAGGCCGCCGCCACCCCGCTCGCCGGGGCGCTCGGCGGGGTCATCGGCGCCGTCGCGGCCGACCTGCAGCGCGAGCACGGCGTCGACCTGCGCTGCGGCGTCACCGTCGAGGCGATCGAGGGCGACCCCGACGGGCGGGTCCGGCGGGCCAGGTTCTCCGACGGCACGGAGGCCGACGTCGCCGTCGTCGTCGCCGCGCTCGGCGGGGTCCGCAACGTCGAATGGCTCCGCGACTCCGGGCTCGCCGTCGGCGAGTGGGGCGTCGCGTGCGACGCGGGCTGCCGCGCGTTCGACGTCAACGGGCTCGTCCTCGACGACGTGTTCGTCGCCGGCGACGTGGCCCGCTCGCCGAACGCGATGTTCGGCTACCAGTTCCTCGCCCTGGAGCACTGGGCGAACGCCGTCGCGCAGGCCGAGGTCGCCGCGCACAACATGGTCAGCGACGAGTCGGACCGCTGGCCGCACCTGCACATGCCGTCGTTCTGGTCGCTGCAGTTCGGCACCAACATCAAGGCCGTCGGCGTGCCCACCTTCTCCGACGAGGTCGTCGTCACCCAGGGCTCGGTGCAGGAACGCCGGTTCGCCGCCGCGTACGGGTACAAGGGCCGCCTCACCGCCGCGGTCACCTTCAACCACGGCAAGTGGCTGCCGTTCTACGAGCGGCTGATCGAGCAGGCCGCGCCGTTCCCGCCGGAGTTCACCACCGTCGAGCAACCGGACTCGATGGTGCCGGTCCCCGCCGACGTCCCCGACCCGAAGTTCCTGGCCCGCGACGCGACCGTGGTCGTCACCGGCCACGATCCCAGCTCCCGGTCCGCGTCGTTCGTCAGGAGTCCCCGATGACCGCTTCCGCGGGCTCCATGTCCGCCTCGTCCGCCTCGTCCGCGTCGTTCGTCAGGGGTTCGCGATGACCACTTCCGTCGGGTCCGTGTTCGGCGCCGTGCTCGACCCGGTGAACCGGCACGATCCCTATCCGCTGTACACCTCGCTGCGTCGCACCCCGGTCGGCCGCGAACCCGACGGCACGTGGCTCGTCACCACGTTCCGGGAGATCTCCGCGCTGCTGCACGACCCGCGGATCAGCTCGGCGACCGACCCCGAGACCGACCCGATCGGGCTGGCGCCGAGCTTCCTGCGCACCGACCCGCCGGAGCACGACCGGCTGCGGCGCCTCGCCACCCGGCAGTTCGGCCCGCCGCACCGCCCGACGCTCGTCGCCGACCTCCAGCAGTCCTTCGAGGGCATCGTCGACCGGCTCGTCGCCGACCTGCCCGCCTCCACCGCGGACCTCGTCGACCAGTTCGCCTACCCGCTGCCCGTCCTCGTCATCTGCGAGCTGCTCGGCGTGCCCCTGGCCGACGAGCCCCGCTTCAAGGCGTGGATCGACCAGGCCCTGTCGCAGGACAACCCGCGGCAGACGGCGGCGTTCCGCGAGCTCGCGGACTACATCGGCGACCTCGTCGACGCCGACCCCGAGCCGGGCCTGCTGCGCTCCCTCGCCAACGACGACGGCCCCGACGGCCGGATGACCCGCGACGAGCTGGTCGGCACCGCGCTGCTGCTGCTCATCGCCGGCCATGAGACGACGGTCAACCTGATCGCCAACGCGTCGCTGGTGCTGCTGCGCGAACCCCGCTGGCTCGACCGCCTCCTCGCCGACCCGTCGTTCGCCATCCCGCTCGTGGAGGAGGTGCTGCGCTGGGACCCGCCGGTGCAGTTCCTGCCCTGGCGCACGGCCCTGGACGACATCCCGATCGGCGGCACCACCATCCCCGCGGGCTCGTCGGTCACCCTGCTCCTCGCCGCCGGGAACCGCGACCCGGGGCACGTCAGCGACCCGGACCGCTTCGACCCGGACCGCCGCCCCGTGCAGCACCTCGGCTTCGGCGACGGCATCCATTACTGCTTCGGCGCCCCGATGGCCCGCCTGGAGGCGCAGGTGGCGTTGCGGGCCCTGGCCCCGGTCCTGGCAAGGGCCCGCCTCCTGGAGGATCCGCCGCAGTACCGCCCGAGCCCGATCCTCCGCGGCCCACGCCACCTGCGCGTGGCCCTGCAGTGACCGCCGCCCCGCCCGCGGGCGTTCCGGGCGGCGGGCCCGCTACGGGGCGGGCTGCGGCTGGGGCTCCCTGGGCTCCGGCTCCTGGGCGGGAGTCCCCGCCCAGGCCCGCAGCGGGCGGGACGGCAGGGCCCTGGCCAGGAGCCCGTAGCCGGCGAGGAGCAGCAGCGGGCTGAGCACCGACAGCGGGCCGACGCCCACCGCGAGGAACGCCACGACACCGAGCCCCGTCAGCACCGGCACCCACCAGCGGACCAGGCCGTCGGCGGCGGCGCCGATCGGGACCGCGATCAGCCCGAGCAGGCTCACCAGCATCGCCGGGACCGCCCAGCCGAACGCGAACAGCGCGTAGCCGCCGAACGCGTCGCTGACCTTCTCCGCGAGCTCCGCCGGCACCGTCAGCCGCACGGCCAGGTCACTGTAGTCGCCGACCATCAGGCCGCTGAAGTGCATCAGCGCGAACGCGGTCACCGCCGCCGCCACGGTCGTGAACCGGCGGCCGCGCCGCATCATCAGCAGCATCCCCGGCACGAACAGCAGCCACGACAGGTGCAGCAGCAGCGCGCTCGCCTGCGCCAGGCCCGGCTGCCGCACCGCCTCCGCGATGTCCGGCGACAGCCCCGGCACCGTCAGCAGCCCCGCCCCGAACACGACCGGCGCGGCGACCAGCCCGAACCGGCCCACCCGGTCCTTGAACACACCGAACGTGTCCGGCTCGTCCGCCGCCCGCCCGGGAGCCGCACCGCCGGTCGCCGCGTTCTCCCGGTCCACCGCCGCGCCCGGCGCACCGGCGGCCGCGCGGAACCGGGCGAGCTCGCGGCACGCGAAGCCGTACGCGACCAGCATCACGACCGGTCCCGCGAGGTTCAGCGGCAGCGGTGAGATCGCGAACTGCAGGTACAGCAACGAACCCAGCAATGCGGCGGACGCCGTCCACCAGGAGATGACCTTCGCATAGGCCGCCGCGACCGGGGTCAGCAGCAGCGCCACGGCCCAGCCGGCCAGGCCCGGGATCTGCCAGCCCCACACCGCCCAGTCCATCGACTGGAACGCCGCGTCGACGCGCCGGACATCGGCGTCGGGCAGCGTCTGCTCCATGGCCAGCAACGCCAGGTCGTACGCCATGAGCGCCGAGAACGTGACGAGCCCGAACACGGCCGCGCACCACGCGACGCGCGCGAGGACCGCGCCGCGGCGGCGGATCGGCCGCAGCAGCCCCAGGAACGCCGGCACGAACAGCACCCATGCCCAGTGCAGCAGCACCGAATGCCATTGGATGGCGTCCGGATGCGCCCGGTAGATCCCGCCCCCTTGATCGTCGCCGAGCGCCGGATCGACGGCCGTGGCGACGGCGAGGACCGCCGGCGCCAGGACGAGCGCGAGTCTTATCAGCATCGTGTACCCCTTGAGTCCGCGTTGGACGAGCACAGTACGAACGTGCCGGTCCAGCGGTCGCCCGCACCGTGACGGATTTCGCCTCCGCCGCGAGGGGGACGCCGCGTCATCCGCCGGGCGGTCTCGCCCGCCCTGAACAACCCTTACGGTCAGCTGGTGAGGATGAGCAGGACAGATCTCGTGCTGGCGGGCGCCCTGCTGGCGTTCGCCCTGACGGAGGAGGCGGTGGCGCACCAGCCCGGCGACTGGTGGCCGTGGGCCCTCGCGGTGTCGGTCCCGCTGGTCGCGCTGCGCAGTGTCGCGCCGCTGACCGTGCTGCTCGCCAGCGGCGTCGGCGGTCTCAAGTACTGGTATCCGGACCAGATCGTCAACTACCGCCTGTGGCAGCTCGCCGCGATGATCATCGCCGCGTACACGGTCGGCCGGCACGTGCCGCTCATCGGCGTCGCCGGCCGCCTGGCCCGGGCGCGCGGGGTCGCCGGGCTCGTCCTCGCCTTCGCGACCGGCGCCGCCTTCTGGCAGGTCGACCCGGTCGACCCGATGGGGGCGTTCTTCTTCCCCGTCGCCCCGTGGATCCTCGGCACGGTCCTCGCCGTCCAGCACCGCCAGAGCGCCGACGCCGCCACGGCCCGCGCCTCGATCCGCGAGCAACGGTTCCGCGAGGCCGTCATGGAGGAGCGGGTCCGCATCGCCCGCGAGCTGCACGACATGGTCGCGCACAGCGTCACCGTCATGACCATCCAGGCCGGCGTCGTGCGCCGCCGCCTCGACGCCGGCCTCTCCGTCGACGTGGACCTGCTGCTCGGCATCGAGTCCTCCGGCCGCGACGCCGTCGGCGAGCTGCGCCGCACGCTGGGCCTGCTGCGCGGCTTTCCCGATGCGGCGATGGCGGCGCCGGTCGGCCTGGACCGCCTCGACGAGCTCCTCGCCCAGGTCGGCGAGGCCGGCCTGACGGTCACCTTCCAGTGCTCGGGGACGCCGGTGGCGTTGCTGCCGGCGGCGGACATGTCGGCGTACCGCATCGTGCAGGAAGCGCTGACCAACGTGCTGAAACACGCGGGCCCCGCGGCTGTGACGGTGTCGTTGCGGTATTCCGGCGACGGGGTGCACCTGTCGGTCGTCGACTCCGGCGGCGCTGTCCCCGTCCCTGGCCCCGCCCCCGGCGCCGGCCAGGGCCTCATCGGCATGCGGGAGCGTGTCTCCCTGTTCGGCGGCGACCTCGACGCGGGCCCGGTGTCCGGCGGCGGCTTCGCCGTCCACGCCCGCCTGCCCCTGCTGGTCGCGTCATGATCCGTGTCCTCGTGGCGGACGACCAGCGCATGGTGCGGGCGGGCCTGCGCATGGTGATCGAGACCGAGCCCGACATCCAGGTCGTCGGCGAGGCGGGCGACGGTGTCGAGGCGGTCACCCTGGCCCGCCGCCTGCTCCCCGATGTGGTGCTCATGGACATCGCGATGCCCCGCCAGGACGGCCTCACCGCGACCCGCGTCCTGCTCGCCACTCCGAACCCGCCGCGCGTCATCGTGCTCACCACGTTCGACACCGACGAGAACCTGCACGACGCGCTCCGCGCCGGCGCCAGCGGCTTCCTGCTGAAGGTCTCCTCGCCGGAGCACCTCATCACGGCGATCCGCGTCGTCGCCGCCGGCGAGGCCATCCTCGACCCCGCGGTGACGACCCGGGTCATCGCCTCCTACGCAGGCACCCCCGGCCCGCAGCCCCCGCCGGAACTCGCCGACCTCACCCCACGCGAGACCGACGTCCTGCGCCTCGTCGCCCGCGGCATGTCCAACGGCGAGATCGCGGCGGCCCTGACCGTCGGCGAGGCCACGGTGAAGACCCACGTGGCCCGCGTCCTGATGAAACTCGCCCTCCGCGACCGCGTCCAGGCCGTCGTCTACGCCTACGAGTCAGGCCTCATCCGCCCGGGCCGCTGAGCTCCGGTCGCGGCACTCGACCTCGAGGCCGGACAGCAGCAGCGTCCGGTCCCGCACGCACGTGGGCTCCCCGCCCGACAGCGTCACCCTCCGGCGGCCCGCGAACACGTCATCACGCCCTATTGAGAAAAATCGCGGTCACCGACGGCAACGGCCCCTGCCCGAGACGGGAGGGGCCGTTGCGGCAGTGCGGGCGTCAGGCTTCAACCAAGGTCATGACCCCGTCGGGCGAAAGACGATCACAACTCCGGCGCGGTGCTGATCCGGCGCTGTCGCAGCTCGGGTACGAACCGCGCCACCGTCTCGAAGTCGGCATCCTCGTGCAGGACCTCCAGCTTCAACCGGATCGCGGTCGCCGCCACCAGCAGATCAGTCACCGACAACCCCTGGTGCGCACTGTGCGACGCCAACTCCCGATGGATGACAGCGGCCAGCTCCCAGGCCCCGTCCGGCACGGCGACCGCAAGACATGCATTGTGCACATCCAGTTCCAGCTCCACATATCCCTTGGCGTCCGCGATGCACAGCGTTTCCAGGAGCACCGGCATACAAACGGAGATCAGTCCGCGGTCGACAAGGTCGTACCACAGCGGGTCGACCTGGCGGCGCAGAATCCTTACGAGCGCACTGGTATCGACGAGATATCTCACTTGTCGATCTCGTCCAGGGCGCTGTAGTCGAACGCACCCTCGTCAGACATCTGCTGAAGACGTTCCAGCGCATGTCGCCGACGCGCTCGCCAACTCTCGACGTACTGCAGCAGTGCGGCGTTCATCGCCTCCACCTCAGAGGCGCCGCCGAGGTGGCGTTGCGCCTCGGCCAGAAGCTCACCATCAAGGCCGGAGCCGGAAATCTTGGTTACCGCGATCTCAGTCATGGTCACCCCCTCACACTGCCACCATAGGGCCACAAGATACAACTCGTGATCTGCCACAGAAAGCGTACGGCGCTCCGACCCGCATGCAGGTCGGAGCGCCGGTGCGAACGAAGGGTTCAGGCCTCGACGAGGGCCATGACCTCGTCGGAGACGTCGAAGTTGGCGAAGACGTTCTGGACGTCGTCGCAGTCGTCGAGGGCGTCGATCAGCTTGAAGACCTTGCGGGCGCCTTCTTCGTCGAGGGCGACGGTCACGCTCGGCACGAACGAGGAGTCGGCGGACTCGTAGTCGATGCCGGCGTCCTGCAGGGCGGTGCGGACGGCGACCAGGTCGGTGGCCTCGCTGATGATCTCGAAGGCCTCGCCGAGGTCGTTGACCTCTTCGGCGCCGGCGTCGAGGACGGCGAGGAGCAGGTCGTCCTCGGTGAGCTCGCCGGCCTTGGGCACGATGATGACGCCCTTGCGGGAGAACATGTAGGAGACGCTGCCGGCGTCGGCGAGGTTGCCGCCGTTGCGGGTGAGCGCGACGCGGACCTCGGTCGCCGCGCGGTTGCGGTTGTCGGTGAGGCACTCGATCAGGATCGCGACGCCGCTGGGGCCGTAGCCCTCATACATCGCGGTCTGCCAGTCGGCGCCGCCGCCGATCTGGCCGGAGCCGCGCTTGACGGCGTTGTTGATGTTGTCATTGGGCACCGAGTTCTTCTTCGCCTTCTGAATGGCGTCGAAGAGCGTGGGGTTGCCGCTGACGTCGCCGCCGCCGGTGCGGGCGGCGACCTCGACGTTCTTGATCAGGCGGGCGAAGAGCTTGCCGCGCTTGGCGTCGATGACCGCCTTCTTGTGCTTGGTCGTCGCCCATTTTGAATGCCCGGACATGGCTAACCCTCCGTCGTCTGGCCCGCCTCACGCGCCATCTCCACGAAGTACCGATGAACTCGGAGGTCGCCGGTGAGCTCGGGATGGAAGGCGGTCGCGAGCAGGTGCTGCTGCCGAACCGCGACAATCCTACCGGCGCCCGCGCCGGCGCTGACACGACCCAGCACCCGCACGTCGGGACCGATCTGTTCGACCCAGGGGGCGCGGATGAAGACGGCGGAGAACGGACCGCCCTCGATGTCCGAAATGTCGACGCTACCTTCGAACGAGTCGACCTGTCTGCCGAAGGCGTTGCGCCGGACGGTCATGTCGATCCCGCCGAAGGGCACCTGGTCGGCGCGGCCGTCGAGGATCGTGCCGGCGAGCATGATCATGCCGGCGCAGGAACCATAGGCGGGCATGCCGCCGGCGATCCGTTTGCGCAGCGGCTCGGTCATGCCGAACTCGATCGCCAGCTTGCTCATGGCCGTGGACTCGCCGCCCGGGATGACCAGCGCGTCGACCGAGTCGAGCTCTTCGGGGCGCCGCACCGGCCGGGCGATGACGTCCAGCTCGGCCAGGGCGTGCAGGTGTTCGCGCGTATCACCCTGCAGGGCGAGCACACCGATGATCATGCCGGCGGTCACCAGCCGCGCTCGGCGAGACGGTGTGGCTGCGGGATCTCTTCGACGTTGATGCCGACCATGGCCTCGCCGAGGCCGCGGGACACCTTCGCGATGACGTCGGGGTCGTCGTGGAACGTGACGGCCTTGACGATCGCGGCGGCCCGCTGCTCGGGGTTGCCGGACTTGAAGATGCCGGAGCCGACGAAGACACCCTCGGCGCCGAGCTGCATCATCATCGCGGCGTCGGCGGGGGTGGCGATGCCGCCGGCGGTGAAGAGCACCACGGGCAGCTTGCCGGTCTCGGCGATCTCCTTCACCAGTTCATACGGCGCCTGGAGCTCCTTCGCGGCGACGAACAGCTCGTCCTCGGGCAGCGAGCCCAGCCGGCGGATCTCGCCGCGGATCTTGCGCATGTGCGTGGTGGCGTTGGAGACGTCACCCGTGCCCGCCTCACCCTTGGAGCGGATCATGGCGGCGCCCTCGGTGATGCGGCGCAGGGCCTCGCCGAGGTTGGTGGCGCCGCAGACGAACGGCACGGTGAACGCCCACTTGTCGATGTGGTTGCTGTAGTCGGCGGGGGTGAGGACCTCGGACTCGTCGACATAGTCCACGCCGAGCGCCTGCAGGACCTGGGCCTCGACGAAGTGGCCGATGCGGGCCTTCGCCATGACGGGGATCGAGACGGCGGCGATGATGCCGTCGATCATGTCGGGGTCGCTCATGCGGGACACCCCGCCCTGCGCGCGGATGTCGGCGGGGACGCGCTCCAGGGCCATGACGGCGACGGCGCCGGCGTCCTCGGCGATCTTCGCCTGCTCGGCGGTGACGACGTCCATGATGACGCCGCCCTTGAGCATCTCTGCCATGCCCCGCTTGACCCGGGCGGTGCCGGTGACTGACGAGCTGGTGCTGGGCGACTCGGACACGACGAAGCACTCCTCACAGGGATGAACGGGATTCACCTCAAGTTTACGCCGACCGGGTGACAGGTTCCGACGTCCAATGGGAACCCCGCGGCCCACGTTGGGGTTCACAAGCACCGCGAAACCCGGAAAATGATGATATTTCCGGTTCAGTGGGCACGGAGTGCCTGACAAACCGGAAACACGGTCGACCGGGGATCAGGGCAGCGAGGGGTCGTCGACGTCGAAGTACGCCGGGCGCGGGTGCTTGCGGGTCAGGCGGAACAGCCGCACCAGCACCCGGCGCCGCACGGCGAGCGCGTCGCGGACCACGTCGTTGTGCACCTGCCTGGCCAACGCCACCCGCCGGCTGACCTGCACGAGCGGGCCCACGACGTCCTGTGGGCCGGCCGCCGCGTCGCGCAGGTGCCGGGTCAGGTCGTTCTCGGCGACCTCGCGGTCCTCCGGCTGCGCGTCGACGGCGATCCGCGCCGCGTACATGAGCGTCGGCAGCTGCGCCGCCTCCGCGAGCGCCACCGCCGCCACGGCCCGCCGCAGCAGGTGGGCGTCGAGCGTGGCGTACGCCGCGACCGCCCGCGCGTGCAGCCGGTCGACCCGGGCCGCGAGCCAGGTGAGGTAGGTGGCCACCAGGACCACCACCGCCACCACCGTGATCACCCACCACACGGCGGGAAGCCTACGGGACGCGCAGCGTCACCCTCGACCGGCCAGCGGCCTACGGGACGCGCAGCGTCACCCCTCGACCGGCCAGCGGCCTACGGGACGCGCAGCGTCACCCTCGACCGGCCAGCGGCCTACGGGACGGGCTGCTCCACCACGGCCCCGGCGACCTCGATCACCGTCGAGTAGACCTCCAGGACCCGTTCGGCGACGACGGGCCAATCGTACGCCGACACCACCGTGGCCGCCCGCGCCGCGAGAGCGGCCCGGCGGGCGGGGTCGTCGAGCAGCCCGGCGATGGTCGTGGTGAGCGCGGCGCTGTCGCCGACGGGGAAGAGCGCGCCGGCCCGCCCGCCGTCGAGGACCCGCCGGAACGCGTCGAGGTCGCTGGCCACGACGGTGGCGCCGGCCGACATGGCCTCGGTGAGGATCATGCCGAACGACTCGCCGCCGGTGTTGGGCGCCACGTAGATGTCGACGCTGCGCAGCATCCGCGCCTTGTCCTCCTCGGACACCTTGCCGAGGAACACGATCCTGTCACGGAACGTCAAGATGTCCGGAAAATCGGACATCACCTCGTCGACATCCCCCGGCCCGGCCACCAGCAACCGCAACCCGGGCCGCGTGCGCGCCAGCGCGACGAACGCCGTCAGCAGCAGCGGAAAACCCTTCCGGGGCTCGGTGAACCGCCCCAGAAAGCCCAGCGTCCCACCCGGACCCGGCCACCCGGGCAGCGGCGTGGCAGCGCGGTACCGCGACACCTGCACACCGTTGGGGATCTCCCAGGCGGACCCGCCCAGGTGCTCGACCTGCACCTTGCGCGCCAGCTCGCTCACCGCGATCCGCCCCGTGATCTTCTCCAGCACCAGCTGGAGCAGCCCCTGCGCGGCGGCCAGGGCCCGCGACCGGGTCATCGCCGTGTGGAACGTCGCGACCACCGGCCCGCGCGCCGACAGCACCGCCAGCATGGACAGGCTCGGCGTCAGCGGCTCGTGGACGTGCAGCACGTCGAAACGGCCCGCGGCCATCCAGCGCCGGACCCGGGTCGCGGAGATGAGGCCGAACGACACCCGCGCGACGGATCCGTTGTACGGCACCGGCACGGCCCGCCCGGCCGGCACGACGTACGGCTGCTCCCCGCTCTCCTCGTCGCCGGGCGCCAGGACACTCACGTGGTGGCCGAGGGCGATGAGGGTCTCCGCCAGGTCGCGGACGTGGTTCTGCACGCCGCCGGGCACGTCGAACGAGTACGGGCAGACGATCCCGATGCGCAACACGCCTCCTAAGTCTTCACGACGGGCGAAGCGACGGCGGGGCTGTCGATCCAGAGCCGCTGCAGCATGTGCCAGTCCTGCGGGTTGCGGGCGATGCCCTCGGCGAGGACGTCCGCGACCCGCTGGGTGAGCAGCCGGACCCGCACGTCCAGGGCCCCTTCCGCGGGGTCGGGCAGCGGGATCGGCCCCTCCAGGCGGCCGGCGGCCGCGTCCGGGTCGAACCACATCGACACGACGTACAGCGGCGCGCCGGTGCGCAGGGCGAGCAGCGCCGGACCGGCCGGCATCTTCGTCCGGCCGCCGAAGAAGTCGACCTCCACACCCCTGGCGGTCAGGTCCCGGTCGGCGAGCAGCGGCACCACGTACCCGGCCCGCAGGCGCTCCTCCAGCACGTCGAACGCGGGCCGTTCGCCGCCGACCGTCGGAAGGATCTCCATACCCAGCGAGCGCCGGAAATGCAAGTACCGCCGGTAGACGCTCTCCGGCTTGAGCCGTTCGGCGACCGTCACGATCGGCCAGCCGTTGGCGGCCACCCAGGCGCCGGCCGCGTCCCAGTTGCCGCCGTGCGGCAGGGCGATGACCGCACCGACCTTGTCGGCGACGTTCTGGGCGAGCAGCTCGTGGCGCTCCAGGCGGAACCCGCTCAGCTGCTCCGCCTTCGAGCGGCCCGGCAGCCGGAACGCCTCCAGGTAGTAGCGCGCGTAGGAGCGCAGCGCCCGCTCCACCAGGTCGGCGAGCTCCGCGTCGGACGGCCCGTCGCCGACGACCCGTCGCAGGTTCGACGCGAGTGTGGCCGTGCCCTTGCCGGCTTTGCCGCGACGGTACCGGCGGGCGCCGAGCGACGCCCCAGCGGCGAAGAGCGGCCACGTCACGGACCGGGGAAGCTTCGGGATCAGCGAGAAGGCGGCACCGTAGCCGAGCTCCGCAAGGTTCACGGAGCGACCCGATCGCCGGCGGCGGCGTCCTGCGCGGCGGCGATGTCGCGGGCCTGCCGGTACACATGCGCCGTACGCTGCCCGATGGTGATCAACGACAGCAGGACCAGCAGCCACAGGGCCGACTCCATGCCGTACTTCACGTCGAAGCCGAACAGCAGGCCGCCGATGCCGACGAGGATCAGCCGCTCGGTCCGCTCGGCCAGCCCCACGTTGGCGGTCATCCCGAGACCCTCCGCGCGGGCCTTCACATACGACACCACCTGCCCGGTGAGCAGGCACAGCAGCGCCGCGGCGCACTCGCGCAGCTGGCCCTGCGACGCGAACCAGAACGCCACGGAGCCGAAGATGGCGCCGTCGGAGACGCGGTCCATGGCCGAGTCGAGCAGGGCGCCGAACTTGTTGCTGACGCCGAGCTGTCGTGCCATGGCCCCGTCGAGCATGTCGGTGAGGCAGCTCACGGTGACGATAACGAGCGCGATGACCATGTGGCCGCGCGTGGCGAAGCCGACGCTGCCGATGAGCACCCCGACCGTGCCGGCGACGGTCACCGCATTGGGCGTGATCCCGACACGCAGCAATGCGGCCGCGACGGGGTTGACGATGCGGGCCAGTCCGGCCTTGCTGACTACGCTGAAGATCTTCGCCATGGCGCTCCCACGATAACGGCGGCGGAGCTTGCCGGATACCTGCGCGTGGGCCTGCTCACGGTGCTTGAGTAAACCGTATGTCGCTCGTGGGAGACGACGGGCTTGTGTCGGTGATGGTTCGGGTGTGGGATCGGTGAACAGGTCGTGACTGTGAGACTGCTCACAGATGGCATGACGGGAGGCGCATGATGGCGCAGAAGGTTCAGGAGAAGGGTGTCGCCGGCCCGGTGCCGGCGGTTGATGACCCCGGCAGGGTACGCAACGTGGTGGTCGTCGGGCACTCCGGCGCCGGGAAGACGACGCTCGTGGAGGCGCTGCTCGCGGCGACCGGCACGATCGGCCGGACCGGCACGGTCATCGACGGCACCACGACGACCGACCACGATCCGGCGGCGGTGCGGCAGCAGCGCTCGGTGACGCTGTCGTGCGCCCCGCTCGTCCACGACGGCACGAAGGTCAACCTGCTCGACACCCCCGGCTACGCCGACTTCGTCGGGGAGCTGCGTGCCGGCCTGCGGGCCGCGGACGCGGCACTGTTCGTCGTGTCGTCCGTCGACGGCGTCGACGGAGCCACCGCCGCGCTGTGGGAGGAGTGCGCCGCCGTCGGCATGCCCCGCGCGGTCGCCGTCACCCGCCTCGACCACCCGCGCGCCGACTTCCAGGACACCCTCGACCTGTGCCAGGACGCGTTCGGCGACAACGTCCTGCCGCTGTACCTGCCGATGCTCGGCGACGACGGCGCGGCGGTCGAGGGGCTCATCGGCCTCATCACCCACCGGGTCTTCGACTACTCCGCGGGCTACCCGCCGGCGGTCCGCGACCCCGAGCCGCAGCACCTGCCGGCGATCGAGGAGTCGCACAACAGCCTGCTCGAAGGGATCATCGCCGAGAGCGAGGACGAGACGCTCATGGAGCGTTACGTCAGCGGCGAGGTCATCGAGACGTCGGTGATCATCGAGGACCTGGAGAAGGCCGTCGCCCGCGGCACGTTCTACCCCGTCGTGCCGGTCTGCGCGCAGACCGGCCTCGGCCTCGACGCCCTCCTGGAGGTGCTCACCAGCGGCTTCCCGTCACCGCTGGAACACGTCGTGCCGCCCGTCACCGACATCGAGGGCGAGCCGCACGCCCCGCTGCGCTGCGACCCCGCCGGCCCGCTCATCGCCGAGATCGTGAAGACGACGATCGACCCGTACGTCGGCCGCGTCTCCCTCGTGCGGGTCTTCTCCGGCACGCTGCGCCCCGACCATCCGGTGCACATCTCCGGGCACGGCATGGCCGAGCGCGGCCACCCCGACCACGACGCCGACGAGCGCTTCGCGCACCTGTTCTCCCCGCTCGGCGCGACGCTGCGGGAGGTGCCGTACGCGGTCGCCGGGGACATCGTGGCGATCACCAAGTCGGCGACGGCGGAGACCGGCGACACGATCTCCGGCAAGGACGACCCGATGCTCATGGCGCCGTGGGAGATGCCGGAGCCGCTGCTGCCGATCGCGATCGTCGCCAAGACCCGCTCCGACGAGGACGCCCTGGCCAAGAACCTCGGCCGGCTCGTCGCGGGCGACCCGACGCTGCGCCTGGAACGCAACGCCGAGACCCACCAGCTGGTGCTGTGGTGCATGGGCGAGGCGCACGCCGACGTCGTGCTGGACCGGCTGCGCTCCGGCGGCGTCGAACTGGACACCGAGCCCGTGCGGGTCGCGCTGCGCGAGACGTTCGCCGCGCCCAGCCAGGGCCACGGCCGGCACGTCAAACAGTCCGGCGGGCACGGCCAGTACGCGGTCTGCGACATCAAGGTCGAGCCGCTCCCGCGCGGCACCGGCTTCGAGTTCGTCGACAAGATCGTCGGCGGGGTCGTCCCGCACAACTACATCCCGTCGGTGGAGAAGGGCGTCCGCCACCAGATGGAGCGCGGCATGGTCGCCGGCTACCCCGTCGTCGACGTGCGGGTCACCCTCGTCGACGGCAAGTCGCACTCCGTCGACTCGTCCGACGCGGCGTTCCAGACCGCGGGCGCGCTCGCCCTGCGCGAGGCCGCCGAGCAGGGACAGACGACGCTCCTCGAGCCGATCGACGAGGTCACCATCCGCGTCCCCGACGAGTTCGTCGGCGCCGTCATGAGCGACCTGTCCGGCCGCCGCGGCCGGGTCCTGGGCAACGAGCCGGACCCCGCCGGGCACGAGCGGACCATGGTCCGCGCCGAGGTCCCCGCCACGGAGCTGGTCCGCTACGCGGTCGAGCTGCGGGCGATGACGTCCGGCTCGGGCACGTTCACCCGGACGTTCGCCCGGCACGACCCGATGCCGTCACACCTTGCCGACGCCGTGAAGAAGGAGCACGCCGCGGCCCGCTGAGCGCCTGTCACGGGTCTGGCTGGACGTCTGGGTGTACATCCAAGTCCAGCCAGACCCGGTCGCGCAGCTCGATGCCGTCGACCATGATGCCGGCGGGGTACCCGTTCGCGGGGGTGAAGACGTCGCGCTCGACCGACCGCATCCGGAAACCCTGCCGCTGGTAGAAGCGCAGGTTGCCGACGTCGGCGGCGCCGGTGGCGACCTCGATCGTCCGGCGGCCGTCGTGCGCGGCGATGCCGACGGCGGCCCGGATCAGGGCGGCGCCGATCCCCAGCCCCCGCCGGTCCTCGGCGACCGCCATGTTCTTGATCTCGTCGCCGACGAGCTGCAGGTGCCCGATGCGCCGCCCGTCCTCCTCGGCGACCAGGACGCGCCCCAGGTCCAGATAGCCGTCGAGCTCCCGGGCGGAGTCCTCCGCCAGCTCGAACAGCCACCGCACGTCGGCCCTGTCGCCGTCGTACTCCATCACTCGCACCGTGCCTTCCATGGGCCCACCCTCGCAGTTCCGCCTACACTGCGCGGCATGATTTTCTCGCGGGGCAGGAAACAGGATCCGGTGGTCGAGTTCTGGGCCTGGTGGCCGACGATCCGCCCCGCCGTCACCGCCGCCATCTCCACCGGCGGGTTCGAGCCGCTCACGCCCCAGATCAGCAAGCGGGTCGCGGCCATGCACAAGGACCTGACCTGGGAGTTCAGCAAGGGCGGCGAGGCGCGGCACGCGCTGGTCGTCTCCCCCGGCGGCAACCCGGCGCTGCGGGCCCTCGTCGCCCGCTGGGGTGCGCTCGCGCCCGCCGCCGACCCTGAGTGGGAGTTCCACACCGCCCGGCAGCCGGACCATGACACGTTGAGCGCCAGCATCGAGATCGCCGGCGCGAAGCTCGACCTGGAGCAGCTGCGGTTCGCGTTCACCCGCGACGAGGACTCGGCCGCGATCGACGTCGTCGGGCACCACCCGCTCTTCCGCAAGCTGCCGGAGCCGGTCCGCGGGCAGATCACCTTCCTGTCCCTCGACTGGCTGCTCGGCGAGGAGGGCGTCGAGCTGTGGATCGGTGCCGTCGACTTCAGCGCCGACGAGCCCGCCGGCGCCCGCGACCCGCTCGAGCTCGCCGCCGCCGTCGACGCGCTGCGCGAGGAGTACCGCGAGCCGAAATGGGTGGTCTTCTCGGGCACCCGGCGCGGCGACCCGGTGACCGGACTGGCGCAGCGGCCGTTGCGGGCCGCCCGCTGGCCCCGCTTCGACACGCACGTGGCGGTGACGCTGCAGTACAGCGGCCGCAACGGCGACGGGTTGCCCTCCGACGAGGCGCTCGACGCGCTGAGGGCCTTCGAGGACGGCCCGCTCGAGGCGGCGCTGCACGGCGACGGGGAGATGGTCGCGCTGGAGACCAGCGGCGGCGCACGCACCCTGCACTACTACGTCGACGGCGAGTCGGCCGCCGGTGACGACCTCACCGCGGCGGCCGGCGGCTGGCCGGACGGCAAGGCGAAGGTCAAGCGCGCCCACGACCCCGGCTTCGAGGCCGTGGGGCACCTGTCCTGACGTCGCTCAGTCCCAGACGGACGCCAGCAGCTTCCTCGTGTCGCCGAGCAGCTGCGGCAGGACCTTGGTCCGGCCGACGACGGGCATGAAGTTGGTGTCGCCGCCCCACCTGGGCACGATGTGCTGGTGCAGGTGGGCGGCGATGCCGGCGCCGGCGACCGAGCCCTGGTTCATGCCCAGGTTGAAGCCGTGCGCGCCGCTGGCCCGGCGGATCACGCGCATCGCGGTCTGCGTGAACGTCGCCAGCTCCACCGTCTCCTCGGCGGTCAGCTCCGTGTAGTCGGCGACGTGCCGGTACGGGCACACCATCAGATGGCCGGGGTTGTACGGGTACAGGTTGAGCACCGCGAACACGAGGTCGCCGCGGGCGACCACGAGACTGTCCTCGTCCGGCAGCCCGGGCGCCCGGCAGAACGGGCACCCGGTCGGCTCGTCGTGGTCGCCGGCCCGGTCCTCCTTGATGTAGGCCATCCGGTGCGGCGTCCACAGCCGTTCCAGATCATCCGGGGTACCCGTCGTCATGCCGCTGAGGGTCCCACATTGGTGCGGGACCGGACGACCTCCACCACGTGTGCGACGGCCTCGTCGAGGGCGACACCGTTGCGCTGCGAGCCGTCACGGTAGCGGAACGAGACGGTGCCACCGCTGACGTCGTCGTCGCCGGCGATCGCCATGAACGGGATCTTCTGCTGCTGCGCGGTGCGGATCTTCTTCTGCATCCGCTCGTCGGAGTGGTCGACCTCGACCCGGATGCCTTCCTTGCGCAGCCGGGCGGCGAACTCGGCGAGGTAGTCGGCATGGTCGCCGCGGACCGGGATGCCGACGACCTGCACCGGGGAGAGCCACGCCGGGAACGCGCCCGCGTAGTGCTCGGTCAGCACGCCGAAGAACCGCTCGATCGTGCCGAACAGCGCCCGGTGGATCATCACCGGCTGCTGCCGGGTGCCGTCGGAGGCCTGATACTCCAGCTCGAAGCGCTTCGGCTGGTTGAAGTCGACCTGGATCGTCGACATCTGCCACGTCCGGCCGATCGCGTCGCGGGCCTGCACGGAGATCTTCGGGCCGTAGAACGCGGCGCCGCCCGGGTCGGGCACGAGCTCCAGCCCGGAGTCCAGCGCCGCGGCCCGCAGCGCCTCGGTCGCCTCCTCCCACTCGGCGGCCTCACCGATGAACTTCGGCGAGTCGTCGCGGGTGGACAGTTCCAGGTAGAAGTCGTCGAGGCCGTAGTCGCGCAGCAGGTCGAGCACGAACTGCAGCAACGAGCGCAGCTCGCCCGGCATCTGCTCCTTGGTGCAGTAGATGTGCGAGTCGTCCTGCGTCATGCCCCGCACCCGGGTCAGGCCGTGCACCACGCCGGACTTCTCGTAGCGGTACACCGTGCCGAACTCGAACATGCGCAGCGGCAGCTCACGGTAGGACCGGCCGCGGGCCCGGAAGACGAGGTTGTGCATCGGGCAGTTCATCGCCTTCAGGTAGTACTCCGCGCCCTCCATCTCCATCGGCGGGAACATGGTGTCGGCGTAGTACGGCAGGTGGCCCGAGGTCTGGAACAGGTTGGCCTTGCTGATGTGCGGCGTGTTGACGAACTCGTAGCCCGACTCCTCGTGCCGCTGCCGGGAGTAGCTCTCCATCTCCCGGCGGATGATGCCGCCCTTGGGGTGGAAGACCGCGAGGCCGGAGCCGATCTCGTCGGGGAAGCTGAACAGGTCCAGGTCGGCGCCGAGCTTGCGGTGGTCCCGCCGCGCGGCTTCCTCGAGGAGCCTCTGGTACTCCTTGAGCGCGTCCCGGGTCGGCCACGCGGTGCCGTAGACCCGCTGCAGCTGCGGGTTCTTCTCCGAGCCGCGCCAGTAGGCGGCGGCGCTACGGGTCAGCTTGAACGCCTGGATCATGCGCGTCGACGGCAGGTGCGGCCCGCGGCACAGGTCGGACCAGCAGACCTTGTCGGACTGCGCGTCGAGGTTGTCGTAGATCGTCAGCTCGCCGCCGCCGACCTCCATCACCTCGTTCTGGTCAATGTCCGACTTCACATCGACGAGCTCCAGCTTGAACGGCTCGTCCTTGAGCTCGGCCTTCGCCTGCTCGACCGACTCGAACCGCCGCCGCCGGAACTTCTGCCCCGACTTGATGATCTCCTGCATGCGCTTCTCGAGCTTGTCCAGGTCCTCGGGGTGGAACGCCTTGGCGACCTGGAAGTCGTAGTAGAACCCGTTCTCGATCGGCGGCCCGATGCCGAGCTTCGCCTCCGGGAACAGGTCCTGCACCGCCTGCGCGAGCACGTGCGCCGTCGAGTGCCGCAGCACGTTGAGCCCGTCGGGCGAGGACAGGTCGACGGCCTCGACCTCCGTGTCCTGCTCCGGCGTCCAGTCGAGGTCCCGCAGCCGGCCTGCCTGGTCTCCCACGGCCTCGCGGACGACGACGATCGCCTTGGGTCCGCTGGTCGGCAGCCCGGCCTCGGCGACCGCGGCGGCGGCGGTCGTGCCGGCCGTGACCACGAGGGTATTCGAGCGCACTGTGGACACGGTCTGCTCCCAAGCGTGAAGAGGTCTGATTCCCTCAGAACTCTATCCGCCGCCTCACCGCAGGGCCGAGAACACCCCGCCCGCCACGGCCGCGCCGACGATCGCCCCGACCACCACCTGCGCCACCGTGTGGTCCTTCAGCGCCACCCGCGACCACCCGACCGCACCCACGAGCGGGGCGGTGGCCACCATGGGCCAGCCGTACACGAGCATCAGGATCACCATGGCCCCTGCCGCGACCGCGGTGTGGATCGACATCTTCCACCAGTGGTTGACGACCGCCGCGACGATGAGCCCGACCCCTCCGGCGACGACCGCGGCGAGCAGCTCCCGCTGGGCGTCGAGCCCCACCAGCACCACGAACCCCACACTCACCGACCCCAGCCCCACCAGCAACGGCCCCCGCCGCTGGCGATGGTCCCCCACATGGCGGTCGGTGAGGTCGCCGCGCCTGACGCCGCGCAGGATGTACAGGAACGGCAGCACACTCTCGAACACCGCCGCCACGACGCCGAGCAGCAGCCCCCGCCCCACACTCGGCGCCCCGTGCACGGCCAGCAGCACCAGCAGCACCGACACCAGCACCGCCGGCGCCAGGACCTCGGTCACGACCCGGGCCACGCGCTGCATGATCACCGCAGTACCGTAGCGCCCGCGCCCCACCGACCCCCAGCGGACGGCGAACCGCCGGCCGACGCGCTCCCCCGTTCGGAGCACATCGACCGGCGGGACCGACCTTCAGCGGACGGCCGATGCACTCCCCCGTTTGAAGTACATCGACCTGCCGCCCCGATCCGCGCCGATCACCCGGTCCTGCGTTTCGCCAGGACCTGGCCGCCGCCGGGCCTCCGGTAGATCTCGCCGCCCCGGGCGAGGCCACTGGTCCGGGTCGGTCGCTGAACTGACCTGGCACCCGTCCAAACAGCGGTCCAGCTGAGTGCGGGCCATCGGTCCGGTCCGACGCTGAACTGGTCCAGCGCGTCCGGGCCGTGGTCCCGGCCGAGTGCTGCACCGGCCGCGGCCCGGCGGACCACTGGTCCGGTCGGTCGCTGAACTGGCCCGGCATCCGTCCGAGCAGCGGTCCGGCCGAGCGCTGAGCTGGTCGTCGGTTCGGTGGAACGGTTGGTTCGGTCGAGTCGGTGGGTCGCCGAGGGCTCGGCGCGATCGATGGTCCGCTGAGGGCTCGGCCCCGACCGGTCGGTCCGCTGAGGGCTCGGACCGACCGGTCGGTCCGCTGAGGGTTCGGACCGACCGGTCGGTCCGCTGAGGGCTAGGTCCGACCGGTGGGTCCGCTGAGGGCTCGGTCCGGCCGGGTCAGCAGGCGGATGGCCAGGGCCCGGCCTGCCCAGTGCCCGGGTGGGTGCCGGGCGGGCCGGGGCTGGTGTCTGTGATGGTCAGCGCTTCCAGAACGCTCCCCTGGACTTCGTCGGGCCGGGCTGGTCGCCGGCGAGCTTGTCCAGCTCCGACAGGACGTCCTGCCACAGCGTGTCGAGGGGCTGGGAGGCGATCGCCGCCGGGGTGAGGCGGTCCGCCAGGACGCGCAGGGCGCCGATGCCCAGCACGGCCAGGCGGGAGCCGAGGTCTTCGAGGAGCTCGCGGCGCTCGAAGTCGGGGCGGTCCGCGGCGTCACGCAGGCGCCGGGCCTCCTCGGCCGCGAGCGTGCGCAGCTCCGCCGAGTCGGCCCGCAGCTGCTCCGCCTCCACCGACGGCTGGACCGACGGCTGCGCCGACGCGGGTGGCTGCGGGCGGACCGAGCCTCGCGACCGCAGTGACCGTGCGACCCCACCGCCGCCCGGGCGGCCGAAGACGCTGCCCCCGGCCGCCTTGCGCTGCGGCGCCGGGGCGCCCCCGACCGACGGCGGCGGCGGCATCATCGGCGCCGGCATCGGCGGCGCGGCGCCCGGTGCGGGCATGTTCGCGGCCCTGGACAGGTCAGGGGCGGCGGCCGCCACCGCGAACGGCATCGACGTCGGGTGCAGCGGCGGCGGTGGCACCGTCGTCGGCAGCTCCCAGCCGGCGGGTGAGTCGACGGGCTGCACCACCTGGCGCGGCTCGTCGCCGTCGGTGACGACCCGCTTGTCGACGGCGACATAGGCGGTGAAGCGGCACAGCACCTGGAAGCGCAGCGACACCGCGGTGATCCGCTGCTCGAGCTCCTCGCCGCCATGGGCCGGGCCGGCGACATAGGCGTCCTCCAGGTCGCGCAGCAGTGCGCGGGCCCAGATCGCGGTCAGCGCCGGATTGTCGTGGCGGGTCGCGGTGACCGTGGTCGACCAGGGGGTGCCGTCGCGCATGGCGCCGGCGACGGTGAGCGCGCCGGCGGCCTGGCCGCGATAGCGCCCGGTGACCACGAACGGCACGCCGGGGAACACGTCGGGCAGCCGGGCCGGCGCGCGCGTGCCGTCGATCAGGTCGAGGCCCTCGGCGGTGACGGTGACGCCGCTGACGACGGGCGCGCCGATCCGCCGGTGGATGCGGTCCATCGCCTCGTCGAGGCGGTCCTCGCTCTCGACGAGCTCGCAGCGGCCGCCGCCGGCGATCGCGAGGCGGCCGAGGAACCCCGCGTTGACGGCCTGGTCGATGCCGACGGTGTGCACCCGCACCCCGCGCAGCGCCGCCGAGACGGTCCGCAGGATCTGGTCCTCGTTGCCGACCTGGCCGTCGGTGACCAGCACCAGGACCCGGTCACGGTCGCCCGTCGCGGCGTCGAGGAGCTTCAGCCCGTCGATGAGCGGCTGGAGCAGCTCGGTGCCGCCGCGGGCGTCGACCCGCGACAGGTGCTCCACGGCGCGGAAGCGATGCCGATCGGTGCCGTCGGCGAGGCCGGACGGCAGCGAGTCGGGGGTCTCCACCCGGTCGTCGAAGGAGAGCACGGCGAAGCGGTCGCCGGCGGTGAGCGTGTCGACGATGCGGGCGGCGGCGCGGCGCGCGGCGACCATCTTCCAGCCGCCCATGCTGCCGGAGCGGTCCAGCAGCAGCACCACGTCCTTGGCCTTCGGCGGCGCCTGCGACTCCGGCGGCAGCACGGTCAGCCGATAGGTGCCCTCCTCGCCGGACGCGTCGGGCTCCAGCGCGAGACCGGCCTCGCCGGGGCCATAGGCCAGGCGCAGCACGAAGTCGCGGTTGGCGCGCTCCCCCGGCAGCACGGAGACGGTGCGCCCATCGGCGGAATCCGCCTGCCGCACGGTGTGCAGGCTGGAGCGGACCTCGCCGAGCGGCAGCCCGGCCGGGTCGATGTCGACCTCGATGCTGAGCCGCAGCGGATTGGGGAAGCCGGGCAGCAGCACCGGCGGCGAGATGCGGGACGCGTCGGGCACGGCGTCGGTGTCCAGGGCGTGACCTACCCCGACACTGTCACCGTCGAGCGCGCCGCCAGGGATGTAGCGGGGTGCGACGACCAGGGGGAACCGGAAGGTGGCCTCGCCGTCCTCGAACGGCAGCGGCCCGGCCAGTGACAGTGACACGCTGACCCGCTCGCCGGGCAGGATGTTGCCGACGCGCATGGTGAACACGTCGGGCCGCTCCTCCTCGGCGATCGAGGCGCGCTGACCGGCGGCGACCGCGCGGTCATAGGTCTCGCGGGCGGCGCCGCGCTCCTGCAGCTCCGCCTCCACGACCCGGCCGTCGGCGGTCATGGCCATGCGGGTCACCGCGGCCCGGTCGGGCAGCGGGAAGACATAGGTCGCCTCGAGGGGCTCGTCGTGGACGTTGACGAACTCCTGCGTGAGGTCGATCCGTGCGACCAGGCCGGTGATGGCCGCGCGGACGTCGATCCGGTCGAGCGGCAGGTTGCCCCGCTCGGTGCGCAATGCGCCGAGACCGGCGTCGTCCTTCGGTGCGGCGACCCGCAGGGCCTCCGCCTCGCTCATCGTTGCGACTCTCATTGCGCACTCCCTCGCTCGGCACTCGATTCAGGGCTCGGATCACGCGTCAGTCCACGCGCCGCCAGCAGGTCCAGCAGCGGCTGTGCGGCCGCCAGGATCGCGGCCACGTCGTCGGGCCCTGGTGCGCCGGGCAGCAGCAGCGTCACGTCACCGCTCAGCGGCACCCCGCTGAGCAGTGCGGGCGGCGGCGCCGGTGGCGGTGTGTGTGGTGCGGGCGGCTCGGTCCAGAACCGGGTGCGGGGTTGCTCGTGCTTGGGCAGGTCGGCGATCTCCCAGAGGAGGGCGTCGGGTGCCTCGGCAAGCTCAACCTGGATGTCGGCGATCCGTCTGCCTTCCGACTGGCGGCGTTTGATCGCCACCAGCTGCGCAAGGTGTCGCGGACCGTAGAGCGCGGTGCGGCCCCGCATGGTCGGGCGGTCGACGAGGCCGATCGTCGCATACCACCTGATGGCACGGGCGTCGGGAACGTCGCGCACCCGACCGTTGGGTGCGCCCGCATAGGCGGCACCGTCGAGCACGGCGGCAACCCGTGCCGTCAGCTCTTCGAGCGTCCATCCTGTCGCGGTCACGTGCCAACTATGACACTGTCACATGACACTGTCAACAAAGCGGGGCAGCCGCACCTCGGCCCGCACCCCCGGCCGCGCGTCGAGCAGCCGCACCGTGCCGCCGTGCCGCCGGACCAGCTCACGCACAATGGCCAGGCCCAGGCCCGTGCCGCCGGCATCGCGGGCCCGACCGTCGTCCAGGCGGGTGAACCGGTCGAAGACCCGCTCCCGCAGCGGACCGGGGATGCCCTCACCGTCGTCGGTGACAGTGACCAGGACCTCCTGGCCCTCCGCCTCCGCCCGCAGCACCACCCGGGTCCTGGCGTGCCGCACACCGTTGTCGACGAGGTTGAGCACGACCCTGATCAGCGCATCCTGCTCCCCCTCCACCCACAGGGACTCGCTGGACGGCTCGACGTCGACGGTGGCGAAGCGCTTCGCCAGGTTCCTCAGCAGGCTCTGCATCTCCACCGGCTCGCGCGCCACCCGCCGCCCGTCGCGCTCGTCGGCCCTCGCCAGCAGCAGCAGGTCGTCGACCAGCCGCGACAGGCGGTCCAGGTCGGTCAGCAGATCGTCGCCGACCGTCTGCCAGTCCCCCAGCGCGGCGGCCACCTCGACCTGGATGCGCATGCTGGCCAGGGGGCTGCGCAGCTCGTGCGCCGCGTCCGCGATGAAGGACCGCTGTCTCGCCCGGGTGGTGGCAAGGCGGTCCAGCATGTGGTTGAGCGTCACGGCGAGCCGCTGGATCTCGTCGCTGGACGGTGGCACCGGCAGCCGCTCGTCGGTGGCCGCGCCGGTGATCCGCTCCGCGGAGGCGCTGAGCCGGTCGACGGGCGCCAGGGCCTGCCCGACGACCTTCCACGCGACCGCGACCAGGATGGTGATCAGCGCGGGGTACGTCACCCACAGCGACGTCTTGAGCAGCTCGAGGCTGCGGTTGTAGTCGCCGAGCGGCACCGCGACCACGATGATCCGGCCGTCCTCGACCCGCTTGGCGGTGACCCGCAACGGGTCGGGTTGCAGTGCCCGGTCGCCGGGCACGGTGATCCGCTCGCGCTGGGCCGCGGCGATCTCCGAGGGGTGCAGCAGCGGCACGAGCAGGTCCGCGTTACGGTCGCCGGCGACGACGCGATGCTGGGCGTCGAGCACCTGCACGACCTGACCCGCGGGCGCCGGCAGCGGCGACGGCAGCGTCTGGCCCTCCTGCAGCAGCGCGGCGATCTCACCGACCGTGGTGTTCGCGGCACGGTCCAGGGTGCCGCGGGTGCTGTACGTCATCGCCATCGCCATCGCCACGCCGGCGATCCCGAGCCCGACGACGAGTCCGCTCGTGCCCAGCAGCACGAGCCGCCCCCGCAGCGACAGCCGCGACCACCAGGTCATGCCGAACGCAGCCGGTATCCGGCGCCCCGGACGGTCTCCAGGGCGTCCCTGCCGAGCTTGCGCCGCAGATAGCCGACGTAGACCTCGACGGCGTTCGGCGCGGTGTCGATGGCCGCGTCCCAGACGTGGTCCAGCAGCTCGGTCTTCGACACCACCTGTCCCGGGCGGCGCATCAGGTACTCCAGCAGCGCATACTCCCGTGCCGTCAGCACGATCTCCTCCCCGCCGCTGGTGACCCGCCGCCGGGCCGGGTCGAGGGTCAGCTCGCCGACCGTCAGCACGCTCGGCCGTTCGGGGGCGCCGCGCCGCAGCAGTGCGCGGAGCCGCGCGACCAGCACCACGTAGGAGAACGGTTTGGTCAGGTAGTCGTCGGCGCCGCAGTCGAGGCCGTCGGCCTGGTCGTACTCACCGTCCTTCGCGGACAGCATGAGCACCGGCACCCAGTTCTTCTCGGCGCGCAGCGCCGACACCACACGGTACCCGGAAAGCCCGGGCAGCATGATGTCCAGGATCACCGCGTCGTAGCCGCCGTGTCTGGCCAGCTCAAGGCCGGTCGGCCCGTCCCCGGCGACGTCCACGGCGAAGCCCTCCGCCTGCAGGCCGCGCTGCAACGCGCCCGCCATCCGAATCTCGTCCTCAACCACCAGCAGCCGCACGAGCACCAGCGTGGCACGCTGTGCTGTGGGAGCGCACAGGCGGTCTCAGCGATGTCACAGCCGACCCCGCGCACCATGGTCGGCAGGAGGTGTTACCAAATGTCGAAGTTCACGTCACGACCTGTCCTACGGTGGGCGGTGCCCGCGGTCGCCGCGGTCGCTGTGGTGGGCGCGGGCGTGGCCGCGAAGACCCTCGCCGTCGCCGCCGAGCCGAACCTGCCGCCGCGAACCGCGGCGCAGCTGCTGGTCGACCTGCAGACCGCACAGCTGGACGGACTGTCCGGCACCGTCGTCGAGCGCGCCGACCTGGGCCTGCCGGCCCTGCCGTCGCTGCTGGGCGACCAGAGCTCGGAGCTCACGTCGCTCGTGTCGGGCAAGCACACCCTGCGGGTGTGGTATTCAGGCCCGGACAAGGCCCGTCTGTCGCTGCTGGGCACGCAGGGCCAGAGCGACATCATCCACAACGGCGCCGACACCTGGACCTGGAACAGCAAGTCCGGCACGGCGCAGCACTTCAAGAGCGACGGCTCCGCTGAGGACGCTGCGAAGGGCCCGGTTCCGAGCGCGGTGCCGAAGAGCCCTCAGGAAGCGGCCGACCTCGCCCTCAAGGCGATCGACCCGACCACGCAGGTCTCCATCGGCAACTCGGCCAAGATCGCCGGCCGGGACGCGTACGAGCTGATCCTCCGTCCCCGTGACACGGCGTCGCTGATCGGTCAGGTCCGCCTGGCGATCGACGCTCAGGAGAAGCTGCCGCTGCGCGTGCAGGTCCTCGCGAAGGGCGAGTCCAACCCGGCGTTCGAGGTGGCGTTCACGCAGGTGAGCTTCACCAGGCCCGACGACGCCCAGTTCGTGTTCAACCCGCCGGCCGGCACCAAGGTCGAGGAGACGGACCCGGGTAAGAAGGTCGAGGGCAGCGACCAGCAGCCCAAGGCGGACACCGGTGAGCAGCCGAAGAGCACGGTCGTCGGTGAGGGCTGGACCTCGGTCATGGTCCTGCGGACGTCCCAGCCCGGACAGGCCGCCGCCACCGACGCGGAGGCGAAGAAGGCACAGGACGCCATCAACCAGCTCCCGCTGGGCAACGGCGGCCGGACGTTCAACAGCAAGCTGTTCAGCGTCCTCATCACCGACGACGGCCGGGTCCTGGTCGGCTCGGTGAGCCCGGAGCGCCTCTCGCAGGTGGCAGCCGACCCGGCGGCCGCGTTGAAGTAGGAAGTCGCAGGAGCAAGAGGTCACTGAGGGACCGCGGTGCTGCCGCGGTCCCTCTCCTCGTGCCGGGTCGCGACCGCGCGGTGCAGCGTGGCCAGGGAGTACATGTCGCGGGCCCGGCGCAGCAGTTCCTCCTCCGACGCCGTGTTCTGCCGCACGGAGAACCCGACGGTCGTGTACGCCAGGACGCTCAGCAGCAGGCACGCGAGCACGCACACGGGTGTCAGCAGCTCGAGCGGGCCGGCGCCGCTCACCGGTGTACCGGAAGGCGTGGCGTCCACCCGTACCGACGCCATCACCGTGTAGTGGGTGCTGCAGGCGGCAACGGCCATGATCGCCGCCGCCACGACGAACGCCCTGTTGCCCCGGACCGACGACACGCACCACAGGGTCACCGTCGCCCCGACCACCGACGCGACCAGGGCGGCCGCCGCGGTCGTGGGGTCGTAGCCGACCGTCCCGGCGAGGCGCATCGCGAGCGGCGCGGTGCTGTACACCGCGGCCAGTCCGAGGCCGGTGACGAGTCCGGCCGGCAGCACCTTCCACAGCGACGGCCGGCCGAAGCCGACGATGTACAGGCCCAGGCAGTACACCACCACCGCGATGCCGAAGCCGAGCACGGTGATCGGCACGTCGTAGCGGACGACGGAATTGGGCACGTCGGTGCCGAGCAGCGCCATGAAGTGCGGCACCCAGCTGCCGGCTCCCCCGATCGCCACCGCCGACAGTGTCAGCCACCGTGCTCTGCTGCCGCCGCTGGACGCCCTGGACCGGGCGGCGATGTACACGCCGAGCAGGCATCCGAGGAACGACAGGGTGAGGGCGAGCGCGGGCGTGATGGCGCCGTAGGCGAAGTGCTCCACGGACGCCCATTCAGCCAGCCCGATGGGTGACCCGGTCGGACATCTTGTGCGGGTTTGCCCTCACCCCATAGGGGTAGCTCAGAAATGAGCACGAGAGGATGTGAAGCGCACATGAGTCAGGTTGTGGAGACCGTCGACGTGGCCGTGCCCGTCCGGACCGCATACAACCAGTGGACGCAGTTCGAGGAGTTCCCGGCGTTCATGAACACCGTGCGGGAGATCCGCCAGCTCGACGACACCAGGTTGCACTGGGTGGTGGAGTTCGGTGGTGTACGCCGTGAGTTCGACGCCCGGATCACCGAGCAGCACCCGGACGAGCGGGTCGCCTGGACGTCGACCGAGGGCCCGAAGCACGCCGGCGTCGTGACCTTCCATCGGCTCGACGACACGCACAGCCGGGTGACCGCGCAGCTCGACATCGACCCGGACGGCTTCATGGAGAACGTCGCCGACAAGGCCGGGATCGTGGACCGTCTGGTGAAGTCCGACATGGCGAAGTTCCGCGAGTTCATCGAGCAGCGGGGCGCCGAGACGGGCGCGTGGCGGGGCGATGTGGCGCCGTCCTCCTCGTCCGGGGTCGCGTCGCCCTCCTCGTCCGGGGTTCCGAAGCCCGGATCGTGGCTGTCGGGTGACGCCGTGCAGGCCGCGCCGGACCTCACGCAGAGCACCGACCTCAACCGCATGCCGGACCCGGACGACTCCCGGCACGCCATCTGAGTTCCATACTCCACCGCACCGGAGAGCCGGCCGGCGCTTGTTTCGGGCGCCGGCCGGTCCGTGTCATCTCCGCGGTGCGGTGACCGGCGCCCGACACACCTCGGCGGACTGTCGGACCGCGGGGGTCCGTGGCTCACCGGACTATTCGAGCGGCCTGCGCTGGGCGGGGACCCGGGTCTCCTCGATGGTCGTGTCCGAGGGTGTGTACCGCCCGGACTCCGTGGACCAGTCGACGTTGCCGCGGACCCAGTGCACGAAGTCCCCGGCGACGGCCGCGATGGCCGGGTCGGTCGCGAGCGGACCGGCCGAGAACCGCTCCCGGGCCGCGACGAAGTCCCCGACGAGGGCGTCGTGCTCGGCGACCGCCACGCGCACCGCCTCCTCCACGGGCATGCCGTGCTCGTGCCGCAGCGCGAGCACGATGTTGTGGTGGTCGCCGGCGGCCTCTTCCTTCGGCCACGACACGAGATCGTTGAAGATCGCGGTGATCATCCCGGCGGAGCGGCGCATCGCGGCGAAATCCTCGTCGGCGAACACGTCCGCCCGGAGTTCGACGCCGTGCATCGGCTCGATGAGGTCGAAGAACATGTCGATCGCCGCGGTCTGGAAGCGCATGGTGCGGTATTCGGCGACGGGCGGCGGCCGGTGCGCGGCCCGGTTGCCGGCCTCCCACACCGTGGCGTCGAGATAGTCGCCGACGTGCTCGACGAACCGCTCCCGCCAGGCGTCCCCGACCCGTGGCCGGGTGCGCCGCCACACCTCGCCGAGGGCGCGCAGATGGGTCTGACCCTCGTGCGGCGCGTCGTCGCGCAGCAGGCGCTTGACCTCGTCGACGAGGTCCCTGGTCGCGGCCGGGCCGCCGGCCCGCTCGAGGCGGTCGTCGAGGGCGAAGACGCTGATCAGCCAGGCGGTGGCGAGCTGCAGGTCGGCGGGGGCGGCGCCCGGATACGTGCGGGCCATCAGGTTGGCGAACCTGGCCCTGGCGAACGCGGCCCGGGCGCCCGGCCGGTCGAGCAGCCCGTGTCTCGTGGCCCAGTGCAACGACCAGCGCTGCACCATGTCCGCATGTGGTGAGAGGCGCGGTGCGAACGGGCACAGGACCGCCAGCGTCAACTGCATGATGCACCCCTCTTGCCCAGGAGGACTTCATGGTCGCGTCTTTTCACGCTTTCCGCGACCCTGTTCGAGGGCTTCGGGCGATTTCTGATGTTTGTCTCATCTGGCGGCCGTCGCACCGACGTCGCTATTGGGCTTGACCGGGATCCACATGTCTCTCGCTCGGAAAAAATTGTCGTACCCCGCGGCTATCGTGCGGGGTGCTGGTTCGAACATCTGTCTTTTCCCGCTTGGGAGGTCCGGCCGTGTATCGACAAGGTGACGTCCTGCTGGTGCCCATCGCCGCCGGCGAGGTGCCGCTGACCGCGGTGCCCGCCCCGCGCGACCGCTCCGGCCGCATGATCCTCGCCCGCGGGGAGGCCACCGGCCACGCCCACGTGATCGTCGGCCCCGACACGCTGCTGCTCGCCGACCGCGACGACATCGACCGTCTCTTCGTGAAGATCGTGACCCGGGCCCGCGTCGTGCACGAGGAGCACGGCACGATCGCGATCCCCGCCGGGTCCTATCGGATCGTCCGCCAGCGCGAATACGTGCCGGGCTCGTGGCGTCCGGTGGCCGACTGATGACCACGACCCCGCTCACCGACGAGACCAGCGCCGCGGCGCTGGGCGCCAACGCGGCCAAGTGGCTCGCCGCGGGCCTGTCCACCACGCCCGCCGACCGCGACGCGGCCGCCGACGCGGTCAGCCTGGCGTATCGCTCGGCCGGGCTGCCCGAGCCGGCGCACATCGTGTGGTTCTCCTCGCCGGCCGGGGGCGCCAGGGCCGCGGCCCTGCTCACCGGCCGCCGCGACCTGCCCGGGCCGGCCCGCCCGTTGACCGCTGCCGCCCGCCGGGCGGCCCGGGCCGGGCTCACCCTGCCCACCGACGCGGCCCGGCGTGACGCCCGTGCGGGCGTCAACCTGCACGATGCCGGTCCCGTCGCCACGATCGCCGCGCTCGGCGACGACGACGCGATCGTCGCCGAGCAGCTGCGCGCGCAGGGTTGCCCGCCGTCGCCCGGCACGGCCGGCGTGTCGGTCCGCGCCGCCGTCCGCACCGCGCCGTGGGCCGCGGCCCGCGCCGAGGTGCACGGGTCGCTCGGGCCCGACGGCTGGGCCCGGCTCTGGGCGGCGTGCGGCGCCGACGTCTGGCGGATGGTGAACGACCGCGTCGCCACGCCGTTGCGCACCCACCTGCGCAACGAGCTGCCCACCCATGTGCGCGCCGTGCTGCTCGACGCGGCCGGCGGCCAGCACGACGCGGGCTGGCTCGCGGCCTTCGACGCCGCCGCCTCCCGCGCCGACACCGCCGGCTCCTCGCTCCCCGCTTCGCGGGCCGACGCTTCCTGGGGCGGCACTGCTCACGGCGGCGCTGCTCACGGCGGCGCTGTTCACGGCGGCGCTGTTCACGGCGGCGCGTCGAGGGGTGACGCTGTTCGGCGGGTGCCTGCTCAGGCGGGCAGCGGGCCGGGCGACGGCGCTTCGGCCGGTTGCAACGGGGAGGCGGCGGGGGTGGTGCTGCGCGCGGCCCAGCGCCTCGCCGGCCTCGCCGGGGTCGCCAGGTCGACCGGCTGGTGGTGGCCGTATGCCAACGTCGCCATCCTCACCGACCGCCCCGACGAGCTGCACCGCGACAACGTCGGCCGCCTGCACGCCGCCGAGACCCCAGCCCTGCGCTACAGCGACGGCTTCGCCCTGCACGCCTGGCGCGGCATGCCGATCCCTTCCGACCTCGTCCACCGCCTCGCCCACCTGACCCACGCCCAGATCGCCGCCGAGCGCAACGCCGAGCTCCGCCGCGTCATGCTCGAGCACTTCGGCTACGAGCGGTATCTCCGCGAGGCCGGCGCCCGCCGCCTCGGCTCCGACGCCTGCGGCGTTCTGTGGCAGCTCCGCTTCAACGACGACGAGCCCCTCACCATGGTCGAGGTCATCAACAGCACCCCGGAGCCCGACGGCACCAGCCGTGTCTACTGGCTCCGCGTTCCCCCGACCACCCGCACCCCGCGCGAGGGGGTCGCCTGGACCTTCGGCCTCACCGAGGAGGAGTATCACCCCCTGGTCCAGACCTGACAGCCGTTGTCCTCGACCGTCAGCGGTCCTGGCGCGGCGGGGCGGCGATGCCCCTTGCCCGGACGGGCGTCGGGACGGGGCCGCCAGCAGATCGGTGCGCCCCCGAGAGTCGGCGCACCCCTGGAGTCGGGCGTCCGTGAGTCAGCGCGGCCAGCAGGTCAGCGCGGCCAGCAGGTCAGCGCGGCCAGGAAGTCGGACGTCCGCGAGTCGGTGCTGCCCGAGTCGGGTCGCACCGATGGCGGCCAGCGCCTCGGGAGGCGGCGCGGTCACCCGCGCGACCCCGGGGCCACATCGGTCACGCTGCCGGCCACGTCGTCGGGCCTCGGCCTCAGCCGCCGACGAGCGGCGGCATCGGACCGGGCCGGCTGGGCGCCGGGCTCAGCCTCCGGCCCGTTGGGCGTCGGTCTGTTCCCGGCTGGGCCCGCTGTCAGGCCAGTCCCGCCGTGGATCGGTCTCGGCCAGCTCGACCATGTCGGAAGGGCGGACCCGGGCGGGCAGCTCCCCGAACCTCACATGTCGCAGAAACGCCATCTCGGGATCGGTGAACCTGATCTCGCCGCCCTCACCGTCCGCCGCACTGGTCATACGACGATCGTCCGCCTCACGCCCACCTCACGCAAGGCACCACCCGGCCCGCCCTCACGCAAGGCACCACCGGTCGCCCTCACGTCCACCTCACGCAAGGCACTACCCGGCCCGCCCTCACGTCCGCCCTCGCGCAAGGGACCACCGGCCGCCCTCACGTCCGTCTCGCGCCGGCGCCGCCGCATCCGTCCTTCGCCGTTCCCGGCTCCACCGCCGTTCCCCGCGGCGCGTCGCCCGGCGTCGCTCCACTTTCCTGCCGCGTTCCGCGTCCGGCGGCCGCCCAGGCACGACAGCACCCGATGCCCGGCGCACCACCCGCGTCCCCCCGGCACTGAGCCGTCGCACCCGCCGCGCCTGCAGGCACCGGGTGCGATCTGCCTGTCACCTCCCCGTTCACCGTGTCCGGACCGGTCGCCGCCAGGCCCGGCATCCGCGCGCCGTGTCGCCCAGTGCCGCTCCGCCCCTTCTCCATCTTCTGCACCTTCCGACCCTTCCGGCCTACCCGGGCGACCGTCGCCCGGCGCGGGGCGGCCGGCCGAGCCCGAACTCGAAACCGTTCGTCGTGGAGTGTGGGCTGAGGCCGCGCCGTCTCCTGCCGGGACGGTGTTGGGCGTGCGGGGGTGGGTGGGTGGCACGAGAATGGGGCGATGGCTAGCGTCGGGCGGGCGAAGGTGCTCGCGTACCGGGTCGTGACCAACCAGCTGCACGAGCGGGTCGGCACCGACCCCGCAGACCTGGAGATCCTCGACCTCGGCGTGGCCAACGTGCCCGCCGGGACGGCGCGGCAGGCACTCGCCGCGCGGACGAGCAGGTTCGACGGACCCCTGGCAATGGTGTGGTCGACCAGAGGCGCGCGGCACCTGCACCGGCGGGCGGACCTGCCGAGGCTGGTCGAGGCGCTGTGGCCGGTCAGTGACGCCGACGCGGAGGCGCGGTTCGGCAGCAGGCAGATCCCGGACGGCGGCAGGCTCGGGATCGCGGCGTTCCGGGCGACGGCCGAGGCGTTCGCGGCCGCCATCACGGGGCCGACGTCCAAAGGCGACGCGAGCCGGAGCGTCAGCGACCGCGTCCCGGAGGCGTTGACCTATTACTGCGGTCCGTGCAAGGCGCGCCACATCGCGGGTTCGATCTTCCAGCAGGCCGGCCTCGCCGGTGGGGTACACCTCGATGAGGACGCGCCGCAGACGGTGATCGTGCCGCTGGACGAGCCCATGACCGTCCCGGACGGGCCGGGCGACCCGGAAGCGCTCATCCGCGCGTACCTCAAACTGCTGGGACCCGCGTCGCCGGGGGATGTCGCGAAGTATCTCGGCACGACCGTCACGGCGATCAGGCCCGCGTGGCCCGGCGGGCTGGCCGAGGTGAGCGTCGACGGGCGCAAGGCGTGGATACCCGAGGAGGACCGGCAGCGACTGCTCGACGCCGAGCCGGTGGACGGCGTGCGGCTGCTGCCCGCGTCGGACCCGTTCCTGCAGGCGCGCGACCGGTCGGTACTGACGCCGGACAAAGCAAAGGAGCAGGAGGTCTGGCGCGTCCTCGGCAATCCTGGCGCGTTGCTCGTCGACGGGGACCTCGCCGGGTCGTGGCGGGCCAAGGTGGCGGGCAAGCGGCTCGCGGTGACCGTGACAGCGTGGGCGGCGCCGCGGAAGACGGTGCTGGCCGCGGTCGACGAGGAGGCGCAGTGGCTGGCGGCGGCGCGGGGCATCCCCACCGCCGAGGTCACGGTCGAGCGTGGGGATACTTGAGCACATGAGCTACTTGATCGCGTTCGCGTCGCGGCGGCTGGTGGAGGACGAGTCGCTGCTCCCCGGCTACGTGTATCACGACCCCGAGGACGCCACTCTGCCGGCCGCGCCCGACGGACGGAAGGCCAGCGGGTGGAACCTGCTGGTCGGCGACGAGACCGACGAGCAGCTCGCCGACGCGGGCGAGCTGCTCATGCCCGACCTGGAGTGGCTCGTCGAGCGCTACCCGGCGTTCGGCAAGATCGTCAGTGCCGGCTCCGAGGGCCGGCAGTTCGAGTGGGACGCCGACTCGGGCACCTACACGGACGTGGGTCCGTCCACGTTCCAGGACTGAGCGACCGGCAGGCTGATCGGCGACACCGGCAGGCTGATCGACGACGGCGACAGGATCGCCTGCCGGACGGCGCGCAGCTCCAGCTCATGGCCGAGCGGCGCACCGGTGCCCGGGTTGCGGGAGAAGCGGGGGTGCGCACCCCCGCTGACCTGCACCCGGATGCGGCGACCGGCCGCGAACCGGTAGGCGGTCGGCCACAGCTCCACCCGCACCGCGACCCCGTCGGCGTCCGAGCCGGCCGAGGCGCGGGCGAGGCCGTCGCAGATGTTCCACGAGCGGTCCTGCTCGTCGACCTCGCACAGCCGGACGAACACGTCGAAATACGGCACCAGGTCGCGGGTCGAGGGCGCCGAACCGTCCGGACGGACGCAGGTCGCCTGGACGGTGACGTCCGCGGAGACCGGGCCGATCACCTCCATGGCCTCCTCCAGGGGCTCGGACGTGAATGTCAGCACGTCCGGCCGGTCCTCGAGGGGCCGGTTGTCGCGCCGACCGGCGATCTTGCTGACGAGCCGCGGGCCGCCGAGCGCCGGCGTCGGGTTCCTCGGGTCGTAGGTGAACCCCTCCAGGTGCGCGCCCGCCGGTTCGGCAGCGGTGCTCAGGTTTCCGTTTCGCCGCATGTACCAGTGCTGCGTCGCGCTCGAAGCGGGTGGCCATTCCGGCAGCTCGCGCCACGCGGCCGTGCCTCCGACATGGACGCGGACGGGGCGCTCGCGGATGCGCTCCGGGCCGCCGGTGTGTGCCCGGAACCAGGCGACGGCCTCGGCTGCGGAGTGCTGGAACAGCCCGGCGCTGCCGTGGTTCCACGGGCCGACGGTCAGGTGCGGCCGGAGCCCCGCCGCCCGTAGCGCCGTGTAGTCGGCCAGTTGCCAGGGCAGGAAGATGTCATACCAGCCACCTATCATCAGGACCGGCGCGGTGACCTTCGGGAGGCTGTGGGTGTGGCCGCGCTGGGTCCAGTAGGAGGAGGTGGGGTCGGCCTCGGCGAGCCAGCGCTGGAAAAACTCGATCTCCGCGCCGGTGGTGATGCGGTCCGCCTCGGCCAGGGGCACCCGGGCCAGGCCGCGCTGCAGTCTCGGCTGGCCGCGCAGCAGCTCGACCGCGTTCTCCAGCCGCGGGCCACGCTGCGCGTCGAGGATCGCCGACCAGGTGAGGACCGTGTCGAGGGAGAAGGCACCGCCCGCGTAGGTGGGCGGGCCGAAGTCGGAGGCGGTGACGATCGTGGCCATGGCCTTGAGCTCGTCGCCCGCCTCGGCCGCGAGGGCCCACTGCACGAAGCCGACGTAGCTGGGGCCGTAGGTGAGGAGGCGCCCGTCGTACCATCGCTGCAACCGCAGCCAGTCGAGGGTGTCGAGGCCGTCCTCGCGCTCCTGCAGCAGCGGCTCGAACGTGCCGCCGGAGTCGGCAGTCCCGCGGCACGACTGGATGAGCACGTTGAAGCCGCGCTGCGCGACCGCCCGGCACAGCACGCTGGTGGGCGCACCCCGGCCGTAGGGCGTGCGCACCAGCACCGTGGGCAGCTCGGCCTCGATCGCCGGGCCGTAGTGGTCGGCGCGCAGGATCACGCCGTCGCGCATCCGGACGGGGATGCCCTTGGTGACGCGGACCCGTCCGGTCAGCGCGGGTGGCAGCTTCAGCAGTCGGCCTACCGGGTCGAGCCTCATGCCGCTCTACGTTAGTAGTTGTTGCAGCAGCGTCCCATGAGCGCCTTGACGTTGTTGACGTAACTCCAGTTGGTGATGCCCGCGTCACCCTTGGTCAGGTCCACCGCGCCGGCGCCGTTGTTGTACGCGGAGATCACCGCGTTGAGCAGGGTCGGGTCGGACATGTCGAACGTGCCGAGCTGCTCGCCGAAGTAGCGGATCGCCCAGGCGAGGTACTGCCCGCCGAGCATCACGTTGTCCTTCGGGGTGTCGATCTTCCAGCTGGTGCCGAAGCGCTGGTTCATCCAGGTCTCGGTGTCGGGCATGACCTGCATGACGCCGACGCCCTTGTCGCACGCGTAGATGTTGGACTGCCAGCCGCTCTCCTGGTCGGCGACGCCGTACATCAGCCGCTTCGGAACCTTGATGGCCTGCACCTCGGCGGGGGTGTTGCCGCCCCAGAACTGCTTCTCGGACGCCGCGTCGAGATATTCGCGCACCGTCGACTTCGGCAGCTGGGTGCCCTTGTACGTGGGCTGGCAGCCGGGCTTGGTGCTGACCTTCGGCGGCGGCGGGGGCAGCGCGGTCTGCTTCGGCGGCGCGATCGACTTCTTCGTCGCCGGCGGCTTCGACGGGGTGGCCGACGGCGTCGGGCTCGGCGGCGGGGCCGACGTGGTCGCCACGATCTCCTCGAGCTCGTCACTGGGCGGTGCCGCCGACTTCGACGCGCGGCCCTGCGCCGAGGCCGGGACCGGGTCCTTGCCCTTGGCGAGCACGACGAACCCGCCGACGGCCACCAGGCCGACCACGACCAGCGCACCGAGCAGGAAGATCAGGCCGGTGCGCCGCTTGCGCGGCCGGTCCTCCTCAACGCCCCAGGGCTGTTCAGCGGTCTGGTCGTCGTCATAGAAGCTGCCGTAGCTCATCGATGCCTCCCCGTGCTGGCACGCTATCGCGGACCGTGCCGGCCCGCTGTCCCTATGACGCCGGAGGGCCCGGTTTCGATGAATGAGGGCGCGGAACGTCACATCGCGCACTGTGCGTGACGGCGCGTCGGGAGCGCCTGGAACAATGGAGGTCATGCAGACCCGCGCAGACCTCCGCAACGTCGCCATCGTCGCTCACGTCGACCACGGCAAGACCACCCTTGTCGACGCGATGCTGCGGCAGAGCGGCGCGTTCCACGCGCGCGCGGAGCAGGTCGACCGGGTGATGGACTCGATGGACCTGGAGCGCGAGAAGGGCATCACCATTCTCGCGAAGAACACCGCCGTGCGCTACGTCCCTGCCGACGGCGGCGACCCGACCACGATCAACATCATCGACACGCCCGGCCACGCCGACTTCGGCGGTGAGGTCGAGCGCGGCCTGACCATGGTCGACGGCGTGGTCCTGCTCGTCGACGCCAGCGAGGGCCCGCTGCCGCAGACCCGGTTCGTGCTCCGCAAGGCGCTGAAGGCCCGCCTCCCGATCATCCTGGTGATCAACAAGGTGGACCGCCCCGACGCGCGGATCAAGGAGGTCATCGACGAGACGTATGAGCTCTTCCTCGACCTCGACGCCGACGAGCACCAGATCGATTTCCCGATCGTCTACGCGTGCGCCCGCGACGGCGTCGCGTCGCTGAACCAGCCGGAGGACGGCACCGTCCCGGCCGACAGCGACGACCTGCAGCCGCTGTTCCAGACGCTGCTCAACACGATCCCCGCCCCGGCCTACACGGAGGGCGCGCCGCTGCAGGCACACGTCACCAACCTCGACGCGTCGCCGTTCCTCGGCCGCCTCGCGCTGTGCCGGGTCCGCGAGGGCACGATCCGCAAGGGTCAGACCGTCGCCTGGATCCGCACCGACGGCACCGTGCAGAATGTCCGGATCTCCGAGCTGCTGATGACCCAGGGCCTGGAGCGCAAGCCGGCCGAGGAGGCCGGGCAGGGCGACATCATCGCGCTCGCCGGCATCCCCGAGATCATGATCGGCGAGACCCTCGCCGACGCGGAGAACCCGGTCGCGCTGCCCCTCATCACCGTCGACGAGCCGGCGATCTCGATGACCATCGGCACAAACCAGTCGCCCCTCGCAGGCAAGGTCAAGGGCACGAAGGTCACCGCCCGCCTGGTCAAGGACCGCCTCGACCGCGAGATGGTCGGCAACGTGTCGCTGCGCATCCTGCCGACCGAGCGCCCCGACACGTGGGAGGTCCAGGGCCGTGGCGAGCTCGCCCTCGCCATCCTCGTCGAGCAGATGCGCCGCGAGGGCTACGAGCTGACCGTCGGCAAGCCGCAGGTCGTCACCCGTGAGGTCGACGGCAAGGTGCACGAGCCGGTCGAGCGCCTCACGATCGACGCCCCGGAGGAATACCTCGGCGCGATCACCCAGCTGCTCGCCACCCGCAAGGGCCGCATGGAGCAGATGGTCAACCACGGCACCGGCTGGATCCGGATGGAGTGGCTGGTCCCGGCGCGTGGCCTCATCGGCTTCCGGACCGAGTTCCTCACCGACACCCGCGGCACCGGCATCCTGCACCACGTCTTCGAGAAGTACGAGCCGTGGTTCGGCGAGCTGCGCATGCGGGCCACCGGCTCCCTCGTCGCCGACCGGGCGGGCGTCGCGACCCCGTTCGCGATGATGAACCTGCAGGAGCGCGGCTCCATGTTCATCGAGCCCACCACCGAGGTGTACGAGGGCATGATCGTCGGCGAGAACTCCCGCGCCGACGACATGGACGTCAACATCACCAAGGAGAAGAAGCTCACGAACATGCGCTCGTCGGCGTCCGACGAGACGGAGAAGCTGATCCCGCCGCGCAGGCTCACCCTGGAGCAGGCTCTGGAGTTCTGCCGCGAGGACGAGTGCGTCGAGGTCACCCCGACCGCGGTCCGCATCCGCAAGGTCATGCTCGACCAGAAGGACCGCGAGCGCTCCGCCCGGAAGCGGGCGCACGCCTGACGTCGTCTTTCCGTGAGGGGCCGCCGCGACCGGCGGCCCCTCACGTGTCTGTCAGGGCCCCCTGCGGAACGGACCAGAGTGGCCGTTCGTGGGGGACGCGTTCGAGGATCCCGCCGGCGAACACGTCGTACAGCGGCAGGGTCCGCAGGTGGACGTAGCCGATGTGGCAGTCGCACTCACCCTTCGGGCAGGGTTCCCTGGTCCGCTGCCAGGTCCCGTCGTACAGGTTGCCGAGCCGGTCCGGCACGAAGTGACAGCGGCGGACCGTGCCGTCGCCCAGCACGGAGATCACCTCGTCGCCGGTGCGGCAGGCGGCGCCCCGCGACGGGTGCGGTCTGACGCTGTAGCCGAACAACGGGTCGACGCCCGTCCACGCCGCTTCTTCCTCCGGCGCGTACGTGTGCCCGTCGGCGGCGTTGACCCACAGGTACACGTCGGGCGGCAACGTCTCCCGCAGCGCCACCGCCTCCGCGAGGTGCTCCGGCAGGCCGACCACGCCGACCGAGTGCCGGATCCCGTGCCGCCGCAGGACCGCGAGCTGCGCCAGGAACCTGTCCCGCGCCACCTGACCGGGGTGGTAGGTGCACCACAGCGCCAGCGTGTCCGGGTCGGCGCCGGCGACCCAGCCGAGCCGTCCCGCGAGGTTGGTCTGGATCGCGGCCCGCCCCACGTGCGGCAGGTGCGACAGTCGTATGAGCGCGTCGCGGTACCAGGTCCGCGTCAGCCCCTCACCCCACGGCGTGAACAGCACCTCGATCGGCTCGCCGGGATGCGCCGCGACCCAGCCGACGAACCGCTCCAGGGCCTTGCGGTCTTCGCGCAGCAGTCCGGGTGGGTCGCGCCGCTTGGCGAACGGGCAGTACGGGCAGTCGTAGTTGCAGCTCGCCAGCGGGCCCCGGTAGAGGATCTTCATCGCGGCACGTGTTCCGTCATGGCGGCGCGGACGTCGGCGGAGACGAGCCAGGGGCCGATCGCGTCCGAATACGCGAGCCCTTCCTCCGTGAGCTTGTGCCCGTGGAGGTGGCCGGTGTCGCGGAGCCGTCCGAGCGCCGGGAAGTCGTCGTCCACGCCGGTGCCGAACCGTTGTGCGTACCCGGCCGGATCGACGCCCGACGTGCGGAGCAACGACTTGAGCAGCCAGCGGCGGCGCTGCTCGGTGCCGTCCAGCGCGAACCCGACCTCGGCGAAGTCGAAGTCCTCCGCCGGTCTGCGCAGGTAGTCGTCCAGGATGCCGCGGACCTGCCGGACGCTCACCGCGTAGTCGAACGAATAGTGCAGTTCCGTCGTGTACGACCTGGCCCCGCACCCCAGTCCGACCATCCCGTCGTCCTGGCAGCAGTACGCCGGCCCGCCGGGATCTCCGGCCGGCGGCGCGTCGCGCCGGCGGAACGCGCGCATCGACTGCTGCTCGTAGCCGGCGTCGGCGAGCAGGTCCACGGCGTGCCGGTAGAGCCGCAACCGCTGCGCGTCCCACTCCGGGTCGGGGGCACCGGGCGCGCGCCGGCCGAGGCCGGTCATCGGGCGCACGTACAGCGGGTACAGGTAGAGCTCCTCGGGCCGCCAGGTCAGCGCGGCGCGCAGCGACTCCGTCCACGTCTGCACGGTCTGCCCGGGGATGCCGTAGATGAGGTCGATGTTGAGCTCGACCGGCCCGGCGGCGCGGATCGTGTCCAGCGCGCGGTCGACCTCGGCGCGGTGCTGCGGCCGGCCGGCGGCGTGCGCCTCGGCGTCGAGGAAGCTCTGCACGCCGATGCTGACCCTGGTCGTGCCGCGCTCCAGCAGCACCGCGAGGCGGTCGGCGGTCGCGGTGGCGGGCGACGTCTCGACCGAGGTCGGCACGGCCGGCAGCCCGGTCTCGCCCAGAACGTCGAACAGACCGGTCAGCTCCGCCGCGGTCAGATACGTCGGGGTCCCGCCGCCGATCGCGGCCCGCGCGTACGACGCGTCCGGCACCGCCGCCGCGACCCGGTCCGTCTGCCGGCGCAGCTGGTCGAGGTATGCGGTGACCTGCTCCTCGGGCGGGCCGGCGCGGGTGAAGAGGTTGCAGAACCCGCACCGCATCTCGCAGAACGGCACGTGGACGTACAGGAACAACGCGTCCACCGGCTCCGCGGCCCACACGTCGGCGAGCCTCGGCCTCGGGCGCAGCGGCCGGTACGCGGTTTTGTGCGGGTACGCGTACAGATACCCCTGATACGGCGAACCGAGCATCACCACTCCCCCGGCTCGAGCGTGAACTCCGCGTACGGCACCGTCCACACCACCTCGTGCGCGAACCGGTGCCCGGTGTGCCCGTCCTCCCCGTACGCCGTGCCATGGTCGCTGCACATGATCACGTGGCAGGGCCGCCCCCGCGACGTGACCAGCCCGAACAGCGCCGGCAGGTGCCGGTCGACATACCCCAGTGCCGCCGCGTGCGACGCGACCGTGTCCTCGGCGGCGCCGGGCAGGTAGTGCCGGTTGGGCTGGTGCATGGCGGCAACGTTGACGAACGTGAACAGCGGCCCCCGCTCAGGGATCACCGTCTTGAGCCGGTCGAGCTGCGCCTCGAAGCACGCCGGGTTGGTGACGCCGAACTCCCGCGTCCAGTGCGCCTCGTCGAACAGCCCCGGCAGCACCCCGCCCTGCGCCGACGTCATCGCGAAGAAGCCGACCCCGCCGACGCAGATCGTGTGGTACCCGGCCGCGCGCAGGCCGCTGACCACGTCGGGTGCGTCGAACTCCCACGTCTGCCCACCGACCGTCGTGCTGCCCGGGAACCTCGCCGCGAACGGCCGCTCGTGCGGCCCCGGCGTCACCGGCGTCGGCAGGAACCCACCGAAGAACGCATGGTGCGCCGCATACGTGAACGACGCCGGCGTGTGCCGCCGCTCCCACGCCCCATCGCGCAGCACCTTGCCGATGTTGGGCGTCCGCCCCGCCGCCAGCTCCCCGGCCGCCACGTCGTGCCGCAGCGTGTCGAGCGTGACCAAGAGCAGGTCATGACTGCCGATGAGCGCCTTCACCGCACACCTGCCGACGCACCCACGTCACGCCCGCAGGGTCCGGCGACGGGGAACCGGCCGGACAGGAGGGCGTCGATCTCCGCGGCGTACGTGTCGCGGCCGTCGACGAGCAGCCCCGGCAACAGGTCGCCGAACGCGTTGACCTCGGCGACCGCGTGGGTGCTGTAGTCGCGCCCGAACATCAGGTCGACACCGACATGCAGCGTCCCGGGGAAGCAGGCCGCCGCCGCCTCGCAGGTGCGCATCGCGGCGGCCCAATGCTCCTCCCCAGCCGCGGCCCGGACGCCGGGCAGGTCGCCACGGGCGTTGCCGAGGTGCAGGTTGGTCATCGGGGACTCTCCGGTGCGCACGACGACGTGGCTGACCCGCCCCGCGACGACGAGCACCCGCAGGTCGAACACCAGCCCGTCATGCGACGCCTTCGGCAGCCACCGCTCCACGTGCAACCCGTCCACAGCGAGCCGGTCGATGATCGCGGCAACGGTCCGCTCATCGGTGTAATGACGGACCCGCAGCTCGTTGTAGAGCCGCCCATCGTCGAGGACCGCGGACGTGTAGGCACTGACCCGCCCGTTTCCCCGAACTCCGCCGCTGCCCCGTCCCCCGCCACTTCCCGGCGACCCGCTGCTCCCCGAAGCCCCGCCGCTGCCCAGGACCCCACCGCCGCTCCGCGCCCCGCCGTCCCCCGAACCCCTGCTCCCCGAAACCCCGCCACTCTCCCGCGACCCGCCATTACCAAGGACCCTGTCGATACCAAGGACTCCGCCACTGCCCAGGACCCCGCCGCCTCGCGTCCCGCCGTCCTCCGGACCGCTGCTCCCCGGAACCCCGGCGCTCTCCCGTGACCCGCCGCTCATCCGTGGCCCGCCGAACGCGAGAGCGATGACCCCTGACGCCGACGATCCGTGCGGTGGTTTGACGAACACCCGCCGCCAGCCCCGGTCGCGGATCTCCTCATAGCTGCCCGCCGTGAACGCCGCGGGCACGGCCACGCCCCGGGACCGCAGCAGCGCATGGCAGCGCCGCTTGTCGAACATGACGTCGAGCTCGTCCACCGCCGTCAGCATCGGCAGGCCCCACGCCTCGACCCACCGGGCCGCCGCGACGAACCCCCGGTGCCACGCGGCCAGCCCGACGATCTCACCGTGCGCTGCCTCGGTCACCGCGCCCCGCAGCAGCCGGTCGATCTCGGCATCCTCGCCCGGCGACTCCAGCCGCACCCACGTCGGCCCGCCGCCGCCCACAGACCCGACAACACCCGAACGCGCACCGCCACCCGCAGGCTGACCAGCACCACCGATCGCGCCACCACCCGCAGACGCGCCACCGCCCGCAGGACCGTCGCCACCCGAAGGGCCACCGCCGGCAGGTCGACCAGCACCACCGATCGCGCCGCCATCCGAAGGGCCGCCGGCGCAGACGTCGCGCCAGCTCACCACGGTGGGCTCGGGCAGGCCCGCGGCGACGGCCGCGTCACGGAACAGCCTGACCCGCCGGTGGCCGGGGACGCCGACGACGATGACGGTGGTCATTCCGACACTGCCGTGTAGCGCTCGCCCTCGTCCTCCTCCTGCTCGTCGGACAGGTCGACGTCGACGCCGGGCAGCTCGGCCCGGAGCCGGTCGGCCAGCTCGGCCGAGATGAAGTGGTGGGACAGGTCGAGCCTGCGCAGGTGGGTCAGCGGCTGGCCGAGCAGGAGCGCCTCGGCGCCCCGGTCCGACAGGATGCCCAGGGACAGGTCGAGCTCTTCGAGGCGCGGCACGACAGGGGCGCCGGCGAGCGCGGACGCGATCTGGTCGGCGATCTCGGCGTTGCGCAGCGCGAGCCGGCGCAGCCGGGGCAGGCCCGCGCCGCTGAACACCGGCGCCAGGTCGTCGGCCGTGATGTCGCCGCCGTATTCGCTCACGCCGAGCCACAGCTCCAGGTCGGTCAGGGCGGGCAGGTGCGAGTCGAGGACGCCGCGCAGGAAGCCCGTGGGCAGACCCCCGCTCTCGACCGCCAGCTCGCGCAGGCGCATGTGCCGCACCGGCGACAGGCCCAGCCCGGTGGCACCGCGGATGCGCAGGACCTCCAGCCCCGGGAACGCGGCGAGCAGCGGCGCCACGTCGGAGTGGGTGATCCAGGAGATCTCGCACTCCTCGCCGGTCATCTCGCCGAGGAACAGCGCCCGCAGGTGGGGCAGCCGCGCACGGGCGGCGGCGAGCAGGTGCAACGGCGCCGCGGTGTCATATGCCTCGCCCCACTGGCCGATGACCAGCGCGTGGACGGACTCGCCGCCCACGACGTCGAGGCACCGGTCGAGGATCTCGCGGAACACGTCCTCGCCGTCCTCATAGTCCGTCTCGATCCGCCACGCGACGGCGCTGCGCGGGGTCCCCTCGGCGTCCAGCTTGTCGACGACGCCGGGACCGAACTGCATCACCGGGAGCCCGGCGAACGTCGTGATGTGCCTCATGCGCGGGACCCTAACAGCACCCACCGACATTTCCCGGCGGCCGCCCTGAAGGTCGGCGGGGCAGCTGCGGCGCGGCGAACCGCCATCCCCGGGCGAGCAGTTCGTCGCAGGCGGCCAGGGCGGTGCGCAGGCGCGTCCGGTACGTCCCGGTGAGCTCGATCCACGGGACCCAACGGGCGGCGAGCTCGGCGCGGAACCGCCCGGTCATCCATCTCCGCAGATGTTCGCCGTCGCGCATCCCGTCGTTCTCGAACGGCACGTCGTCGTCGGGAGTCAGCAGGTACAGGGCCGGTTCGCGGGCGGCGGCGCGGACCTGCGGCGAGGGGGAGCCGAGGTAGCGTTCCTCCCAGATCGCGGTCGCGAACGCGTCGGTGTCGCAGATGAGCAGCGGCCCGCCGGCACGCGCGGCGGCGTCCTCCGCGGCGTTCTGCTCCCGCACGACGGTCAGGAAGTCCTCGCGGTCCCAGACCAGGTCCTCGACCTTCACGCCGCCGGCCATTTTCAGTTCGGTGAGCTCCCGTCCGTACTCCGGGACCCAGCGCGTGCCGGCGAACGCTCCGCCGCGCAGCCTGAGCTGGGCGGCCAGGGCACGCGCCAGGGTGGTGGTGCCGGTCGACTCGGCGCCGACGACGACCACCCGGCGGGCCAGCCAGCCGCGCACGGGCGGGGCGAGGAACGCCCAGTTGGCAACGGGATCAGCGCGCACCGCCGTGCCCGAGACCGGGGCGCCGAGTCTGGCCGGATCGACCGGCACGTGCCGGGCGTCGAACCGCCGGGCGAGCTCATCGCCGTACGCCTCGGAGGAAAACACCAGGTCGACCTGATCCGGACCGGCGGCGCCACGGAACACCTCATAGTGCGCCTGCCAGATGTCGGGGTCGTCGTAGTCGATGGGCAGGTCGCAGTACACGCCGGCGAACCGCACGTGCGGGCTGGACGCGTGCACCTCACGCAGCCACTCGAGGCGGATCTGCAGCGGGATGGACTCCGCGCTCGAGGGTGCGACGACGACGGTGACGCGGTCGCACGTACGGGCGGCGGCATCGATCAGGAGGTGGTGGCCAGCGTGCGGCGGGTAGAACTTGCCGACGACGAGGCCGTGGGTCACGCGGGCACCGTTGCGCGCTGGGCGTCGAGCGCCTGCCGCCAGGCGCGCAGCCCGAGGACGCAGAGGGCGAGGAACGCGAGGTAGAGGACCGCGGTGAGCCACAGGTCCTTGTACCCGTACAGCGGCACGTAGACGACATCGACGGCGATCCACAGCCACCAGCTCTCGACGAGGCGGCGGGTCTGCCCGTATGTCGCGAGCAGCGACACCGCGGTGGTCGCGGCGTCCGGCAACGGCACGGTCGAGTCGGTGAACCGGTCGAGATACCACCACAGCGTCACGGTGAGCAACAGGCCGGCGACGACGAGTGCGCCCCACTCGACGCGGGTCGTGCGACGCACTACCGTCGTGGCACCGGGCCTCCAGCGCCACCAGCCGTAGGCACCGAGGACGACGTAGACCACCTGCAGCCAGGCGTCGCCGTAGAGGCCGATGTGCTGGAACACGACCATGAGCAGCAGCACGTTGGCGATCCCGATCGGCCAGTTCGCGATGTGCTGCCGCACGACCAGCCAGACCGTGCCGAGACCGGTCAGGAAGCCCAGCAGCTCCGCCCACGTGGTCGGGGCTCCGAAAGCGTGGAAGGCGGCGGTGGTGAGCCAGTCGAGCACGATGTCCCCTACGCTGTCCGAATGGTCTTGGAAGTCGCGCTCATCGAAGTGCTCGCCGGTCGTGAGGAAGAGTTCGCAGCCGCGTACAGGAAGGGACACGAACTGCTCGCGTCCACCCCCGGCTGCCGGTCGGTGCGCATGACGCGCGGCGTCGAGTCGGCGAGCCGGTTCGTGCTGCTGGTCGAGTGGGACTCGATCGACGCGCACCTGGACAACTTCCGCGCCACCGACCGCTTCACGCAGTGGCGCACGTTGATCGGGCCGTTCTTCGACGGCGCGCCGACCGTCGAGCACTTCGTCGACGTGCCCGCCTGAGCGGTCAGTCGCCGGCCTTCTTCCACACCGTGAAGTCGAGGTACGTGGTGTAGAGCCGGCCGCTGACCACGGCGTCGCCGGACCGGGGGCTGAACCAGCCGAAGCGCTGGTCCCCGGTGCGGACGCACACCTTCGTGGTGGGCAGCAGCGCGCCGAGCAGGACCCGGTCGGTCCACTGGGCGGTCGGGACCGCCGAACAGACGGCGAGGGTCGGCGCCTGCAGCACCGGGGCGAAGGCCGCGCCGCCCACGGCGGCCAGGCCGAGCGCGCCGGCGGCCACGTCGGCGCCCGACGCCTGCTTGGCGCCGCTGTCGAAGTCGAAGGTCTCGTCCGCCTGCCCGGCGAGGACGGTCATCCGGACGGTGCCGGCCCGCAGCACGTCGGTGACGGTGCCCGGCGGCACGGGGCTGGTCACGACGGCGCTCGGGCCGGGCGTGCCGCTGGTCGCGGGCACCGGCGATCCGCTCGCGTCGAGACTCGGGGTCGCGGACACCGAGGCGGTCACCGTCGCGGCGGGTGTCGTCGCCCGCGTCGCGGGTGCGGTGACCGCGCGCGTCTCACCGACCGGGACCCCGGGGTCGCCGCCGGAGCCGCGCGTGGCCAGGACCCCGCCGACGGCGGCGACGACGAGCACGATCAGGCCGATGACGAGGGCCGCGATCCGCCAGCGACGGCTGGGCCGATCCGGAAGCGGCGCTTCGACAGCCTCTTCCCACGCTGCTTCCCGGGGCGCTTCCTCAGGGACGGGTGGCGGAGGCGGAGGCTGCGGGGTGGCCTGCCGGGGCACGATCGCGTAGGCCGAGGTGGGCCAGCCGGAGCCGCCGTCGAGCGGCGAGTCCGACATCCAGCCACGCCGGCTGCCGGGTCGCGGTGGCGACCCGTTGACCTGGTCGTGGCTCGGCTCCGTCGGTGGATCCTGCCGTGGGGGGTGTCCCGGCTCCATGCAGCGTGTCCTTCTGGTCCCGGCGTGGGTGCAGTTCGTGCACTTGCGCACGGCACTCGTGCACTCGCCCGGGCAGAGTATCGCTGACAGCCCGCACCTCGCGCCACGGCTGATGGCTCAGCCTTTGGCGACGGCGGCGGTCGACGTTCCGGTCAACGCACCAGCATCTGCACGACCGCGGTCGCGCCCGACGCCGTGTACCAGCCGCTGACGGCGAGCATCGCCAGTACCGCCGCGGCCGCCAGAATCCCGGCGGCCTCGGTCGTCGCCCGCCGCACCGAACGGCCGCGCCGGTGCCGTGGCCTGCGTTCGGTGACCTCCGCGGCCGCCACGATCATGGTGATGTCGCGGCGCCCGAGGCCCGGCCGGCCGATGCAGTGTCGCCCCTGTGTCATGTTCGCCCCGTTTTTGTCCTTCTGAGGGTCTTCCTCAGAACGGAGGTTATCTCTACAATTGCCGGTTTTACGGCATACACGCCGGTCGGTCACCTGTCCGGTGCGCGGCGCGACCACCGGCTCTGCTGTGATGGACCGATGAGGATGGTGGGGCTGACCGGCGGCATCGGTGCCGGCAAGAGCGCCGTGGCGGCCCGGCTGGCCGCGCTCGGCGCCGTGGTCATCGACGCGGACCGCCTCGCCCGTGAGGTCGTGGAGCCCGGCACGCCCGGGCTGGCCGCGATCGTCGAGGCGTTCGGCGACGGCGTCCTCACCCCGGACGGGGCGCTGGACCGGGCGGCGATGGCGAGCCGGATCTTCGGCTCCGACGAGGCACGCGCCACCCTCGAGGGCATCGTGCACCCGCTCGTCAGGGCGCGGACCGCGGAGCTGATCGCGGCCGCGCCGCAGGACGCCGTCATCGTCAACGATGTGCCGCTCATCGTCGAGAAGCGGATGTCCCGACTGTACGAGCTGGTCGTCGTCGTCTTCGCGTCCCTGCCCACCCGGCTCGATCGGCTCGTGCGGCTCCGCGGCATGACGCCGGAGGAGGCCCGTGCCCGGATCGCGGCGCAGGCCACGGACGAGGAGCGGCGGGCGGTGGCGGACGTGTCGATCGAGAACGACGGCACGCCGGAGGAACTGGACGCGGCGGTCACGGCGGCCTGGCCCGCCCTGCGGGGCGCTCGTTGACGCAGGGGCGCTCGCGGCGGCCGGTCGCGCGTGTCGCGCGATCACACCACGGTGCGCTCGCCGGCCGTGACGGGCTCGGGGCAGCAACCTGGCGCCGGGAGGGCGTGCCGTGTGGTGGCACGCCTGCTCTCCGGTCGGCCGCCGCGAGCGGCCTACGCGTCTACGGTAGTCCGGTGATCTTCCCCACACAATCGTCAGGTTGAATACGATCGACCACCCAGGGCGAGGACCCCGAAAGTTGTCATACCCTCCGCGTACGGTTGGGCCATGGCGCTCGACATCCCACGCTTGGACAACCGCTTCGAGGTGGTCAGCGAATACGTCCCGTCCGGAGACCAGCCCACTGCCATCGAGCAGCTCGCGCGGCGCGTCCGGGGCGGCGAGCGGCACACCGTGCTGCTCGGCGCGACCGGCACCGGCAAGAGCGCGACGACCGCGTGGCTCGTCGAGCGGCTGCAGCGCCCGACGCTCGTGCTCGCCCACAACAAGACCCTCGCCGCGCAGCTGGCCACGGAGTTCCGCGGGCTCATGCCCAACAACGCGGTCGAATACTTCGTCAGCTACTACGACTACTACCAGCCCGAGGCCTACATCCCGCAGACCGACACCTACATCGAGAAGGACTCGTCGGTCAACGAGGAGGTCGAGCGGCTGCGGCACTCCGCGACGATGAGCCTGCTGACCCGGCGCGACGTCATCGTGGTCGCGACCGTCTCCGCGATCTACGGTCTGGGCACGCCCGAGGAGTATCTGGACCGGGCCGCCAAGGTGACCGTCGGCCAGGAGCTGGAGCGGGACAAGCTGTTGCGGCGGCTGGTCGACATCCAGTACACGCGCAATGACCTCGCGTTCAACCGAGGCACGTTCCGGGTCCGTGGCGACACGCTCGAGATCATCCCCGCCTATGAGGAGCTCGCGATCCGCATCGAGTTCTTCGGCGACGAGATCGAGCGCCTGTCCTATCTGCACCCGCTGACCGGCGACGAGATCCGCCAGGTCGACCAGCTGATGATCTTCCCCGCGACGCACTACGGCGGCGGACCCGAGCGCATGGAGCGGGCGATCTCCCAGATCGAGGTGGAGCTGGAGGAGCGCCTCGCCGAGCTCGACCGCGAGGGCAAGCTCCTGGAGGCGCAGCGGCTGCGCATGCGCACCACGTATGACATCGAGATGATGCGCCAGGTCGGCTTCTGCAACGGCATCGAGAACTACTCACGCCACATCGACGGCCGCGAGGCGGGCAGCCCGCCGCACTGCCTGCTCGACTACTTCCCCGACGACTTCCTCACCGTCATCGACGAGTCGCACGCCACGGTCCCGCAGATCGGCGGCATGTATGAGGGCGACGCCTCCCGCAAGCGCACGCTGGTCGAGCACGGCTTCCGGCTGCCCAGCGCCCAGGACAACCGGCCGCTGCGCTTCGACGAGTTCGAGGAGCGGGTCGGCCAGACCGTCTACCTGTCGGCGACTCCGGGCCCGTGGGAGCTGGGCCGCACCCAGGGCGAGTTCGTCGAGCAGGTCATCCGCCCGACCGGCCTCATCGACCCCCAGGTCGTCGTCAAGCCGACCAAGGGCCAGATCGACGACCTCATCCACGAGATCAACCAGCGGGTCGAGCTCGACGAGCGGATCCTCGTCACCACCCTGACCAAGAAGATGGCCGAGGACCTCACCGACTATCTGCTGGAGCACGGCATCCGCGTGCGCTACCTGCACTCCGAGGTCGACACCCTGCGTCGCGTCGAGCTGCTGCGCGAGCTGCGCCGCGGCGAGTTCGACGTCCTCGTCGGCATCAACCTGCTCCGCGAGGGCCTCGACCTGCCCGAGGTGAGCCTCGTCGCCATCCTCGACGCCGACAAGGAAGGCTTCCTGCGCTCCGGCACCAGCCTCATCCAGACCATCGGCCGCGCCGCCCGTAACGTCTCCGGCCAGGTCCACATGTATGCCGACAAGATGACCCCGTCGATGGCCCTCGCCATCGACGAGACCAACCGGCGCCGCGACAAGCAGATCGCCTACAACACCGCCAACGGCATCGACCCCCAGCCGCTGCGCAAGAAGCTCGGCGACATCCTCGACGACATCTACCGCGAGGCCGACGACACCGCCGGCGCCGTCAGCGGCCACGGCCCGGGCGGCGCCATCACGGTCGGCGGCGGCCGCCAGATGAGCCGCGGCAAGTCCCCCGAGAACACCCGCGCCCGCCAGAAGGGCGGCGGCACCAAGGGCTCCGCCGGCTCCGCCACCCCCGCCCGCGCGGGCATGGCCCGTGCCGAGCTCGCCACCCTCATCCAGGACCTCAACGACCAGATGCTCGGGGCTGCGCGCGAGCTCCAGTTCGAGCTGGCCGCCCGCCTCCGCGACGAGGTCTCCGAACTGAAGAAGGAGCTCCGCGCCATGGACGTCGCCGGCGTCAAGTAGGCCGCGCCCGAAGGTGCTGGCGACCACCACCCGGCCGTCAGCACCCGCGCCCTGCGCACATCCCCGGCCCGTTGCTCCACACACCTGCGCCCCGCAGCCCGCGACAGGAGCCGCTCCAGTCGATGTGGCTCACCGGCCGCGCCGGGCTCGGTCAGACGATGTGGCCGGCGGCGCTGTGGCCCGGCGCGGGGAACGTCGCCATGGGCTGGGGCGTCCACCATCCGGTCACGGCGGCTGCCCGTGCCGCCCGCGCACATGGGCTTAACCGGCCCGTACCGGACCGGTCAGCGACGCATCGTCCGACGAGCCCTCCCGCCCGCGCACATGTGCTTGACCCGCCCCCGTACCGGACCGGTCAGCGACGCACCGTCCGGACGAGCCCTCAGCGCCTGTTCAGGTGTCCGTCGTCGACACCCGGGGTCGACGGGGGCCACGGCTCGCCGTCCGTGTCTGGCAGCGCAGCGGGAAGCACCCGGTCACCGCCGGCAGCCAGCGCCTGTGCGTGTCCCGCCTCCGGCACCTGCCGCCTACGTCTGCGGCCCCGTTCCACGGACCCGCCTCCACCCCCGGCTGCCCGTCCACGCGGCCTGCGTCCGCGGGAGACCGAGGTGCGGGGATCGCTCGGCGGCGGTCGGCTGCCGGGGCGGTCTGGCGTGATCCGGAAGACTTCTTGCTGTCCTGGAGCCTGTTGCGAAATGGCCGTCTCACGTTCCGTGCTGAGAAAAACACGGCTGTGCGAGCCGGTCGCGGCCGATCGGTAGCCGTCGAGGGTCGCGACGACCGTCGACGAGACGGTTTTCCGCCAAAACGCAACAGGCTCCCTGGCGACAACAACTCTTCCGGATCATGGGTATGGGTGGGGCGGGAAAGCGGGAGGGGCCCCGTGGCCGTTGCCGGCTGCGGGGCCCCTCCTCATGTTGTGCGAGCTGTCAGCTCTTGCCGCCGGCCAGCTTCTCGCGCAGTGCGGCGAGAGCCTCGTCGGTGGCGAGGGTGCCTGCCGGCTCCTCCGGGGCGCGGGCCGCCGTCGGGGTCGACGAGGTCACCGGGCCGCTGCTCGTCGCGCCGGCCGCAGCGGTGGCGGCGGGCTCGGCGGCGTCGGCCTGGCGGGCCGTCTGCACCTGCTTGGTGTGGGCCTCCCAGCGCTGGCGGGCCTCAGCGTACTGCTGCTCCCACGCCTCACGCTGCTTCTCGAAGCCGGCCATCCACTCGGCGGTCTCCGGGTCGAAGCCCTCCGGGTAGATGTAGTTGCCCTGCTCGTCGTAGGTCGCCGACATGCCGTAGAGGGTCGGGTCGAAGTGCTCCTCGCCCTCGACGAAGCCCTCGTTGGCCTGCTTGAGCGAGAGCGAGATCCGGCGACGCTCGAGGTCGATGTCGATGACCTTGACCATGACGTCGGAGCCGACCTGCACGACCTGCTCGGGGATCTCCACGTGGCGCTCGGCCAGCTCGGAGATGTGGACCAGGCCCTCGATGCCGTCGTCGACGCGGACGAACGCACCGAACGGGACGAGCTTGGTGACCTTGCCCGGGACGATCTGCTGGATCGCGTGGGTGCGAGCGAACTGGCGCCACGGGTCTTCCTGGGTCGCCTTCAGCGACAGGGAGACGCGCTCACGGTCCAGGTCGACGTCGAGCACCTCGACCTCGACCTCCTGACCGACCTCGACAACCTCGGAGGGGTGGTCGATGTGCTTCCAGGACAGCTCGGACACGTGCACCAGACCGTCGACGCCACCGAGATCGACGAACGCACCGAAGTTGACGATCGAGGACACGACGCCCTTGCGGACCTGGCCCTTCTGCAGCTTGTGCAGGAACTCGGTGCGCACCTCGGACTGGGTCTGCTCGAGGTAGGCCCGGCGGGACAGGACCACGTTGTTGCGGTTCTTGTCCAGCTCGATGATCTTCGCCTCGAGCTCGCGGCCCACGTAGGGCTGCAGGTCGCGGACCCGACGCATCTCGACCAGGGACGCCGGCAGGAAGCCTCGGAGCCCGATGTCGAGGATGAGACCACCCTTGACCACCTCGATGACGGAGCCGCGAACGATGCCGTCGTCTTCCTTGATCTTCTCGATCGTGCCCCACGCCCGCTCGTACTGCGCGCGCTTCTTCGAGAGGATCAGGCGCCCTTCCTTGTCCTCCTTCTGAAGGACCAGGGCCTCGATGTGGTCACCGACCGACACGACCTCAGCAGGGTCGACATCATGCTTGATCGACAACTCGCGCGAGGGGATGACACCCTCGGTCTTGTAGCCGATGTCGAGCAGGACCTCGTCCCGGTCGACCTTGACGACGGTGCCTTCGACGATGTCGCCGTCGTTGAAGTACTTGATGGTCTCGTCGATCGCGGCGAGGAACGCCTCATCGGACGCGAGTTCGTCGACGACCTTGTTGCTGCTGGCGCTCGAGGTGGCCTCGATGCTGCTCGTCATGTGGGTTGTTGCTCCGGTCGGTGGGTGACTTCGGTGGACCTGCGCTCCCGCGGATCATCGCCGGGCACAACCCGCCTGTCGCAGTGCAGGATCAGTGCATTGGAAGCTCAGGATGTGTCGGACGACCGTGAGCCTGCTCCATGCCGAGGCGCACAACCCACGAGTGCACCGATCAGCCTACCCTGCGCAATACCACATGGTCCAACCCTCCCCCAGACCCGATCCGCCGACTTTTGCGGGGCCTACCGTTGCAGTCCATGGAAACGTCACCAGACGCAGGCGTCACACGACGCGCAGTGAACCCAGCCGAGAGCCGCCGCGCGAGCCGGGGCTGGTGGGACGCTGACGCCGACGCCTACCAGGCCGAACACGGCGCGTTCCTCGGTGATGTCGACTTCGTCTGGTGCCCCGAGGGCCTGCGCGAGGCGGACGCGCGGCTGCTCGGCGACGTCGCCGGCAAGGACGTCCTGGAGATCGGCTGCGGCGCCGCGTCATGCTCGCGGTGGCTCCGTACGCAGGGCGCGCGGGTCATCGCCAGCGATCTGTCCGCCGGGATGCTCCGGCAAGCGGCCGCCGGGACCACCCGATCGGGTGTACCTGTGCCATTGCTGCAGGCCGACGCGACCGCCCTGCCGTTCACCCACGGTGTGTTCGACGTCGTGTGTACGGCGTTCGGCGCGGTCCCGTTCGTCGCCGATTCGGCCCGGGTCATGCGTGAGGTGTTCCGCGTGCTCCGTCCGGGCGGCCGCTGGGCGTTCTCGATCACCCATCCGATGCGGTGGGTCTTCCTCGACGACCCGGGCGAGGGCGGCCTGGTGGCGGTGCACTCGTACTTCGACCGGCGCGCGTACGTCGAGGAGGACGAGGCGCACGTGCCCACCTACGTGGAGCAGCACCGCACGCTCGGCGACCGCATCCGCGAACTGGTCTCGGCGGGCTTCGTCCTCGACGACCTCGTGGAGCCGGAATGGCCCGACGACCACAACGGCACCTGGGGTCAGTGGAGCCGGCTGCGCGGCAGGATCTTCCCCGGCACGGCGATCTTCGTCGCCACGAAGCCGGCCTGACCTCCACCGAAACCGGGGAGGCCACCTGCCGGCCGGACGAAGGCCGCGGCGCGGGGCGGTCAGCACGAGGCCAAGAGCGACCGGGAGACGCACAGCCCCCGGCCGATGTGCCGCAGCCACGCCGCGGCCGGCGCTCGCCCGGAACCGGATGACCGGCCTGCGGGTGGGCAGGCCGGTCACGAGTCCGCAGCCGGGCGACCGCCGAGCCCGGAGCCGCCCGGCCGAACAACCAGGACCGAACAACCAGGACCGAACAGCCGGAACCAGACGCCCCATCGACCGCCCGGCCCGGAGCCGCCCGGCCCGAAGCTGCCCGACCTGAGCCGCCCGGCCGAACGACCAGGACCGAACAGCCGAGATCACAAACAGCCCGCCGGCCGAACGGCCAGGGCCGGGGCGACCCCGTCGACGGGCGTCCCCAGCCCGACCGGGAACTAGTGGTCCGCGGCGTTCCAGTCGCGGCCCGAGCCGACCGACACGCCCAGCGGGACGTCGAGCGGGTAGGCGGCGCCCATGTGCTCGCGGACGAGGGACTCCACGGCGGCGTGCTCGCCCGGGGCCACCTCGAACACCAGCTCGTCGTGGACCTGCAGGAGCATGCGGGACCGCAGGCCGGCGGCGCGCAGGGCCGCGTCCACGTGGAGCATGGCGACCTTGATGATGTCGGCGGCAGAGCCCTGGATCGGTGCGTTGAGGGCCATCCGCTCCGCCATCTCGCGGCGCTGCCGGTTGTCGCTGTTGAGGTCCGGCAGGTAGCGCCGGCGGCCGAGGACCGTCTCGGTGTAGCCGTCACGGCGGGCCTGCACGACGATCTTGCGCAGATAGTCGCGGACGCCGCCGAACGTGGCGAAATACTCCTCCATGAGGACCGTGGCCTCGGCCGGGGTGATGCCGAGCTGGGAGGCCAGCCCGTAGGAGGACAGACCGTAGGCCAGGCCGTAGTTCATCGCCTTGATCTTGCGGCGCTGGTCGGGGACGACCTCGGCGGCCGGGATCGCGAAGACCGACGACGCGGTCGCGGCGTGGAAGTCGAAGCCGGAGTTGAAGGCCTCGATCAGCGCCTCGTCCTTCGACAGGTGGGCCATGATCCGCATCTCGATCTGGCTGTAGTCGGCGGTGAGGAGGGACTCGTAGCCCTCGCCGACGACGAAGGCGCGGCGGATCCGCCGGCCCTCCTCGGTGCGGATCGGGATGTTCTGCAGGTTGGGGTCGGTGCTGGAGAGCCGGCCGGTGGCCGCGACCGTCTGGAAATAGGTGGTGTGGATGCGGCCGTCGTCGCTGGTCGACTTGAGCAGCCCGTCGACCGTGGTCTTGAGCTTGGCCACGTCGCGGTGGCGCAGCAGGTGCTCCAGCAGCGGGTGTTCGGTCTGCTTGTGGAGACTGGTCAGGGCCTCGGCGTCGGTGGTGTAGCCGGTCTTGATCCGCTTGGTCTTCGGCAGGCCGAGCTCGTTGAACAGGATCTCCTGCAACTGCTTGGGCGAGCCGAGGTTGAACTCCCGGCCGACCACCTGATAGGCGCCCTGCGCGGCGGCCTTGACGTCGCTGGCGAACTGCGACTCCAGCTCGCTGAGATAGTCGGTGTCGGCGGCGATGCCGACCCGCTCCATCTCGGCGAGGACCGTGACGAGGGGCAGCTCGACCTCGGCGAGCAGCCGGGCGGAGGAGTCGCCGTCGCGGCGCAGCTCCTCCGAGATCGCGTCGGCGAGGTCGAGGGTGGCCCGGGCGCGGAGCATGAGATTCTCCTCCGCTTCGCCGGTGTTGTCGCCGAGGCCCTCCAGCGCGAGCTGCCCGGTGTCCGGGGCGTCGACCCGCAGCTCCCGCTTGAGATAGCGCAGCGCCAGGTCATTGAGGTCATAGGAGCGCTGGTCGGGGCGGGCCAGATAGGCCTCGATGGCGGTGTCGCTGGCGACGCCCCGCAGCTGCCAGCCGCGGGCGCCGAAGCCGAGCCGGGCGGGCTTCACGTCGTGCAGGACCTTGGGCCGGTCCTCGGCGGCGAGCCACTCCCCCACGGCGGTGTCGTCGGCGGCGTCGAGCTCGGTCGGGTCGAACCAGGCGGCCGGGCCGTCCGCGACGGCGAGGCCGATCCCGGTGACCTCGCCGGTGCCGCGGCCGAACTTGCCGGCGACGGCGACGCCGACCCGGGTGCCGACGGGCGCGTGCTCGCTGAGCCAGGCGCCGACGCCGTCGCCCTCGCCGCTGCGCAGGATGCTGCCGGACAGGTCGAAGCCGCTCTCGGCCTCCGGCTCGACGGCGTCGAGATACTGATAGAGCCGGTCGCGCAGGATGCGGAACTCGAGGGCGTCGAAGACCTGGTGCACCGCCTCGCGGTCCCAGCCGCGCCAGCGCAGCTCCTCGGGGGCCATCGGCAGCTCGAGGGTGTCGACGAGACCGTTGAGCTCATAGTTGCGCATGACGTCGGCGAGGTGGGCGCGCACGCTCTCACCGGCCTTGCCCTTGATCTCGTCGACCCGGGCGATGATCCCGTCGAGGTCGCCGAACTGCAGGATCCACTTGGCGGCGGTCTTGTCGCCGACGCCGGGGACGCCGGGGAGGTTGTCGCTGTCCTCGCCGACGAGGGCGGCCTTCGCCCGATAGAGCGACGGCGGGATGCCATAGCGCTCCTCGACCTTGGCGGGGGTCATGCGGTCCATCTCGGAGACGCCGCGCTTGAGATAGAGCACCGTCACGAGCTCGTTGACCAGCTGGAAGGCGTCGCGGTCGCCGGTGATGATCGAGGTCGGGATGCCCTCGGCGACGGCCTCGCGGGCCAGCGTGGCGATCACGTCGTCGGCCTCATAGCCCGGCTTCTCGATGAAGGGGATCCGCAGCGCGTTGAGGATCTCCTTGATCAGGTCGAGCTGGCCGGAGAACTCGGGCCGGGTCGTGGAGCGGTTGGCCTTGTATTCCGCATACTTCTCGAGGCGGAACGTCTGGCGGGACACGTCGAAGGCGACCGCCACGTGCGTGGGCTTCTCGTCCCGCAGCATGTTGATCAGCATCGACGTGAAGCCGAAGACGGCGTTGGTCACCTGTCCCGTCTTCGTGGAGAAGTTCTCCACGGGGAGGGCGAAGAACGCCCGGTAGGCGAGGGAGTGCCCGTCGAGCAGCAGGAGCCTGGTGTCCTCTGTTGAACCCGTCACACTACGAGCCTAGTCGGGGGGTATGACACTTCTCAGCGCAGACCCCGTGCCGTGGCGCGGCGAAGCGCGTCCGCGCCGTGGCGCGACAAAGCGCGTCCCGCGACGGTTGCGAACAGGAAGATTACGACTGCGCAACTTCCTGGTACGTGTTGGGCCGAAGGCCTAGTGCCAGCTCCTGAGTTTCATTAGGTTCTGCCCCTATCAGCGTCTTGGCATCTAGGCGCAACCACGCCTACCGCGCTGTAAAAAGGAGACAGGTGATGATCCGCCCCAACCTCGCATGGCGCTCGGTCGCCGTGCTGAGCGCTGCCGTTCTGGCACTCAGCGCATGTGGTGACGATGCAGATAGCCCCAGCACGGGCGCAACCACCGGTGGCGCCGCACCCGGCGACGGTGTGCTGAAGATCGGCACGATCCTGCCGCAGACCGGTTCGCTGGCCTTCCTCGGCCCTCCGGAGTTCGCCGGCGTCGACGTCGCGATCAAGGAGATCAACGCCAACGGTGGCGTCCTGGGCAAGCCCGTCACGATCCAGCACATGGACTCGGGCGACACCTCCACGGACATCGCCACCCAGTCGGTCAACAAGCTCCTCACGGACAAGACCGATGTCATCATCGGTGCCGCCTCGTCGTCCGTCTCGCTGTCCGTGATCGACAAGATCACCGGCGCGGGCGTGGTCCAGATCTCGCCGGCCAACACGTCGACGGCGCTGACCACCTACAACGACAAGGGCCTCTACTTCCGGACCGCTCCGCCGGACACGCTGCAGGGCCGCGTCCTCGGTGACCTGATCGTCCAGGACGGCAACGCCACCACCGGCATGCTGGTCCTCAACGACTCCTACGGCACCGGGCTCGCCGAGAACGCCAAGGCGGAGATCGAGAGCGGCGGCGGCAAGGTCGCCGTGTCGGTGACCTACGACCCGAAGGCCGCCGACTTCTCGGCCGACGTGGCGAAGATCAAGGCCGCCAACCCGGACGCGATCGCGATCATCGGCTTCGACGAGACCAAGAAGATCGTCCCCAAGCTGATCGAGGCCGGCCTCAAGAGCAAGAAGTGGTACTTTGTGGACGGCAACATCGCCGACTACTCGAAGGACTTCGCTCCCGGCACGCTGACGGGCTTCAAGGGCACCCAGCCCGGCGCCGCGACCAAGGACGACTTCAAGAAGCGCGCCCTTGAGATCAACAAGGACCTGAAGGACTGGAACTACGCCGTCGAGTCCTACGACGCCACCATCCTCGCGGCCCTCGCGGCCCTCGAGGCCGGCAGCGACAACCCGGCCGAGATCGCGAAGCACCTGATCACCGTCTCCAAGGGCGGCGAGAAGTGCACGGACTTCAAGTCCTGCGCCGACCTGATCAAGGCCAAGAAGGACATCGACTACGACGGCCTGAGCGGCCCGATCTCCTTCAACGACGCCGGCGACCCGGCCGAGGCCACCATCGGTGTCTACACCTACGACGCGAACAACAAGCTCACGTCGGACGTGAAGTACCAGACCGGCAAGATCTGATCTGAATAAACCGGAAAGGGCCCCACCGCGGAAGCGGTGGGGCCCTTTTCCATGCGTGCGATACAACAAATATCCCGCGCCCCCTTCCGGGGGCGCGGGATAGCAAAAACGATGGTTCAGGCGCGCGCGAGCGTACCCAGGTACAACTCGATCACCCGCGGGTCGTTGATGAGGTCCTGACCCGAGGCGGTGTAGGCATTGCGACCCTGATCGAGCACGTAACCGCGGTCGCAGATCTGCAGGCACCGGCGGGCGTTCTGCTCGACCATCACGACCGTCACGCCGGTCGAGTTGATCTGCTTGGTCCGGAAGAACACCTCGTCCTGCAGCGCCGGCGAGAGGCCCGCCGAGGGCTCGTCCAGCAGCAGGACGGTCGGCTCCATCATGAGCGCACGGGCCATGGCGACCATCTGCCGCTCACCGCCCGACATGAGCCCGGCCCGCTGCTTGCGCCGCTCGGCCAGGGTCGGGAACAGCTGGGTCACGAAGTCGAAGCGCTCCTTGTAGCGCTTCGGCTTCAGGAACGTGCCCATCTGCAGGTTCTCTTCGATGGTGAGCGCGGCGAACACGTTGTTGTTCTGGGGTACGAAGCCGATGCCCCGCTCCACCAGCGCGTGCGCCTTGAGGTTGGTGATGTTCTCCCCGCGCAGGGTGACAGCCCCCGAGCGGATGTTGACCAGGCCGAACATGGCTTTCAGAAGGGTCGACTTGCCGGCGCCGTTGGGGCCGATGATGCCCACGAGCTCGCCGTCGTGCACGTACAGGTCAGCGCCGTTGAGGATGTTGACGCCGGGCAGGTACCCCGCGGTGACATCGTCGGCCCGCAGGACCGCCCCGTCCGCGTGCGCCAGGTGGTCGCCACGGTCGAGGATCTCGTTGCTGGCGACCGGAGCCTCGTCCTCGATCGAATCGGTCATGCCGTCACCTCCGCTTCGCTGCGGCGCCGGCCTGACCCGAACCCGCGCTGATGATGCCCGATCACTCCGCTACGCTCCGGATCGGTCATGCCGGCCCCCTCTTCGTGACGTCGTCGGGTGACGCGGCGAGCTCGTCGACGGCCCCGATGAGCGTCACATCGCCGCCGGACTCGTCCAGCGTCGAGGCGTCGACCTCCTCGCCGCCGACGGTCTTGACCGCGCCGTCGTGGTGGGCGCCCAGGTAGGCGTCGATCACGCGCGGGTCGGCCATGACCTTGTCCGGGGTGCCCTCGGCGATGACGCCGCCCTGCCCCATGACGATGATCCAGTCGCTGATGTCGTGGACCATGTCCATGTCGTGCTCGACGAACAGCACGGTCATGCCGTCCTCGCGCAGCTGCTTGACATGGCCGAGCAGCGACTGCGTCAGCGCCGGGTTGACCCCGGCCATCGGCTCGTCGAGCATGACCATCTCCGGCTGCACCATGAGGGCCCGCGCCATCTCCAGGAGCTTGCGCTGGCCGCCGGAGAGGCTGCCGGCGAAGTCGTCCCGCTTGGCGATGAGCTTGAAGCGGGTGAGCAGGTCCTCCGCGCGGGCGGTGACCTCCGCCTCCTGCTGCTTCCAGGTGCCGGGCAGCAGCGCGCGCCAGAAGCTCTCGCCGCGCTGCCCGGTGGCGCCGAGCCGCATGTTGTCGATGACCTTGAGCTTGGACAGGGCCTTCGTGAGCTGGAAGGTGCGGACCATGCCGGCCCGGGCGACCTTGTGGGCCGCGACCCCCGACAGCGACCGGCCGTTGAACGTCCACGAGCCCTCGTCGGGCGCGTCGAAGCCGGTGAGCAGGTTGAAGAAGGTCGTCTTGCCGGCGCCGTTGGGGCCGATGAGGGCCGTGATGGAGCCGCGCTGGATCTCGACGTGCTTGACGTCGACGGCGGTGAGGCCGCCGAAGCGGCGGATCACGTTGTCGGCGACGAGGATCGGATCGGGCTTCGGGACGCCGGGCTCGCACGGCAGACCGGCCAGGGCCTGCACGGCTCGCGTCCGGGCGGCCCGATCGGACTTCTCAACGTCCATCGAGCATGACCTCCCTCTTGTCGCCGAAGATGCCCTGCGGCCGGTAGATCAGCAGCAGGATGAGGCCGAGACCGACCAGGATGTACCGGACCGAGCCGGCCTGCGAGGTGGTCATGAGCCAATCCGGGAAGACCTTGTTGTTGGACGCCTCGCTGAGCGTGGAGTCGATGAAGACCAGCAGCACCCAGAAGATCATCGAGCCGACGACCGGGCCGAAGACGCGGGCCGCGCCGCCGAGGATGACGATGGTGTACGCGAAGAACGTGAACTCCGTGCCGTACGTGTCCGGCTGGACCGCCGCCCGGTCGAGGGCGAAGACGAAACCACCGAGGGCACCGATGACGCCACCGAGGACCAGCGACTGCATCTTGTACGAGAAGACGTTCTTGCCGAGGCTGCGCACGGCGTCCTCGTCCTCCCGGATCGCCTTCAGCACACGACCCCACGGGCTGCTCATGAGCAGGTACACCACGAGGCAGCTGAGCGCGACGAGGACCCAGCCGACCAGCAGGATCCACAGCTCACGGTCGGTGAACGTGATGAGTCCCAGGTCGAGGCCCTTGCTGCCGGCGAACGGGTTGAGGGCGTAGAAGTCCTGCGAGAAGCTCTGCAGGCCGTCCGAGGCACCGGTCCACTTGCGCAGGTCGGTGGCGCGGTAGAAGAGCCGGATGATCTCGGCCGCGGCGATCGTGACGATGGCCAGATAGTCCGCGCGCAGGCGCAGCGTCGGGATACCGAGCAGCAGCGCGAGGACCACCGCCGCGGCCAGGCCGATGGCGACGCCGAGCCACAGTGACAGGCCGAAGGTGGAGACCGTGATCGCGATGCCGTAGGCACCGACGCCGAGGAAGGCGGACTGGCCGAAGTTGAGCAGGCCAGTGTAGCCGAAGTGGACGTTGAGGCCGATGGCCGCGAGGGCGTAAGCAATGGTCGTGGAACCGATGATGGCTTCCAGCGACACGCTGAAGATACTGCTCCAGTTCATGGTCGTCCCCTCAGCCGATCCGGGCCCGGCGACCGAGGATGCCCTGCGGCCGGAAGAGCAGGATCACGATCAGCACCCCGAGGGCGCCCACGGACTTCAACTCGGTCGGGATCCACAGCGTGGAGATCTGGATGAACAACCCGATGACGAGGCTGCCGAGCAGCGCGCCCCAGGCCGTGCCGAAGCCGCCGAGGGTCACCGCGGCGAAGATCAGCAGCAGGATCTGGAAGCCCATCTGGAAACCGACGCCCTGGAAGGTGCCGAGGATGACACCGCTGAGCGCGGCGAGGCCGCCGCCGATCGTCCAGACCAGCCGGATGATGCGGTCGACGTTGATGCCGGACGCGGCGGCGAGCGCCGGGTTGTCGGCGACCGCACGGGTCGCCTTGCCCAGCCGGGTGCCGACCAGCGCGAAGGACACCGCCGCGAGGACCACGAGGGCGACGCCGTCGGCGATCAGGTTCTTCGGCGCGATCAGGAACGGGCCGTACTGCACGCCCGCCTGGGAGTTGTAGTCGGCGAAGTTGCGCGACTCGCCGCCGAAGAAGTACAGGAAGACGTAGCGCACCAGCAGCGACAGACCGATCGAGATGATCATCATGGTCACCAGGTTGGTGCGGCGCTTGCGCAGCCAGCCCCAGAACGCGCGGTCCTGGAAGTAGCCCATGGCGGCGCCGATGGCCACCGAGATGATCCCGGACAGCACCAGCGGCATCCCGATCGTCACGTTGAACAGGAACGTGAGCAGACCGCCGAAGGTGACCATCTCGCCGTGGGCGAAGTTGGTCAGGCCGGTGGTGCCGAAGATCAGCGAGATGCCGAGCGCCGCGAGCGCGATGATCAGCGAGAAGTGCAGGCCGGAGTACAGCAGGTCGGCGAACCGGTCGAACGACGAGCCTCCCCCGCTGTCGTTCGTGCCGGGCTGGTTGCCGCCACCGATCGTCGTGCCGGACGGGCCGAGCGGGAACAGCACGTTTCGTGCCTGCCCGTCAGCGACGGTCGGGGTCAGGCTGGGCCGGTTGTTGGTCAGGCCGACCCCGGCGGGCAGCGAGGCTACATCGAGGTCCACCTTGTAGGTGCCCGGACCGGTGACCGGGATACTCCACTTGCCCTGCTCGTCGGATGTGGCCTCACCGGCGGGCGCGCCGTCCTGGGTGGACGCTTTGATCTTCACACCGGCGACCGGAGCGCCGTTGTTCGTCAACGTCCCCTGCAGCGCTTCCCCTTCGGCCCATGCGCTTGTGGCGCCCAGGCCGAAGGAAAGCATCACGCAGGCCAGGAAGGCCGTGAGCATGATCACGGCTCTACGCAATGGTGCTCCTCGAATAACTCATGGCGGCAATCCGTCCCGACCCTCGGGACTGGCGGATCATAGCCCGCGCCACAAGCCGATTGAGCGCCGTTACCAAGCCGTTATTCGAGTCAAGGCTTTACCTGCACAGACAGGCCTTGCGCAGGTAAAAGGTCAGGACTCAGGGGTTACGGTGCTGTTACCGGTGGCGGTTTCCGTGATGATCCGATCGGCCACTTCCCGCATGGTCATTCGGTGGTCCATCGCGGTGCGCTGAATCCATTTGAACGCCTGCGGCTCGTTCATCGAGTAGGTCGCCATGAGCTGCCCCTTGGCCCGCTCGACGACCTTGCGGGTCTCCAGGCGGTCGGTCAGCGTGGCGACCTCCTCCTCGAGCACCGCCAGCTCCGCGAAGCGCGACACCGCGATCTCCACGGCCGGCACCAGGTCGCTCTTCTGGAACGGCTTCACCAGATAGGCCATCGCGCCCGCGGCGCGCGCCCGCTCGACCAGGTCCCGCTGGCTGAACGCGGTGAGGATGACGACCGGCGCGAGACGGGCGCCGGCGATCTTCTCCGCGGCGGCCAGCCCGTCCATGATCGGCATCTTGATGTCCATGATGACCAGGTCGGGCTTGAGCTCCTCAGCGAGACGGACGGCGGTCTCGCCGTCGCCGGCCTCGCCGACCACGTCGTAGCCCTCCTCGACGAGCATCTCGCGCAGGTCGAGGCGGATGAGCGCCTCGTCTTCCGCGATGAGCACCCGGCGGCTCTGTGCCTCGGCCACGCGCAACTCCCGATCCGACTCGACGAACCTGACTGACACGACTGACGGCGGTTACCGCCGCGATCAGACTAATGGGTACCCTGGTGCGGCGTACTCGTCCCGGTATCCCAATCGGCAGAGGAACGGAGCTCAAACCTCCGACAGTGTGGGTTCGAATCCCACCCGGGGCACGCACGACCCACCCGTCACGGCAGGATCACCGGCTCCGCGCCGGCGGTCAGCAGGTCCAGTCCGGCGCCGCTGACGACCTGCGCCGGCTGGCGGTCCCGCCCGAGGATCGCGGCCAGCCGCCCGACAGGCAGCCTGTCCGCGGCGGGAGAAGCCGCAAAAACCACGTTGCCGAAGCGCTGGCACCGCAGGAGTTCCGGACGCACCAGCAGGCACAGGTCGCCGAAGGCGGTGCGCAGCGTGGCCGCCTGCCCCCGGGAGAACGCCAGTGGCGCGAGGTCCGCGACGTTGACCGCGTAGACCCCGTCCGGGCGCAGGACCCGGGCCACCTCCGCGGCGAACGTGACGTCCGACACGCTCAGCGGCATCTCCGCGGCGTCGTACACGTCGCCGATCACCAGATCATAGGAAAAGCCGGGAATTCCGGCCACGACCGAGCGGGCGTCGCCGAAGACGAACGAGACGCCCGACGGGTCGGCCAGCGGCAGCACACGCTGCACGAACTCGGCCAGCTGCCGGTCCCGCTCGACGATCACCTGCGTGGAGCCGGGCCTGGTCGCGGTCACGTACCGCGGCATCGTGAAAGCACCACCGCCGAGGTGCAGCACGGTCAGCGGCCGCCCCTGCGGCGCCATGGTGTCGATGACCGCGGCGATGCGCCGGGCGTATTCGAAACGCAGATGCGTCGGATCGGCCACGTCGACGTAGGACTGCTGGACCTCCTCGAACAGCAGCGTCCAGCCGCCCTTGCGACGCGGGTCGCGCACGAGCCTGGCGCTGCCGAACTCGGTGCGCTCGCCGATCCCGTCGATGACCTCGCGCCATCCACCCATCTAGGCGGGCGCCTCGTCCACGACCTCGACGGGTGCGCCATCGGCATACCGGGCGGCGAACAGCGGCTTGGCCTTCTCGACCTCCGAGGTGCCGACGACGACGACCCCGCGCACGAAGTCCGACGACACGCTGTTGACGTGCACACCCTGCTCGGCCCAGTAGGTGTTGTCGTCGTTGACCTGCGCATACCGCTTCGCCAGCTCGGCGGCGGAGAACTTCGCCTCGTGCACGATCACGCACGACGTGGCGAACGTGGCGGTGATCCACGTGTCGAGATCGGCGGACGGCTTGCGGTAGACCTCGACACCGTCGTCGCCGACCCGGGCGCCGGCGAACACGGCCGCGAAGTCGGCCTCGCCCTTCGTCCCGATCTGCGCGGCCACCTCGACAGGGTCCACGGACGCGGACGCGCCGCACCCGGCGGTCTTCACGAGGCCCGCGGCGCCCGATGAGGCGGACGAGGACGGATCGGCCGAGGCGGAACATGCCGTCAGGCCGAGGAGCAGCGTCACCACCAGTACACGTCGCATCGCAGTCCAACCTACCGGAGCGCAGAGGGCGCACCGCGCCCGCTCCGGTAGGTAGGGCGGAGCGACCCCACCACAAGCCAAACAGGCGAATACCTCAGTTGCGGCGCTTCCGGGCCGAACCGAAGGGCATGGACGGCACCACCATCATCCGCGGCATCGACGACGTCGTCGATGCCCGTGCCGTCACCACCGTCTTCCAGCCGATCGTGCGGATGGACCCGTGGCGCCGCCACCGCCCCGAGGTCGTCGGCTACGAGGCGCTCACCCGCGGTCCGGCCGGCACCCCGTGGGAGGCGCCGACCGACCTGTTCCAGGCCGCCGGCCAGGCCGGGCGCCTCGCCGAGCTCGACTGGGTCTGCCGGGCCACCGCCTACCGGGCCGCGATCAACGCCGGCCTGCCGCTCGGCCTGACCCTGTTCGTCAACGCCGAGCCCGCCGCGCTCGGCGTGCCGTGCCCGCCCGACCTCGCCCCGACGATCCTCGACGCGCAGCTGCGGCTGCGGGTGGTCGTCGAGATGACCGAACGGGCCATCGCCGACGACCCCGCCGCCCTGCTCACCGCCGCCGAGGCGTGCCGCGGCTCCGGCTGGGGCGTCGCCCTGGACGACGTCGGCGCGGAGCCCGCGTCCCTGGCGGTCATGCCGTTCGTGCACCCGGACGTGGTCAAGGTCGACCGGCACCTCACCCAGCAGCCCGACGGTGCCTACGCCGCCCGGGTCGTCAACGCGATCGTCGCGTACGCCGAACGCACGGGCGCCGCGGTCCTCGCCGAAGGGGTCGAGACCCGCGAGCACGTCGCCACCGCCCTGGGCGTGGGCGCGACGCTCGGCCAGGGCTGGCTGTTCGGCCGGCCGGGCCCGCTGCCGGCGGACGTCGCCGAGCGCAGCGCCACCCTGCCGGTGCCGTTCGTCGCCCCTCCGGCCGGGACGGGGACGAGGACGCCGTATGAGATCGTCGCCGCGCGCCGCCCGACGGCCGAGGCGACGAAGCGGATGCTCATGCCGCTCAGCCGGTACCTGGAGGAGAAGGCCCTCGACGCCGCGGAGCCGCCGATCCTGCTCGGCTGCTTCCAGGAGGCCAGGTTCCTGACCGCCCGGACCGCCCGCCGGTACGCCACCGTCGCGCGGACCGCCGCGCTGGTGGGCGCCCTCGGCACCGAGATCCCCAGCGCACCGGTGCCGGGGGTCAGGGGCGCCGCGATCCCCACCGACGACCCGCTGCGCGGCGAGTGGAACGTCGTGGTCGTCGGCCCGCACTTCGCCGGCGCGCTCGTCGCGCGGGACCTCGCCGACGACGGTCCCGACGCCGACCGCCGCTTCACCTACGCCCTCACGTACGACCGCGACCTCGTCCTCGAAGCGGCCCGTGCGCTGCTGCACTGGATCGTGCCAACATAGGCTGCTATGAAGCGGTTGGCGCTCGTCGTGGTGGTCGCCCTGCTCGCCGGCTGCTCCGGCACCACGAAGGACAAGACCGGCGACAACCCGGTCAAGCTGCGGGTCGAGCTGACGCAGGGCCGGGTCGACGAGGTCCGGCACACGGTGCAGATCTCCATGCGCAACGACGGCCCCGCCAAGGTCACCGTCGAGCGGGTCGAGCTGCGGGCGCCGTCGTTCAAGGGCGTCGGGCCGGTCACCGTCGACGCCCCGCTGCCCGTCGGCGGCCTGCGCGTCGACGTGCCGGTCTCCTACGGCACGGGGGTCTGCCAGGGCGACGAGCTCAAGCCGCGCAGCGCCGCCGCATTCGTCGGTTTCGCCGTCCGTACCGAGGACGGCAGGCTGCACGATCTCCGGCTGCCGCTGCCCGACCCCGACCCGATGCTCGACAAGCTCCTTGCCATCGACTGTCAGCAGGCGTACCTGGACCGCCAGGTGACCCTGACGTTCGGCCCGTGGACGCACCTGCCCAGCGGCTGGCTCAACGGCACCGTGATCCTGAAGCGGGCCGGCTTCACCGGGACGGTCACCCTGCAGGAGTTCGTCGGCAGCATCCTGCTGGAGGTCCTGCCGCTGCCGGCCCGGGAGCAGACGCCGAAGCCGTACGCCGTGCTGCAACCCGGCCAGAACGAGATCAGCATCCCGATCGTGGTCGACGGCGAACGATGCACTCCCCATGCCCTCGCGGAGATCAAGAAGCCCTACGTGTTCCCCGCCTGGCTCAGCCTCGACGGCGGCCCGCCGCTGTACACGGAGCTGAAGATCACGGATGCGGAGCGTGACGCGTTCAAGCCGGTCATCGACGCCTGCGCCGCCAACCGCACCGAGATGTAGCCACCAATTTTTAAGCCAGACTTAGGCCAGTTGCGATGGGGTACGGCGGGTGCCATGCTCCAGAGCCATGTCCGAGGTCGGTGAGCGCGTTCGCGCTGCGTTACCCGCGGTCGCGCTGCTGACCCTGGGGACCGCGGCCGTCCTCGGGCTGTCCACGCTGGCCGGGATCGCCGCCGCGCCGCCGGTCTGGCAGGTCGTGCTGACCCTCGTGGCGGGGCTGCTCCTCGGCGTCGCCGCCACCGACCAGGTCCGCGCCGCGCTCACCGACTGGCAGGGCGCCACCGCGGCCGAGTCCGGCTCGCACCGCCGCACCCGCCGCGCCGCGGGCACCCCGGAGCCGGCCTCCGCGGACGAGCCGGCGCACCCGGACGACCGGACGTCCACGGGCCGGCAGCAGCGGCCCGTACACCTCGAAAAGCCGCCGGAGAAGCCGGCGGAGAAGCCGGCCAGGCCCCGCCCGGAGCGCCCCTCGTGGCCCCGGATCGGGATCATCGCGCTGGTCACCGCGGTCCTCGTGGCCCTGCTGTGGGTGCCGCAGATGCCCGTCCACGGCGTCGCCGCGGCGATCTTCACGTTCGTGTTCGGGTATGCGGCGTACGCGCTGCCGGTCCTGCCGCTACTGCTGCTCTGGCCGCTGCCGCGCCTGCCGCGGGCCACCTGGCCGTGGCAGCTGCCGCTCGTGCCGTTCGTCGACCGGCGGTTGTGGACCGGCGCCGAGCTGCGCGACCTGGCGGTCGCCACCGTGCAGTACCTCCGCGAACGGGTCCTCACCCGCACGACCGGCATCGCCCTGGCCACGCTCGGGCTGCTGCACCTCGTCCGGGGCAACCCGAGCCTGCTCGACGGCGGCACGTCCCGCGCCGGCGGGATCGCCGGCTGGCTGCTCGCCGAGCCCCTGCGGCTGATCCTGTCCACCGGCGGCGCGATCGGGCTGCTCGGCGGGATCCTCATCGGCGCCGCCGCGGTCATCGCCGCGTCGGTCGGCCGGGCCTGGGGCACCGTCGCGGGCTACGCCGTCCTCGCCGTCGCGGTCGCCGTGCCCCTGCTCGGCACCGGCGCCGGGCACTGGCTGGGCTTCGAGTACTACCTGCGCACCGAGCAGGGCAAGGTCGTCGTCGTGGCGGGCCTGTCCCCGTCGCACCGGCAGGCGGTCCACGACACCGCCGTCGGCGTCGACGGCCTGTCGCCGTCGCTGCTCGCGCTGCTCGACAAGGGGCTGCAGGTCACGGGCAACGACGACGGCGACCGGATCGCGCGCGCCCTCGCCGACCCGTCCAAGGCCGCCGCGGAGATGTTCGTCGGCGACCAGTTCGAGCTCAAGGCCGGCGAGTGCTTCGACTGGATCGGCGGGTCGTCGCAGCTGCGCTACGTGACGCCGTGCAACGCCGCGCACATCGGCGAGGTCACCTACGTCGGGCACCTGCCGTTCCTCGCCGACCCGGGCCGCGAAGCCGTCGACGCGGCGGCGAAGGCGGTCTGCGAGCAGTCCTACGGCGCGTACCTCGGTGTGCCGTACGGCGAGTCGTTCCTGCCCCTGGACAAGCCGATGCTGCCGCCGGACTGGACGGAACGCCCCGTGATCGCGTGCTCCGTCGGTGCCGTCGGGCCGTGGACGCTGAAAGACACGAAGACCGTCGCGGCGCTGCAGCAGAAGGTGCCGTGGGGTGCCGCCGCCGGCTGCAAGGTCGAGGTGCCGGACGCGCTGCGGATCACCGCGGAGCAGCCCAACACCCGCTGTGTCGCGCCGGGCCCGGAGCAGCGGCTCGCGGTGCAGGGCGGCGGCTTCACCATGGACCTGGAGTTCGCCGCGATCGGCAAGGCCGCCGGCGGCGCCAAGATCGGTGCCGCCTGCCTCGACGGCGCGGACCTGGGCAACGGCTACACGTTCGAGGTCGGCGCCGACGGCGTCATCCAGATCGACAAGCTGGTCGGCGGGCAGCCCACGAAGCTCGCCGCGTCGGCGAAGCCCAAGAACGCCGGCCCGCCGCCGACCGCCTCGACGCCGCTGCAGGTGACCTGCAAGCCGACGGCGGACGGCGGGATGGAGCTGACCGCCTTCTCCACCGGCAACCGCAAGGCGGCCGCGGTCGACAAGACCAACCCGGTGACCCGCCTCTCCCCCAGGCTCATGCTGTCCAACGCCGGCGCCGGCGGCGTCGTCATGACCGCCATGATCTTCAGCGCAACCCGCGTCTGAGGCGCAGTCGGTGGCCTGCGGGCACTGCACGATCTCGCCCTCTTCGGTCTGCGGGCGGGGAGAGCGGTCACGGCGGGGATCATGGCAGCCTCGCTTCAGAAAGCGAACATTCGCTCTATAATCGCGGCATGCCCCGCGTTTCCGAAGCCCATCTCGCCGCCCGCCGTGAGCAGATCATCGACGCGGCGACCCGCTGCTTCCTGCGCAACGGCTTCCATCAGACGTCCATGCAGGACGTCATCAAGGAGGCGGGGCTGTCGGTCGGGGCGTTCTACCGCTACTTCGACAGCAAGTCCGCGCTGATCAAGGCCATCGCCGGCGAGAAGATCGGCATCGTGCAGGCGACCGCGGACCACCTGCTGCGGCAGGATCCCGCGCCGCCCGTGCTCGTGGTGATCGACGACCTGCTGCGGCAGATCGACATCAACCTCACCGACGACGGCACGGTCCGCATCGCCGTGCAGGTGTGGGGCGAGGCGGTGCACGACCCGGAGTTCGCCGCGCTGATCTCGGAGATCTACGGCCGGATCCGCGGCAACGCGGTCGCCCTGGCCCGGCGCGCCCAGGAGAACGGCCAGCTGGCGGCGGACGTCGACCCGGTCCCGATCGGCGCGGCGATCTTCGGGCTCATCCAGGGGTACATCCTGCAGCGCGTCCTCATCGGGGAGGTCGACCGCGAGTCGTACGTGAGCGGCATCGGCACCCTGATGGGGGCCGGCCCCGAGGACCGGCCCCCTCGGGTCACGACTGGTTGATCTTCACGTCGTCGACGCCGGCCTCCACCAGGCTGGCGGTGCCGGAGTCGTTGGCCTCGACCAGGATCCGGACCGACTGGCCCGCGTAGGCGTTCAGGCCGACGCTCGCCGACGCCCAGGCACCGGCCCGGTTCGACGCGGCGCCCGCCTGGGTGAACACGGTCGTCGTGGTGCTGCCGACGATCCGCACCCGCAGGTAGTCGGCGCTGGTGGCGTTGTCGAGGTGCGCCAGGTACCAGGAGAAGGTCAGCGTCAGCGTGCCCGTCGACGGCAGGGTGATCGCGGGCGAGCGGATGCTGGTGACCCCGCCGTCCACGTCGTAGGTGCCGGCGCTGCTGCCCGCCGCCGCGCCCGTGACCAGGTCGAAGGAGCCGCTGACGGTGGTGCCGAGCTGCAGCGCGACGCCGGAGCTGGTGGCGGCCGGGTCGGCCCGCTCGAATGCGCCCGCCGTGGCGGTGTCGGTGCCCGACGGGTTGACGGTCCAGCCGGTCGCCGTCTCGAACGTGTCGCTGTAGACGGTGCTGCCGGGCGGTGTCGTCGGCGCGGTCGTCAGCGTCCACACCGCGTACGCGATGGCGTCGCTGTTGCGGTCCAGGGCGGTGTCGTCGATGTTGGCGGTGGTGTCGCAGGCGCGGTGGTAGCAGACGTCGAACGCGGTGCCGGACGTGCCGCCCCACTTCGTCGCCTGCGCCGCGGTCTTGCGGCCCTCCGCGCCGGTGAAGATGCCGCCGGCGGGGATGCCCGCGGCGATGAACGGGCCGTAGTCGGAGCGGCCGTCGAAGTCGGTGCCCTCGGTCGGCACGCCGATCGACGTGAAGTAGTCCTGCAGCGTCTGCTCCAGGGCGGCCGAGCCGGCGGGGCCGGGGCCTGAGCCGACGCCGTCGGAGTTGTCGCCGTCGTAGAGGAAGTAGCCGGGGTTCGGCGAGCCGACCATGTCGAAGTTGAGGTACGCCTTGATCTTCGCCTTCTCCGCGGCGGGCAGGCTGTTGACGTAGGCGGTCGAGCCGCGCAGCCCGAGCTCCTCCGCGCCCCACCAGCCGAAGCGCAGGTGCTTCGTGGTGCTCAGCGACCGCCGGGACACCTCGAGCGCGACCTCGAGGTTGGCCGAGGAGCCGGAGCCGTTGTCGTTGATGCCCGGGCCGGCGGTGACGCTGTCCAGGTGCGCCCCGACCATGACGACGTTGTCCGCGTCGCCGCCCGGCCAGTCCGCGATCAGGTTGTAGCCGGTGGCACCGTTGTACGTGAACGACTGCACCACGGTGGTGTACCCGGCGGCGTCGAGCTGCCCCTTCACGTAGTTGACCGAGGCCAGGTAGCCGGGGCGGCCGTGGGCGCGGTTGCCGCCGTTGGCGGTCGCGATGCTCTGCAGCTGGGTCAGGTGCGCCTTGACGTTGGTGACGGAGATGTCCGGCGCGGCGGCGAGCAGGATCTTCGCCGGCGCGGCATCCGCGGTGGCGGGCAGTGAGGCGGCGGCGAGGACCGCCACCACGGCCGCGGCACAGAGCTTCTTCACGTGAGCTGCTCCCAGGGGGTCGAGGGGGTCCCGACCGCAATGGTCCCGGCGGCCATCGAAATCCGTCAAGGTCTCGATTCGCCCATACCATCGATCCGCGCATATGGTGCCGGGCATGAACGAACCTTCAGGCACCTCACGGCGGGCCGTCCTGGCCGTCGCGGCGGCCGCGGCGGCGGCACCCTTCGTCGCCGGCGCAGAGGCCTCCGCGGCGCCTTCGAAAGAACCCAGGACCTGGGACCTCACGCTGCTGGGCACGTCGGACACCCACGGCAACGTCTACAACTGGGACTACTACAAGGACGCCGAGTACGACGACAGCGCCCACAACGACATCGGCCTGGCGAAGGTCGCCACGCTGGTCAACCAGATCCGGGCCGAGCGGCGCGGGAAGGCGACGCTGGTCCTCGACGCCGGCGACACGATCCAGGGCACCCCCCTGGCGACGTACTACGCGAAGCAGGAGCCGATCACCACGACCGGCGAGAAGCACCCGATGGCACGGGCGATGAACGTCATCGACTACGACGCCGTCACCCTCGGCAACCACGAGTTCAACTACGGGCTGCCGCTGCTCGCGTTGTGGATCAGGCAGCTGGGCTTCCCCGCCCTGGCCGCCAACGCGGTCAACGTGAAGACCGGGCGGCCGGCGTTCGTGCCGTACGTCATCAAGAAGGTCGACCTGGGCCACGGCGCGCCGAACCTGCGGGTCGGCATCCTCGGGCTCACCAACCCGGGCGTCGCCATCTGGGACCGCGCCAACGTCGAGGGCAAGCTGCGCTTCGACGACCTGATCGCGACCGCGAGGAAGTACGTGCCCGAGATGCGCCGCCGCGGCGCCGACATCGTGCTCATCTCCGCGCACGGCGGCGACAGCGGCACGTCCAGCTACGGCCCGGAGCTGCCCAACGAGAACCCGACGGCGCTCATCGCCCAGCAGGTCCCCGGCATCGACGCGATCCTCTTCGGCCACGCGCACGCCGACATCCCGCAGCGCTTCGTCACCAACACCGCGACCGGCGCGCAGGTGCTGACGTCGGAGCCGTCGAAGTGGGGCCAGCGGCTCACCCGGATGGACTTCCAGCTCAGCCGCGACCGCAACCGCTGGACGATCACGTCGAAGGCGGCCACGACGCTCAACACCAACACGGTCGAGGCGGACCCGAAGGTCCTCGCCGTGGTGCGCGCGCAGCACAACAAGACCGTCGCCTACGTCAACCAGGTCGTCGCCCGGTCGACCGAGACGCTGTCGGCGGCCGAGTCCCGCTACAAGGACACGGCGATCCTGGACTACATCAACAAGGTCCAGACCGACACCGTCACCGCCGCGCTCGGCACCGCGCTGCCGGTGCTGTCGATCGCCGCGCCGTTCTCGCGGACCGCGGTGTTCCCGGCCGGCGACGTCAAGATCAAGGACGTGGCGGGGCTGTACATCTACGACAACACCCTCGAGGCGGTCGTGCTGACCGGCGCCGAGGTCCGCGCCTACCTGGAGTACTCGGCGAAGTACTTCGTCACGCTGCCGGTCGGCGCGCCGGTCGACCCGGCGACGATCAGCGACCCGGCCGTGCCGGACTACAACTACGACGTGATCTCCGGCGTCGAGTACGACATCGACATCAGCAAACCCGTCGGGCAGCGCATCACCAGGCTGGTGCACCCCGGGACCACCACGCCGGTCGGCGACGCCGAGCAGTTCGTGGTCGCGGTCAACAACTACCGGCGCTCCGGCGGCGGCAACTTCCCCGGCATCGTCAAGCCGCAGGCGTACAACGCGCAGCAGGAGATCCGGCAGCTGCTGATCGACTGGGCGCAGGCGAAGGGATCCATCAATCCGGCTGACTTCTCCGTCCCGAACTGGCGGCTCGTGCGGGAGAACGTGCCGGTGTTCGCGTGACGCCATAGTCTGGGCGGCATGCAGCAACGGATCTTAGGACGGACCGGTGCCCCGGTCGGCGTGGTCGGGCTCGGCGCATGGCAGCTCGGCGCCGACTGGGGCGAGGTCGACGAGGACCAGGCACTCGCGACCCTGGCCGCCGCGCACGAGGCGGGCGTGACGTTCATCGACACCGCCGACGTGTACGGCGACGGCCGCAGCGAACGCCTCGTCGGGGCCTTCATCAAGGACCGGCCCGGCATCACGGTCGCCACCAAGATGGGCCGTCGCGTGCCGCAGGAGGCCGACCGGTACAACCTGGACAACTTCCGCGCGTGGAACGACCGGTCCCGGGAGAACCTCGGCGTCGACACCCTCGACCTGGTCCAGCTGCACTGCCCGCCGTCGGAGGTCTACTCCACCGACGAGGTGTTCGACGGCCTCGACCTGATGGTGTCCGAAGGCCGGATGAAGGCCTACGGGGTCAGCGTCGAGACGGTCGCGGAGGCGCTGACCGCCATCGCCCGGCCCGGCGTCGCCACCGTGCAGATCATCTTCAACATGCTGCGGCTCAAGCCCCTCGACGACGTCCTGCCCGCCGCGGAGAAGATGGGCGTCGGCATCATCGCCCGCGTCCCGCTCGCCAGCGGCCTGCTGTCCGGGCGCTACGACGAGCACACCACGTTCGGCGCCGACGACCACCGCACCTACAACCGGCACGGCGAGGCGTTCGACCAGGGCGAGACGTTCTCCGGCGTCGACTACGCCACCGGCCTCGCCGCGGTGCGGAAACTCGCCCCGCTCAAACCCGAGGGCCTGACGATGGCGCAGTTCGCGCTGCGCTGGATCGTCGACCACCCGGCCGTCTCGGTGGTCATCCCGGGCGCCCGCAACGGCGGGCAGGCCCTGGCCAACGCGGCCGTCGCCGGCGCCGAGCCGCTGCCCGCCGCCACCCACGACGCGGTCCGCGAGGTCTACGACGAGCTCGTCCGGGCCGGGGTGCACAGCCGATGGTGAGCCCTGACACGGCCCGCGCCGGCGAGGTGCGCCCCGGCGACACGATCGGCGTCGAGGAGGAGTTCCACGTCGTCGACGTCGAGACCGGCGACCTGTCGCCCTCCGCCCGGCGGATCCTGCGCGGTGCGGACGCCGAGCCGGAGCTGCACCGGTCGATGGTCGAGACGGCCACCGCCGTGCACACCGACCTGACCGGGCTGCGCGCCGACCTGATCGAGAAGCGCCGCTCCCTCGTCGAGTCCGCCGCCAGGCACGGCCTGGCCGTCGTCGCCGCCGGCTCGGTCCCCGGATCCGGCGCCGGCCCCAGCCACGTCTACCCGGACGAGCGCTACGAGCGGATGGCCGCCGAATACCGGCAGCTCGTCGACGAGCAGCAGGTCGCCGCCTGCCAGGTGCAGGTCGGCGTGCCCGACAAGGACCTCGCCGTGCGGATCACCCGGCGGATCCGGGAGTGGCTGCCGGCGCTGCTCGCGCTCAGCGTCAGCTCGCCGTACTTCGCCGGGCAGGACACCGGGTACGCCTCCTACCGCACGGTCGTCACGTCCCGCTGGCCGACCGTCGGCCCGCCGCCGGACGTGGCGACCGCCGCGGAGTACCAGCGGGTCGTCGACACGCTCGTGGAGAGCGGCGTGATCAGCGACGCCGGGATGATCTACTTCGACGCCCGGCCGTCGGCGCGGTATCCGACGGTCGAGGTGCGGGTCGCCGACTCGTGCCCGCGGGTCGACGACGCGGTGCTGCTCGCCGCGCTCGCCCGGGGCCTCGTCACCGTCGCCGCCGAGGAGGACGCCGCCGGCCGGCCGCTGCCGGAGGCGCCGCAGGTGCTGCTGCGGGCCGCGACGTGGCGGGCCGCCAGGTCCGGGCTCAGCGGCCACCTCGTCGACCCCGCGACCCGCTCCGCGCTGCCCGCGAACGCCCGCGTCGACGCGCTGCTGGCACACGTCCGGCCCGCGCTGGAGGCCCGCGGCGAGTGGGAGATCGCCGTCGACCTCCTCGAGGACCTGCGCGGCCGCGGCACCTCCGCCACCCGGCAGCGAGCGCTCCGGGCCTCCCCCGAGGACGCGCGGGAGGTCGTACAGTCGCTGGCGAAGGAAACGGCGGAAGGAACCGGATGACCCCGACGGCACTGCGCGGGCTGCTGGTCGACTACGGCGGGGTCCTGACCACCGACGTGTTCGCCTCCTTCGACGCGTTCTGCGCGCGGGAGGGGCTGCCCGCGGGGACGGTCCGGAACCTCTTCCGCGAGGATCCGCAGGCCCGCTCGCTGCTCGGCGGCCTGGAGGACGGCACGCTGCCGGACGCCGGGTTCGAGGCCGGGTTCGCCGCGCTGCTCGGCGTGCAGGCCGCGGGCCTCATCGAGCGGCTGCTCGGCGCCACCACCGCGGACGTGGCGATGCTCGACTTCGTCCGCGCCGCCAGGGGGCGCGGCATCCGCACCGGGCTGATCTCGAACTCGTGGGGTTCGCAGCGGTACGACCGGATCCTGCTCGACGAGTTGTTCGACGGGATCGTGATCTCCGGCGACGTCGGCGTGCGCAAACCGGACCCGGCGATCTACGTGCTGGGCGCGGCCGCGATCGGCCTGCCGCCGCGGGAGTGCGTCTACGTCGACGACCTGCCCGGCAACCTGAAACCGGCGCGGGAGCTCGGCATGACGACGGTCCGGCACCGCACCCCGGACGAGACCCTGCCGATCCTGGAGGCGTGCCTGTCATGAGGCGGCGCACGCTCGTGCTCGGCGGTCTCGGCGCCGCCGCCCTGCTCACCGCGTGCGAGTCCGACGGCGCCGAGGCGACCGGGACGCTGCGGATCGCGACCGGCAGCACGGGCGCGGTCTACTACGCCTACGGCACGGCGATCGCGGCCCTCGCCAAGCGGTACCTGCCGAACGTGCGCGCGAGCGTCCTGACCACGAACGCGTCGAAGGAGAACGTCGGCGCGATCCTGGCCGGCACCGCCGAGGTCGGCTTCACCCAGGCCGACACCGCCGGCGAGGGCAACCGCAACGCCCCGGGGCAGCTCGCCGCCCTCGCCCGCATCTACGACGACTACGTGCACCTCGTCGTCGCCCACGACAGCCCCATCCAGAGCGTCGCCGACCTGCGCGGCAGGACGGTGTCCGTCGGCGCGGCCGGCTCCGGCACCGCCGGCACCGCCGACCACATCCTCGACGTCGCCCGCGGCGGCCTGAAGGCGAGCATCGTCCAGCGCCCGCTCAATCTCGACGACTCGGTCAAGGCGCTGAGGGCCGGCCAGATCCAGGCGTTCTTCTTCTCCGGCGGCCTGGCCGTCGGCCTGATCCAGCAGCTGGCCAAGGAGTTCCCGATCCGGCTCGTCGACCTCGCCACGCTCGTGCAGCCGCTGCGGGACGACTTCGGCGAGTACTACGCGGAGCGGGTCGTGCCGGCCTCGGCGTACAAGGGCATCGACCCCGTCGTCTCGATCGGCATCGCCAACTACCTCGTCGTGCGGGACACGATGCCGGAGCCCCTCGCGTACGGCGTGACCCGGCTGCTCTTCGAGGGCCGCGACGAGCTCGCCAAGGCGCACCAGGCGGCGGCCCGGCTCAACATCCGCTCCGCGATCAGCACCCCGCCGCTGCCGCTGCACCCGGGCGCCATGCGCTACTACCGCACCCAGAAGGCCTGACCGGCGCGTTGACGGTTCCCCTCAGGGGCTGGGGAACCAGAGGCGGGCGTGCAGGCCGCTGGGCTCGTTGGCGAGCAGGTCCAGGCGGCCGGACGACGCCTCGACGAGGACCGCGACGATCGGCAGGCCGAGGCCGCTGCCGTCGACGTTCTGCGTGCCGGGAGCCCGCCAGAAGCGTTCGGTGGCCAGCTCGCGCTGCTGCTCGGTGAGGCCGGGGCCGGTGTCGAGCACGTGGACGGCGACGCCGCCCTCGTCGGCGACCGGGCGGACGGTGACGGTGCTGCCCTCGGCGGAGAACTTGACGGCGTTGTCGATGAGCGCGTCGAGCGCCTGGTCGAGCGCGGTCGTCACGGCGCGGGCCTTCAGCGAGTGCGGCGGCCGGACGTAGCGCAGCGTGATGGTCTTCCGCGCGGCGACCGGCTGCCACGCGACGACCCGCGCCCACGCGACCTCGCCGGCGTCGATGTCGGCGAGCTCGAAGCGGCCCCGCTCGGCGCGGGCGAGGGCGAGGAGGCTGTCGAGGACCTCGCCGAGGCGCTCGACCTCCTCCAGGGCCAGGCGGTGCCCCTCGACGGCCTGCGGGTCGGTGAGGTCGGCGCCGAGGTCCTCGACCCGCAGCCGCACCGCGGTGAGCGGGTTGCGCAGCTGGTGACTGGCGTGCGAGACGAACGCGCGCTGCCGCTCCAGGGAGTCGGCGACGGTCGCGGCCATCTCGTTGAACGCGGAGCCGAGCCGGCGCAGCTCCGGCGGGCCGTCGGCGGCGGGGACCCGGGCGGCGTAGTCGCCGGCGCCGAGCTCGTGGGCGGCCGCGTCGAGCTCGGCGACGGGCCGCAGCGTCCAGCGGGCGAGGGACCAGGCGGCGACGATGCCGGCGAAGAGCACGACGAGCCCGCCGACGGCCAGGACGCTCCAGGTGGTGCGGACCCCGGCGGCGCGGGCGCCGACCGGTGAGACGGTGACGACCGCGCCGATGACCTCGCCGCCGCGGCCGACGGGGACCGCGACCACGAAGGGCTCGAGGCGCCACGGCCAGATCGTGCCGTCGTCGCTGGCCTCGCGCCCTTCGAGGGCCCGGCGGGTCTGCCGCTGCACCGCCTTGTCCGCGAGATCGACGCTGGGCCGGGACGACACGACGTCGAAGGCGTCCTGGTTCACCACGATCACGGCGATGCCGTAGACCTGGTAGTAGCGGGCGAACTCGGCGGCGAGCTCGGTGGTCTTGCCCTTCGTGCGCAGCGCCGGCTCGGCGAGCGTGGCGAAGCGGGTGGCGTCGGCGAGCCGGTCGGCGACGACCTGCTGGGTGTCGCGGCCGGCGATGCTCAGCGCGAAGGGCACCTCCAGGGCGGCCAGCACCAGCAACAGCAGCAACAGGTAGGTGGCGACGATGCGGACCCGCACAGGCCGGTGCCTCTCTACAGACCCGGGACGAGGCGGTATCCGACGCCACGGACGGTCTGCACCAGGCCGGGCACGTCGAGCTTCGCCCGCAGCGAGCCGACGTGCACGTCGAGGGTGTGCCGGCCGACGAAGCTGGTCTGCCACACCGCGAGGATCAGCCGGTCGTAGGACACGACGACGCCGGGGGTGCGCACGAGCACCGCGAGGATCTCGAACTCCTTGCGGGTGAGCGAGACGTCCCGGCCGGCGACGGCGACCTGCCTGGCGGCGACGTCGACCCGGACCGGCCCGGCCGCGAGCACCTCGACGGTGGACTGCGGCGCCCGCGACGCGCGGCGCAGGACCGCCTCGATGCGCGCGTTGAGCTCGGCCATCGAGTAGGGCTTCACGACGTAGTCGTCGGCGCCGGTCTGCAGGCCGATGACCCGGTCGCGCTCCTCGCCGCGGGCGGTGACGGCGATGATCGCCACCGTCTCGTCCTTGCGGCGCAGGGTGCGACACACCTCGATGCCGTCGCCGTCGGGCAGGTTGAGGTCGAGCAGCACCAGGTCGAAGGGCTCACCGGCGAACGTGTCGAGCGCCGACTGGGCCGTCGGGCAGTGCGCGACGTCGTGCCCGCGCCTGCGCAGGGCGGTGGCCAGCGCGGCCGCCACCCTGGCGTCGTCCTCGACCAGCATCACGCGCATGATCGGCCCATAGCAGAACCGCCGTCGTCTTCGACCAACATCACTCGCATCGTGCGCCCATGGTAGAGGAGCGAGGGTTCAGATGAGGGTCCGCAGCGCCTTCCGGTTCAGCTTGCCGACCGACGTCAGTGGTATCCGCTCCAGGACGCGGATCTCCCGCGGCCGTTTCGTCGGTGCGAGGTGCTCGCGGGCGTAGGCGTCGAGCTCCTCGGCCCCTGTGCCCGCGACCGCCGCGGCGCTGGTCAGCGACACGAACGCGATCACCTCCTCGCCCAGCCGCTCGTCCGGGCGGCCGGCGACGGCGGCCATGGCGACCGCGGGGTGCGCGGTGAGCACGTCCTCGACGTCGAGGGCACCACCCTCGCAGCCGGCCGCTGCACGCAGGTGCTGATGCCGGTCTGACCGTTTCCGCCCGGTTTCACAGCGTCAAGTTTCCGTCAAGGAACGACGCCCGCAATTCCGTCGGTACGGTCGGACCCGCCACGGTGAACGGGTGAACATCGTGTCAACCGGCGAGCGCTACCGCGCCTCGACCGTCGCCGCGTTCGAGGCGGCCGTGCTGGTGCGATGTACAGGGGTGTGTGGCGGAGGAGGACGGGCCCGGGCGCTGGGGGGCTCCCGGGTCCGTTCCGCCTTCACGCACGCGCCCGCGGGGGTGCTCGCCGAGTTCAGCCGGTCCGTCGCCGCGGAACGGCTGGTCGAGCTGCTGGGAGCGGCCGGCCACTCGGCGAGCGTGCACCGCTACACCGCCGGCACGCGCCACCGGTACGAGATCTTCCGGGTCGTCACCGGCCCGACGACCGCGGCGTTCCTCGACAGCGCCTGGCAGCAGGGCTACCTCGACCTGTGCGGCGTCCCCGATCAGCCGCGCTCGGCCCGCCAGATCCGCCACGCCCGCCGGCTCGCCGAATCGGCGTGGCGGGGCGTGCTGCTGGTGTCGGGCCCGTCCCGGTCCGGCTCCCCCGGCCTGCGCGTCGCCGATCTGGAGACCGCCACGGTCCTGATCCGCGCCGGCCGGACGATGAGCATGCCGGTCCGCATGAGCACCCGCCCCGGCGGGCAGATCCTCCTCGTCATGCCGCAGCAGGCCGCGGCCTAGCCCTTCACCGCTTCGAACTTCCGCTCCAGGCCCTCCACCAGGGCCTCCAGGCCGAGCTCGAACGCGCTGTCGTCGACGTGCGCGTGCCGGCCCGCGAGCAGGTGGGCGTCGCGCAGGTGCGGGTAGTCCCGCGCGTACAGGTCGGGATCGTCGACGAAGCCGAGCGCGAACGAGCCCAGCGCCGAGCCGGCGACGAAGAACCGCATGGTCGCGCCGATGCGGGTCGCGTGCCCCGGCGGCCAGCCAGCGTCGACCAGCGCGCCGTGCACGGCGTCGGCCAGGCGCAGCGACGCCGGGCGGCGGGCCGGGCCGCGGGCCAGGAACGGCACCACATTGGGATGGGCGCGGAACGCCGCCCGGTAGGCCCGCGCCCACGCCTTCAGCGCCTCCGGCCACGGGTCGCGGCCCAGCATCGACAGGTCGACGCCCGCCACGATGCTGTCGCCGACCGCGTCGACGATCTGCTCCTTCGTGGCGAAGTGGTTGTACAGCGACGGCGCCTGGACGCCCAGCTCGCGGGCCAGCCGCCGGGTGGACAGCGCGTCGAGCCCGTCGGCGTCGACGATCGCGGTGGCGACCTCGACGATCCGGTCACGGCTGAGGAGTGGCGTTCTGGGGCGGACCATGGCTACGATCTTACGAAACTAACGGCGTTAGTTAACGGACCGGGCTCTCAGCGACCTCAGGGGCTGCCATGGACTTCACGCTCAGCGACGAGCAGCGCGCGATCCGACAGGTGACCGCCGAGTTCGTCGACCGGGAGATCACCCCGCACGCCGCCGCCTGGGACCGGGCCGAGCAGGTCGACCTCGCCGTCGTCAAGAAGCTCGCCGGCCTGGGCATCCTCGGCATCACGATCCCCGAGGAGCACGGCGGCGGCGGCGGCGACCACACCACCTACTGCCTGGTCCTCGAAGAGCTCGGCAAGGGCGACTCGTCGGTGCGCGGCATCGTGTCGGTGTCCCTCGGCCTGGTCGCCAAGAGCATCAACGGCTACGGCACGCCCGAGCAGAAGGCGGCCTGGCTGCCGCGGCTGTGCGGCGGCGACGCCCTCGGCTGCTTCGCGCTGACCGAGCCCGGCACCGGCTCCGACGCGGGTGCCCTGACCACGCGGGCCACCCGGGTGGACGGCGGCTGGCGCCTGGACGGTGCGAAGATGTTCATCACCAACGGCACCTGGGCGCGGGTCGCGCTGGTCTTCGCCCGCACCGGCGAACCCGGCCCGAAGGGCGTCTCGGCCTTCCTGGTCCCGACGGACACGGCGGGGCTGCACGTGGAGGAGATCCACGGCAAGCTCGGGCTGCGCGGGCAGGCGACCGCGGCGCTGACCTTCGAGGGCGTCACCGTCGGCGACGACGCGCTGCTCGGCGACCTCGGCCAGGGCTTCAGGATCGCGATGTCGGCCCTGGCGAAGGGGCGGATGTCCCTGGCGGCCGGCTGCGTCGGGATCATCCAGGGCTGCCTCGACGCCGCCGTCGCCTACGCGAAGCAGCGCGAGCAGTTCGGCCGGCCGATCGCCTCGTTCCAGCTCGTGCAGCAGCTCATCGCCGACATCTCCGTCGAGGCCGACGCGGCCCGGCTGCTCACCTGGCGGGTCGCCGACCTGATCGACCGGGGGCTGCCCTTCGCCACCGAGTCGTCCACGGCGAAGCTCTACGCGTCGGAGGCCGCGGTCCGCGCGGCGAACAACGCCCTGCAGGTGTTCGGCGGTTACGGCTACATCGACGAGTACCCGGTGGGCAAATACCTGCGCGACGCGCGGGTCACTACCGTGTACGAGGGGACGAGCCAGATCCAGAAACTCATCATCGGCCGCGCCCTGACCGGCGTGAACGCGTTCGTCTGAGCCGTTTCTACAGGGAGATCTCAACGATGAGCATCGACGTCTACAACCCGGCCACCGAGGAGGTCGTCGGGTCCGTGCCCGAGACCGCTTCCGTGGACCCGGCCGTCGCCGCCGCCCGGGCCGCGCTCGGGCCGTGGTCGGCGCTGTCCCGGGCGGAGCGCGCCGCGCACCTCGCCGCGCTGCGTGACCTCCTGGCGGCGCACGCCGACGAGCTCGCCGGCATCATCACGTCGGAGATGGGCGCCCCCCTCGCGGTGGCCCGCAAGGTGCAGGTGGGGCTGCCGATCGCGGTGCTGTCCTCGATGGTCGACCTGCTCGGCACCGACGCGCCGCAGGAGCGGATCGGCAACTCGCTGATCGTGCGTGACCCGGTCGGGGTCGTCGGCGCCATCACCCCGTGGAACTATCCGCTGCACCAGACGATCGCGAAGCTCGCCCCGGCCCTCGCCGCCGGCAACACCGTCGTGCACAAGCCGAGCGAGGTCGCGCCGCTGTCCGCGCTGCGCCTCGCCGAGCTGGTCCGCGAGGCCGGGCTGCCCGGCGGCGTCTACAACCTCGTCACCGGCTACGGCGACCCGACGGGGGCGGCGCTCGCCGGGCACCCCGGGATCGACCTCGTGTCGTTCACCGGGTCGACGGGCGCCGGTCGCACCGTGGCGGCACTCGCGGCCCGGCACCTGACGCGGGTGTCGCTCGAGCTCGGCGGGAAGTCGGCGAACGTGATCCTGCCCGACGCCGACCTGGCCGCCGCGGTCAAGGTCGGCGTCGGCAACTGCTACCTGAACTCCGGCCAGACCTGCACCGCCTGGACCCGCCTGCTCGTGCACGAGTCCCAGCACGACGAGGTGGTCGACCTGGCGGTCGCGGCGGCGTCGCGGTACACCGTCGGCGACCCCACCGACCCGTCGACCCGCCTCGGACCCCTTGCGTCGGCGGCGCAGCGCGACCGGGTGCGCTCCTACGTGGCACGTGGCCTCGCCGACGGCGCGAAGCTCGCCCTCGGCAACGGCGCCGTGCCGGACGTCGGGTATTACGTGGCGCCGGTCGTGTTCGCCGACGTCGACCCCGGTGCCGTCATCGCCCAGGAGGAGATCTTCGGCCCGGTGCTGTCGATCATCCGGTACCGCGACGAGGACGACGCCGTGCGGATCGCCAACGCGACGCCGTACGGCCTAGCGGGCAGCGTCTGGTCCGGCTCCCAGGATCGTGCGCTGGCCGTCGCGCGGCGGCTGCGGACCGGGCAGGTCGACGTCAACGGCGGGTCGTTCAACCCCCTCGCGCCGTTCGGCGGGATCGGGGACTCCGGATATGGGCGCGAGCTCGGCGTCCACGGCTACGAGGAGTTCACGACGGTGAAGGCGATCCAGCTGTGACCGCCGCTCTGGTGCTCCGCGCCGTGGACGGGCCCGTCCACGTCGAGGACGTCGCGCTGAACCCCGTCGGGCCTTCGCAGGTGCGGGTGCGGCTCGCCGCCGCCGGCGTCTGCCACTCCGACCTGTCCCTGGCCAACGGCACGCTCCGGCAGCCGTTCCCGGTCGTGCTCGGCCACGAGGGCGCCGGGGTGGTCGTCGAGACCGGGCCGGACGTCTCGGACGTCTCGGTCGGCGACCACGTGGTGCTGAACTGGTCGCCGCCGTGCCGGTCCTGCTGGTTCTGCGAGTCCGGCGAGCCGTACCTGTGCTCGCACGCGGACGACGCGCGTGGGGTGCCCTACGCCCGGGCCGCGGACGGCTCGGAGCTGTACGCGGGCCTCGGCACCGGCGCGTTCGCCACCGAGACCGTCGTCGGCGCCCACGCGTGCATTCCCGTGCCCGCCGACGTCCCCCTCGACGAGGCGGCCCTGCTCGGCTGCGCGGTCCTCACCGGCGTCGGGGCGGTGCTCAACGCCGCCCGCGTGGTCCCGGGCCAGTCCGTGGCCGTGATCGGCCTCGGCGGCGTCGGCCTCGCCGCGCTGCAGGGCGCCCGCATCGCCGGCGCGTCGACCGTCATCGCCGTCGACGCGTCACCGGCCAAGGAGGAGCTCGCACTGTCCCTCGGCGCGACCCACTTCCTCTCCCCCGGCCGGTCCCTGGCGAAGGAGGTCCGCGCGCTCACCTCCGGCCGCGGCGCCGACCACGCGATCGAGTGCGTCGGCCGGGCCACCACGATCAGGGCCGCGTGGTCCGTCACCCGCCGCGGCGGCCGGGCCACCGTCCTCGGGCTCGGCTCCACCACGGACGAGGTGACGTTCAACGCCCTGGAGGTGGCGTACTTCGCGCGCACGCTGCAGGGCTGCATGTACGGCAGCACCGACCCGGCCGTCGACGTGCCGGTCCTGCTGTCGCACTACCGCTCAGGCGCGCTGAACCTGTCCGCCCTCGTCACCGACCACATCTCCCTGGCCGAGGTGGGCGACGCCTTCACCCGCATGCGCGACGGCGTCGGCGCCCGCACCCTCGTCCACTTCTGACCGGCCCCCCACCGCCACCGCCGCTGCTGCCGCCGCCGTCGTCGTCGTCGTCCGCAGGATGACCGCGGCGACGAGGGCGGGGTCGTCGCTCATCGGGACGTGGCCGCAGCCGTCGAGCGTCACGTGGCGGGCGTCGGGGAGACGGTCGCGGGCGACGCCGGCCTGGACCGGCAGGAAGATCCGGTCGCGGGAGCCCCACGCGATCGTGACCGGGACGCCGGGGCGGCTCGTGTACGCGTAGTCGCGGCCGTGCCGGGCGACGGCGGCGAAGCCTTTGCCGCCGCGCAGGGCCAGGGTGTCGGCGAGGGCGCGTTCGGCGGTGAGGACGCCGGGGTCGCGGACCAGCCAGCCGAAGGAGAATGCCCTGCCGAAGCCGGTGCGGTAGAAGACCTTCAGCAGCGGGGCCGGGGTGAAGGCGCCGGCGCGGTGGCCGCGCAGGATGCCCAGCGCCCGGCGCACCTGGGCGGGGGTGCAGAAGCCGGCCGGTGACAGGGCGGTCACCGAGCGGGCCTGACCGGCGGCGGCGAGCTCCAGGGCGATCGCGCCGCCGAGGCTGTTGCCGGCGACGTGCGGGCGGTCCAGCCCCGCCTCGGCGAAGAACCCGGCGAGCGCCTCGACGGCGCTGGGCATGCCACGGTTCTCGGCGGGCGCCGGGGAGCGGCCGAAGCCGGGCAGGTCGACGGCGATCACGTCGTGGTGCTCGGCGAGCAGGTCGATGACAGGTTCCCAGGCGCGCCAGTGGTGGCCGATGCCGTGGATGAGCACGAGCGGCTCCCCCGCGCCTTTCCGGACGGTATACAGGCTCATGCCGCCGCCTCGCTCCGCTCACCGGCGCCACGAGACACCAGAACACTCCGCCACAAGATTCGCTCGCTCATGCGGTCACCTCGTACGCGTGGGGGTCGAAGCGCCGCATCCGCCGGCGGAAGCGCCAGGTCGACCCGGGCCACAGGGTCGAGTTGCGGCCGGTCGCGTCGATGTACCAGCTGCTGCAGCCGCCGGTCGCCCAGACGGTCCTGGCCATGCGGCGGTCGACGGCGGCCGCGAACGCCCGCTGCGCCTCGGCCCGCGGCTCGACGCTGCGGGCGCGTTCCAGGGTCCGCAGGGCGCCGAGGACGTATTCGACCTGCGCCTCGATCATCAGCACGACCGAGTTGTGGCCGAGGCCGGTGTTGGGGCCGAGCAGCAGGAACAGGTTGGGGAAGCCGGCGACGGTCGTGCCGCGGTACGCCCGCGGGCTGCCCTGCCACACCTCGGCGAGGCTGCGGCCGTCGCGGCCGCGGACGCGTTCGGAGATCGGCAGGTCGGTGACGTGGAACCCGGTGCCGAAGATGATGGTGTCGGCCTCGTGCTCGACACCGTCGCGGGTGACGATCCCCTGTGGACGGACCTCGGCGATCGCGGCGGTCACCACGTCGACGTTGTCCCTGGTCAGCGCCGGATAGTAGGTGTCGGACCGCAGGACGCGCTTGCAGCCCATCGCGTAGTGCGGGGTCAGTCGCGCGCGCAGCCCCGGGTCGGCGACGGCGGACCGCAGGTTGCGCAGCGCGATCCGTTGCGCCAGCCGCATCACGGACGGGCGCAGGAAGCCGATGACCGTGGACTCGATCGCCCAGTAGACGATCGTGCGCATCGCCCGCTGCGCGCCCGGGATCCGCCGGTACAGACGGTGCTCCCAGTCCCTCAGGGGCCGCTCGTTGCGGGGCATGACCCACGCGGCGGTGCGCTGGAAGAGGGTCAGCCGGGCGACGGACGGCTGGATCGCCGGCACGAACTGGATCGCCGACGCGCCGGTGCCGATGACGGCGACCTTGCGGCCGGTCAGGTCGAGGCCATGGTCCCAGCGCGAGGAGTGGAACGTCTCGCCGCGGAACGTCTCCAGGCCGGCGAGCTTCGGGATGACCGGCTCGTTGAGCGGGCCACCGGCGCTGATCAGGACGTCGGCGGTCCACTCGCCGCAGGACGTCTCGATCCGCCAGTGCCCGGCGCGCTCGTCCCAGCACGCGAGCCGCACGTCGGTGTCGAAGCTGATGCGCGGGCGCAGGTCGAACCGGTCCGCGCAGCGGCGCAGGTACTGCCAGATCTCCGGCTGCGGCGAGTAGGTGCTGCTCCAGCCGGGGTTGAGCGCGAAGGAGAACGAGTAGACGTGCGAGGGGACGTCGCAGGCGCAGCCGGGATAGGAGTTGTCGCGCCAGGTGCCGCCGAGGTCGCCGGCCCGCTCGAAGACGACGAAGTCGTCGTGGCCGTGCTGCTTGAGCCGGATCGCGGCGCCCAGGCCACCGAAGCCCGCGCCGACGATCGCGATCCTGACATGCATGCAGCCTCCCTGGTACCGACTGGTACCAGGGAGGCTACCACCGGGTAGCTTGCCGTGGAAGCGTTACAGACCCAGCAGGCGGTCGAGGAAGTCGCGGTACTGGCGGACCGCCGCCCGCAGCCGCTCGGTGTCCTCGCCGCCCTCGGACTGCCAGGCGCTCAGCTGCGACCGCTGCGACTCGAGGGCGCCGGTGACGGTGGAGACCGCCTCGGCGACGAGCTGGTCGGCCTCGCCCGCGACGGACCGCGGGTCGTCGATGAACCGCAGCTGCAGCTCACGCCACCGCTCCCGCAGACCTTCGGCGGCGCCGTCGGCCCAGAGCGCGCCGACGGGCACCGGCTCGACCGCACCGGGCCGCAGGTCCTGCCCGGCTCCGGCGTCGGTGGTGCCGGTGCCGGCCGGCACGGGGACCGCGACGACGTCGCCGGCGTCGAGCGCTTCGCCGCCTTCCAGGGCCTCGCTAGCGGCGGGCTCGTCGGTCCCGGCGTACGCGCCGGTGGCGACGGGCTCGTCGGCCAGAACCGGCCCGGCGAGGGTGTCGTCCCGCCGCTCGTCCTCGGTGTCCGCGTCGGTGTCGTCGGCGACATCGACATCCGCATCCGCGTCGGAGCCGCTGGTGGTGTCGGCGTACGTGGACGCGTCGCTGTCGGCGGGCGCGTCGTCGTCGGTGCGCGGGTCCGCGTCGTCGACGTGGGTGCCGGCCGCGTCGTCCGCAAGGACGGCGGTGCGGTCGTCCGCGTAGGCGTCGACGTGGTCGCCGGTGCGCGCGTCGGCCTCGACCGCGTCCGTGCCGGTGCGGTCGTCCGCATCGTCCACGAGGACGGCGGTGCGGTCGTCCGCATCGTCGTCGCGGTCGACGGCCGTGCCGGTGCCCGCCTGGTCCTCCGGCAGGGAGCCGGCCCGCAGCTGGGTCGCGTGGTCCGCGGCCCACGCACGGTCCTCGGCGTCCTCCTCGGCGGCGGCCTCGGCCTCGTCGCGTTCGTCGGTCCGCACCGTGTCGCGGTCGTCGTCGGAGTGCGCCGTCACGTCCCCGGGGACGAAGTCGGCGTCGCCGCGGGCCTCGTCCTCCTCGCGGGCGTCGAGCTCGCCGGCGTCATCCCCGGCGCGTTCGCCGGCGATGGCCCGGTCGTGGTCGACGACCTCGACGTCGTCGCGGTCGGCGATGCCGTCGTGGTCGGCGTCGGTCAGGGCGGACCCGGACGCGTACGTCCCGGCCGGGTACGTCTCGCCCTCCCGCACGTCGTCGGCGCGGTCGTCGCTGTCGTGCTCGTGGTCGGTGTGGGCGGTGCCCACGGCCGTGTCGTCAGTCCCGTCACCGTCCCGGTCGTCGGGCCGGTCGGCGATGTCCGCCCAGGCGCCGTCCTCGGCCGGGTGGCGGGGGGCGGGCACGTGGCTCTCGTCGAGGTTGCCGCGTTGATCCTGCATCGGAGGATTCCTTTCCCGGTCCTACGACCGGCGGCTGGTGTCGTGGGGGACGTCCTCGGGGTCGCGCTGCGCCGGGACGTCGGCGTCGTCCGCGTCGGTACGGGCGGCGGAGCGGCGAACCGCGTCGGCGTCATGACGGCCGCCGGCGTCGACCTCGGCCACGGTGTCGGTGCCGGTGTCGGTGCCGGTGTCGGTGTCGGTGTCGGTCGAGGCCAGGGTGCCGGTGTCGGTGGTGGCCACGGTGTCGGTGGAGGAGGACACGGAGTCGGTGGAGGACGCGGTCGCGGCGCCGGGGGTGGCGTCGACGCCGAGCAGGTCGGAGAAGAGCGTGCGGTAGTGCACGACCGCCTGGCGCAGCTGCTCGGTCGTGGCCTCGCCGCTGTCGCTGAGCCGGCTGATCTCGTGCGCGTCGCGGTAGTGGCCGAGGGTCCGGGCGTGCTCCACGGACAGGTGCGCGACCTGCTCCTCGTATTCGCCGGTCGGGTAGCCGCGCTCGGCGATCAGCTCGGTGACCAGGGCGTCGGCGTCACGGACGGCGCCGGCCGGGTCGTCGAGGAACCGGGCCTGGATCTCGCTCCACGCGGCGGTGTACCGGGTGCGCGCCTCGGGGGTGAGGTCGCGCAGCTCCAGCTCGGCGTGGCGGCGTTCCCGCTCGCGGAGCTCACGTTCGACGGCGACGCGGCTGTCACCCTCGGCGACGGCCCGGTCGTACTCGGGGCCGAACCGGTGCTGCAGCGCCCGCCGCCGGGTGACGAACCAGATGCCGTAACCGATCGCCGCGATCACCAGGAGCACAACGATCGTGATGAGAACTTGGGTGGTTGTCATGGCGGTCCTCCTTCACAGGAGGTATGCCCGCCAGACCGGCAGTATCAAACGAGAACGGTCATTCCGGACCGGTGCCGAGGTCGGCGACGGGTCCGGTGCCGACGGGGCCGCCCGTCACGAACCCACGAGGTGGTTCAGGAAGTCGCGGTACCCGTGGACCGCCGCCCGCAGCTGCTCGGTGTCGTCGCGGCCGCTGGCCCGCCACGTGCTGAGCTGGTCCTTGCGCGCGTTCAGCGACGCGGTCACCCCCGCGAGGGCGTCGTCGACGAGCCGCTCGGCCTCGCCGGCCGCGGTCTGCGGGTCGTCGACGAAGCGCAGCTGCAGCTCCTGCCAGCGGGCGCGCACCTCGTACGCGTGACCCTCCGACGTCAGCGAGGACGTCGCCGACGCGAAGTAGGTCCCGCCCGCCGGCACGGACGACATCGGTGACGGCATCTGGGGCACGCCGGTCGCCGCGCCGTAGGCGGCGCCGTATGCCGCCTGCGCGGGCATCCCGTTGGGTGCCATCGCGTTGGGTGCCATGCCACCGGGTGCCATGCCATTGGGTGTCATCGCGTTGGGTGCCATCGCGTTGGGTGCCATGCCACCGGGTGCCATGCCGTTCGGCGACATCCCGTTGGCCGGCATCGTGCTGGCAGGCATCGCCGCGGGCATGGTTCCCGCGGCGGCCGGCGCCGGCGGGCGGGGCGCGGGCGGGGTCGACGAGGTGGCCGTCTCCTCCTCTTCCTCCTCCTTGCCGCCGCGCAGCAGGATCCAGCCGCCGACGGCCAGTGCCAGGACCACCAGACCGATCGTGATCGTCGTCGAGTTCATGGGGAACCCCCTACAGGCCGAGGATGCGGTCGAGGAACTCGCGGTAGTCGCGCAGCGAGGCGCGCAGGTTCTCGGTGTCGACGCCGCGGCTGGCCCGCTGCTGGTGCAGCTGGCTGCGCCGGGCGTCGAGGGAGGCGGTCAGGGACGCGACCGCCTCCTGGACGAGCCGTTCGGCCTCCCCCGCGACGAGGTGCGGGTCGTCGAGGAACTTCGCCTGGAGTTCCTGCCAGCGGCCGCGGATGCGCTGCCGGTCGCTGTCGTTCCACATGGACGCGAGGGTCGCGGCGGGAGTGCCGCCGGTGTTCGCCCGGAAGTTGATCTGCGGTGACAGGGGTGGCGCGGGCGCCGGCGGCTCGTCGTCAGGCTGAGCCGCCAGCTCCGGCACCGACTCGTCGGCTTCAGGTTGCATTGCGCGGTCCTACCCAGGACCACGGAACAAAACCCCCTGGCTCCCCGGGCGAGGAACACGTCCGGCGCCGGGGCCGGACCGGGCGATGCCGGCGTTCAGGGCGACGATGTCACCCGGTGAGCGGCGGAAGTCCACCCCGTACACCCTCCGGAGCGTCTCCGGTGCGGCCCCGTTCCGTCGTACATGTCGGACATTTTTGCCGTCGACGCGTGACCCCCACCACCCTTGAGGGGTTTCGCAAGCCGACCGCAAGTGGCCGCCAAGTGGGGCCCGGCAGAGTGCTCAGCATGACGACGAAGCGCAGCATCTGGGCCGGACCGACCTTCACCTCCACCATCGACGCCGCTGTCTCAACCCCGCACTTGGACCATGACAAAACCGCCGCTGGTGCGCCATGACGCGGGCAGCTTCGCCTCGACGCCCGCGGCCAACCCGGCGACCACGTCCGACTTCACCGTCCGCAGGGCCGCGACCGGCCCCGGAAAGTACGCGGTGAGCTCCGCGAACGACGTCTCCGGCGCCCAGTCGCGATCCCCCACCAGGCGCCGGTAGTTGAGATCACCCTTGAGGATGGTCAGCGTCGCCGCCCCGAAGCGGGCGGCGAGGCCGGCCGGCAGGTCAGGGAACTCCAGCGGCGCGCAGTAGAACGGGTCGGTGACGAGCTCCAGGCTCCCGGCCCGCAGTGCCGTCCACAGCCGCCGCCCGACGGCGCTGCCGGCCCCGAAACGCCGCAGTTCCGCCAGGACGTCGGCGGTCAGCGCGTCGGAGACGAAGTACGGCGCGGGCTTGACGTGCAGCTCGACCCTCGCGGCCCGGCCGGTGCGCAGCAGGAAGTCGATGAGCACCAGGTCCGGCAGCAGCTCCCGGCCGGCGTTGTCGGCGACCACGCAGACGGTGCCGCCACCGGCCAGCTGCCAGAGCCGCCCGGTGTCGTCCGCGACGAGCTCGGCGCTCGCCTCGGAAAGGCCGTGCGCCAGCTGGAACCCCAGATCCGCCCGGTTGCCCCACAGCGCCGCCGCGACCAGCGCCGCGGCCTGCTCGTCCTCGGGCAGGTCCTGCAGCGCGTCGAGCGCCGCCAGCTCCTCCCACCCCGGCAGGCCGGCGGCCTTCTGCGGCCCGAACGGGTCGATCCCCCGCCACGGACCCGGCTCGTGGTAGCCCGTCGCGTACAGCAGCCGCCGGTAGAAGTAGTTCTCCGCCCACAGGAACGGCACGTCGAACATCGACCGGCCGAAGTGCGGCGCGCCCCAGCGGTCCCAGTCCTCGCAGTCGTGGGCGTCGCGCGGCAGCGGGGTGACCGTGGGGTCCTGCAAGAGCCCTGCAAGCCCGTCCCGCACCGCCGGCGCGAAGGGGAAGTCCGCCAGGACGCGGGCCACGATCGCCGGGTGGCGGTCGCGCAGGACGGACGCGGCGAACGACGCGGGATCGGCGCCGCTGATGCGGGCGGGTGAGTCGGCGGGCTCGGCGGGCATGGTGTGAGTATCGCCCTTAGACTCATGGCCATGGACGACACCCTGTTCTACGGTCTCATCGCGATCGGCGGGTTGCTGCTGGTCGGGGTGCTGATCGTCGCGATCGTCCTCGCCACCCGCGTGTGGAAGACCGGCAAATACCTGCAGGCGATGGGCGCCGGTGGCAAGTTCGCCTTCTGGGGCGCGATCATCTACACCGTCTCCCCGGTGGACCTGCTGCCCGACCCGATCTACCTCGACGACGTCGGCGTCCTGGGCGCGGCGCTGATCTATCTGACCCGCCTGGCGACGAAGGCCCGGGAGCGCCAGCAGCAGGGCGGCTCGCTGCTGCCCCCGCAGCTGCAGCGCCGCCCCTCGCAAAAAGCCCGCTGAGGGCGGTCTTCACCCCAAACGACTCTTTGTGCGCCCCGGGCGCCGCGAGTCGTGAACCCGACCGTTGAGCATCAACATCGGTCGATACGCTGCCTCCCCCTTTCCCAGGATGGAGGCACCTGTATGAGGTACAGACGACTGGCGGCAACCGTCGCCGTCACCCTCGCCGCGGCGCTCGCCGGCTCCCTCGGCGCCGCCCGCCCGGCCGCCGCGCTGCTGCCCGACACGTTCGGCTTCGCGCTGTACTCCGGCGGGGTCGTGTCGCAGCAGTGGCCGGTCGCGACCACCGTCACCCCCGGCGTGCCCGGCCGGTGGACCGTCAAGTTCCCCGGCATCGGCATCGCCGGCGGCGTCGTGCACGTGACCGCCGTGCACGACGCGATCACCAACCCGCCCGGCCGCTGGTGCCAGGCCGACACATGGGGTGTCGCCGGCCCCGACGAGATCGTCAGGGTCAGCTGCTACCGCCCCGGCGGGATCCTCGACCCGCAGCCCGGCTTCTCCGTGCAGTTCGCCCGCAGCTCCGGCGTCTTCGCCGCGACCCGCTTCGGCTACGTGGACGCCGCTCCCGCCGGCGGCACGATCACCCAGTACAACTCCGTCGGTGCCGCCAACACCGTCACCAACGTCGCCGCCGGCCTCTACTCCGTCGCGCTGCCCGGCCTCGGCACCGCCGGCCCGCAGGCCGGCGACGTCCAGGTCACCGCCGTCAACCCCGCCACCGGCGCCCGGTGCAAGGTCGCCAGCTGGCAGTCGTCCGCCAACGGCCAGTTCTTCCGCATCTACTGCTTCGACTCCGCCGGGGCGACCGCCAACACCCGGTTCACGCTCACCTGGCACTACCAGCGTGCGCTGTACGGGGGCGCCTCCCCGCCCTACAAGTTCGCCTATCTGTGGAACATGCCGCCGCTCGGCCCGGCGCTGACCAACTTCAACTCCGCCGGCCCACCCGGTGCGCTCGCCTTCGGCCCGCCCGTCTGGACCGCCTCGTTCGGCGGCGTCGCGTCCCCGCCCGGCAACGTCCAGGTCACCGCGTACGGCACCACGCCGGACTTCTGCGGCCTGCACTCGCCGTGGACCCCCGGCGCCGGCGCGCTCGGCATCCGGATCAACTGCTTCACCAACGCCGGCGTCCCCGTCAACAGCGGCTTCACCGTCGAATACTCGTCCCGCTTCTGAGGTAGACTCCCCGTCATGCACATCAGGCTTTCCGCTGCTGCCGCGCGAGCTCGCCGCTCGCCGGACGCTGCTGCCTGACCTTCTTCCAGTTCAGCCGGCGACCGGAAACGGTCCGCCGGCTGTTCTGTGTGCGCCGCGGGGATCCGTGTTCCGGTCCATCCCCGAAGGGCCGCCCCCATGGACACCAGCCAGATCCTCCGCACGTTCCTCGACTTCTACCGCGACCGCGGCCACGCGCTCGTCCCCGACTCGACGCTCATCACCCCGCAGGGCGACCCCGTCCTGTTCACCAGCGCGGGGATGCATCCGCTCACGCCGTACATCGAAGGCCGCCACCATCCGCTCGGCCGGCGCCTCACCGGGGTGCAGCGCTGCCTGCGCACCACGGACCTCGACGAGGTCGGCGACGACACGCACCTGACGGTCTTCCAGATGCTCGGCTCCTGGTCCCTCGGCGACTACTCCGGCGACCAGAGCCTGCGCTGGGGTTTCGAGCTGCTCCGCGACGGGTTCGGGGTCCCGCTCCCGAAGCTGCACGTCACCGTGTACGACCAGGACCCCGGCTCCCTGGACACCTGGCAACGCCTGGGCGTGCCCGTCGAGCCGCTCGGTGGGGACAACTGGTGGTCGAACGGCCCGACCGGCCCATGCGGCCCCGACTCGGAGATCTTCATCTGGACCGGGGACGGCCCGCCGACCGGCACACCGTCCACCGACGACCGATGGGTCGAGGTCTGGAACCACGTCATGATGCGCCACCACCGCCGTCCCGACCTTGCGCTGGAGCCGCTGGATCAGCCCTGTGTCGACACCGGCATGGGCCTGGAGCGGATGTCGATGGTCCTGCAGGGCAAGACATCGGTCTTCGACACCGACGTTTTCTCCTCATGGATGCGATGGGATCCGTCCCGGCTCGTCTGCGACCACCTGCGCTCCTCCGTCGTCGTGATCGGCGACGGCGTCCACCCGTCGAACACCGGCCGCGGCTACGTCCTGCGCCGCCTCATCCGCCGCACCCTCACCCACCTGTGGCGCTCCGACCCGTCCCGCACCCTCGGCGACCTGCCCGTCGAGCCGATCGGTGCGACCCTCGACTGGTTCTCCCTGCCGATGGACCCGCTCTATGTCCTGGACGTCCTGGTGTACGAGGAGCGCCGCTTCCACGCGCTCCTGCGTCGCGGCCGCCCGCTGATCGAGCGGCTCATGCTGCGCGGCCCCCTCACCGACGACGACTTCCACTACCTCCACGACACCCACGGCATCCCCCGCGACCTGGTCGAGGAGGTCCTCGTCACCTCATCCTCCTGATCCGGAAGAGTGAGCGGCACGGCGAGCAGACCGGCGAGGAGACCGGCCGACAGGGCGAGACCGGTGGCGGCCGTCGGCAGGTTGAGGACGCTCAGGCCGTACACCACGAGAAATGGACGCAGGAGACCCGCGCCGATCGCGTCGACGGCGAGGGCGGCCGCATAGCGGGGACCGAATCGCATGCCGGTCACGGTGCGACGCCCGGCGCGGCGCGGTCACGTCGATTGACGCGACCCGTCAAGCGGCACCATGCGCGCGGCCGGCGCTGGCACGATGGGGGCGTGGCACTGACGATCGACATCACCGGCATGCCGGCGCAGCGGTGCGTGTTCGCGCCGTCACCGCTGGCCGAGCTGATCGGCGATCCGGCCGCGGTGCGCGCCGCCGTCCGCGAGCTGCTCGAGGCGTGCGCGACGGCGTTCTTCGACGAGGCGTGGCGGCAGGTGGAGCACCAGCTCGCCGCCGACGCCCGGCACAAGGCCGACCTGTGCACCCGCCTCGGCCTGGAAGCGGCGCTCGCGGCGGTCTCACCCGCGATCACCCTGACCGGCGGCCGGATCCGGCTCGACAAGCTGCAGGACAGCTCGACGAGCGCCGCCGGCGACGGCGTCACGTTCATCCCGTCGGTGTACGGGCGGCCCCACCTCCTCACCGTCCACGCGCCCGGATGGCGGCCGGTGGTGCAGTACCCGGCGGCGGACCGGCACGACGGGCGGCCGGTGCCGATGGAGCTCGTGCGGCACCGGCTCGACGCGTTCGCGCATCCGGTGCGGCAGCGGCTGTGCCGGACGCTGGCCCGCGGGCCGCACACCACCGGGGAGCTGGCCGAGGCGTGGCATCTGACGCCGCCCGAGGTGTCGCGGCATCTCGCGGTGCTGAAGAAGGCAGGCCTGCTGCGCACGACGCGGCGCGGCCGGTACGTGCGGCACAGTCTCGACATGACGGCCACCGCGGCGCTCGGGGTCGACCTGCTCGCGGGACTCCTGCGGTGACCCGCCCCTTGACAGGCCGGCAGTGGAGGCCATCAATTAACAGGAAACTTTACAATGAGTTTCGCTGGAGGACGCCGTGCACCGTCCCGCTCTGCTCGCAACAGCGCTGGCCCTGGCCACCGTCACCGCCGGGGTCGTCTGGACCGTCGCGGCCCCATCGGCCGACGCCGCTGTGGTGAACCTCCAGGACGTGGTGCCCGCACCCGTGTCCGTCCAGGCGGCGAGCGGCGTCACGTTCACGATCACCGCGAGCACCGGCATCCAGAGCCAGTCCCTGGACGTCGGCAACGCCCTCGCCGCCGTGCTGCGCCCCTCGACCGGCTACCCGCTGCCGGTGACCACGGGCAGCGGGACCCCCGCCGCCGGCATCGCGCTGCTGCTGTCCGGCGCGGACGCCGCCGTCGGCGCCGAGGGCTACCAGCTCGACGTGACCGCGTCGCTGCTGACGATCCGCGCGCAGACCGCGGCCGGCCTCTTCCACGGCGTCCAGACGCTGCGGCAGCTGCTGCCAGCCACCATCGAGGCGAAGACCGTGCAGAGCGGGCCGTGGACCGTGGCCGGCGGCCGGATCGTGGACCACCCGCGCTACGCGTACCGCGGCGCCATGCTCGACGTGTCCCGCCACTTCTTCGGCGTCGACACCGTGAAGCGCTACATCGACGAGATCGCCCAGTACAAGCTGAACACCCTGCACCTGCACCTCAGCGACGACCAGGGCTGGCGCATCGTCGTCGACGCGTGGCCGCGGCTGACGAGCGTCGGCGGCAGCACGCAGGTCGGCGGCGGCGCCGGCGGCTACTACACGAAGGCGCAGTACACGGACATCGTCGCCTACGCGGCCGCCCGGCACATCACCGTCGTGCCCGAGATCGACATGCCCGGCCACACGAACGCCGCGCTCGCCTCCTACGCCGAGCTCAACTGCAACGGGGTCGCGCCCGCGCTGTACACCGGCACCGAGGTCGGCTTCAGCTCCTTCTGCGTGAGCAAGGAGATCACGTACACCTTCGTGCAGCAGGTCCTGAACGAGCTCGCGGCGCTGACCCCCGGCCCGTACCTGCACCTCGGCGGCGACGAGGCGCACAGCACCAGCGACGCCGACTACCGCACCTTCATGAACCGCGTCCAGCCCTTCGCCGGCACGCTCGGCAAGACGGTCATCGGCTGGCACCAGGTCGGCCAGGCCGACCACACCCCGGGCCGCGTCGCGCAGTTCTGGGGCACCGGCACCTCCGACGCCGACCTCAGCTCCGCCGTCGCCAAGGGCGACAAGATCCTGCTGTCCCCGGCGAACAAGACCTACCTCGACATGAAGTACAACAACGCCACCCCGCTCGGTCTTTCGTGGGCCGGTCTCATCGAGGTGCAGACCGCCTACAACTGGGACCCGGCCACCTACCTCCCCGGCGTCCCGGCCGCCTCGATCCTCGGCGTCGAAGCTCCACTGTGGAGCGAGACGCTGCGCACCCTGGCCGACATCGAGTTCATGGCCTTCCCGCGCATGCCCGCCATCGCCGAGCTCGCGTGGTCGCCGCAGTCCGCGCGCAACTGGGACACGTTCAAGGTGCGCCTCGGCGCCCAGGGCCCGCGCTGGACCGTCCAGAACATCAACTACTACCGTTCGTCGCAGGTCCCGTGGGGCACGCTGCCGTCGTCGTCGCCCTCTGCTTCTCCTTCCGTGTCCCGGTCCCCGTCCGCTTCCGCTTCGCCGTCCACTTCCGCTTCGCCGTCCGTTTCCTCGCCGCCCGCCGGTGTACTGACGAACGGCGGCTTCGAGACGGGGACGCTCGCGCCCTGGACCGGCAGCCGCTGCTCCGTGGTGACCACCCCGGTCCGCTCAGGCACCCGCGCCCTCAACGGCGACGTCACCGCCGGCGACACCGCACAGTGCCAGCAGACCGTCGCCGTCCAGCCGAACCGCACGTACCGCCTCACCGGCCACGTCCGCGGCAGTTACGTGTACATCGGCGCCACCGGCACCGGCGTCAACGCGAGCACCTGGACCCCGGGCACCGGCAACGCCTACGCCCCGCTCACCGTCACCTTCACCACCTCGGCCACCACCACCTCGGTGACGGTCTTCGTCCACGGCTGGTACGGCCAGCCCGCCTACTACGCGGACGACTTCAGCCTCACCCTGGTGTGACGCCGCGTCCCGGGGGTACACCCCGCACATGGAGCAAGGTGTACCCCCGTCGTCACTGACCGACGACGATCTCGTGCGCGAGCTGTCCAGCCTGCACTCCACCCGCCACGACACGTTCCGCCACGGCTCGGACGACGCCCTGGCCACCCACTCCCGCCGCACCACCGAACTCGAACAGGAATACCTGGACCGCTTCCCCTCCCGCGAGATCGACCCCGCCCGCCTGCGCTGACCCCGACACACCGGGTACCGAGGTGCGGACGGCGGTGCGGATCGGGTAGAGTGCACAAACGTCGCGGGCGATTGGCGCAGCGGGAGCGCGCTTCGTTCACACCGAAGAGGTCACTGGTTCGATCCCAGTATCGCCCACGCGAAGGACGGCCCCTGCTCAACGGCGGGGGCCGTTTTCGTGGGCTTCGCGTGGTGTCATCCGCGCAGGCTTCGCCTGCTCCCCGGTGGGGGAGCTTCGCTCCACCCACACCCCCTCAAACCCGTCGCCGCGCTCTATGGGTTCGTCAAGCGGCAGCTGATCGGGGGGGGGCGCTGGGGCGCCTTGTTGCGGAGCACGGCAAAGAGGACGTCGCAGCGGCGGCGGGCAAGACAGATGCGTGCGCGTTGTGGAGTTTCCGGCGGCTCTCTTCGTCGCCGATATCGACCCGGTGAAGCGTGTGGCAGGGTCCGGGCGGCGTCCGCGATCATGTAGGTGCCCCGGGCGTCGGTCTTCGCCGGGCCGGGGTGCAGGGTGGTCGCGTTGCGGCGCTGGTTCGGCGCTGGTTCGGCGCTGGTTCGTGGCGCGGGAGACACCGCGCCGGCCCGGGGTTGAGGCGGGCCGGCTGCGGATGCCGAAAATCGGGTCAGGCCGGGTCGTAGGCGAGGTTCGGGCGGAGCCAGCGTTCGATCTCGTCCACGGGCAGGCCGCGGCGGGTGGCGTAGTCCTCGATCTGGTCGCGGTTGATGCGGCCGACGGTGAAGTAGCGGGAGTCCTGGTGGGCGAAGATCAGGCCGCTGACCGCCGCGGCCGGGGTCATCGCGAAGGACTCCGTCAGGGCGAGGCCGAGCTTCCCGGCTTCCAGGAGGTCGAACAGGGCCTGCTTCAGGGAGTGGTCGGGGCTGGCGGGGTAGCCCAGCGCCGGGCGGATGCCGCGGAAGCGTTCCGCGTGCAGGTCCTCCAGGGCGGGCTCGGCGCCGGGCTCGAACCAGGCGCGGCGGGCCTCCAGGTGGATGTACTCGGCGAAGGCCTCGGCCAGGCGGTCCGCGAGGGCCTTGACCATGATGGCGCGGTAGTCGTCGTTGTCGGCCTCGTACCGGGCGGCGAGCTCCTCGGCGCCGTGGATGGCGACGGCGAAACCGCCCAGGTGGTCCCCGGCGCCGGCGGGGGCGATGTAGTCGGCGAGGCAGCGGTTGGGGCGGCCGTCGGGCTTCTGCGTCTGCTGGCGCAGCATGGGGAAGGTGACGCCGCCGGGCAGGACGATGTCGTCGCCGGAGGAGGCGGCGGGCCAGAAGCCGTACGCGCCGCGGGCCGTCAGGGACCCCTTCTCGACGATGTCGTCGAGCAGGGCGTTGCCCTCGGCGAAGAGTTCGGCGGCGACGGGCTGGTCGAGGATGGCCGGGTATTTGCCTTTCAGCTCCCAGGCGAGGAAGAAGAACTGCCAGTCGATCATCTCGCGGAGGGTCTTCAGGCCGGGTTCGACGACTCGTACACCCGTGAAGTCCGGTGTGGGGAGATCGGCGAACGACACGTCGGACGCATTCGAACGGGCCTGGTCCAGGGTGAGCAGCGCGGTGTGGCGGCGCTCGGCGTGCTGGCGGCGCAGGCGCTCCTGCTCCTCGCGGTTGTCGACGGTGAGCTGCTCGACCCGGTCGGCGTCCAGCAGGCCCGCGACGACCCCGACCACGCGCGAGGCGTCCTGGACGTGGACGGTGTTGCCGTCGTACGCCGGAGCCACCCGCACCGCCGTGTGCTGGCGTGACGTCGTGGCGCCGCCGATGAGCAGGGGCAGCTTCAGGCCGCGGCGCTGCATCTCGGCCGCGACGGCCACCATCTCGTCCAGCGACGGGGTGATGAGCCCGGACAGGCCGATCGCGTCGGCGCCCTCGGCGACGGCGGTGTCGAGGATCTTCGCGGCGGGGACCATGACGCCCAGGTCGATGACCTCGTAGTTGTTGCAGCCGAGGACGACGCCGACGATGTTCTTGCCGATGTCGTGGACGTCGCCCTTCACGGTGGCCATGACGACCTTGCCCTGGCCGGTGCGGCCGCCCGGGACGACGGCACCGCTCAGACGGGCGGCCTCCTTCTCTGCCTCCATGAACGGCTCCAGGTACGCCACCGACCGCTTCATGACGCGGGCGCTCTTCACGACCTGGGGCAGGAACATCTTGCCGCTGCCGAAGAGGTCGCCGACGACCTTCATGCCGTCCATCAGCGGGCCCTCGATCACCTCGAGGGGGCGCTTGGCGGTCTGGCGCGCCTCCTCGGTGTCGTCCTCGATGAAGTCGACGATGCCGTGCACGAGCGCGTGCGACAGCCGCTGGTTGACCGGTGCCTCGCGCCACGACAGGTCGACGACCCGCTGCGTGCCCGAGCCGCTGACGGTGCCGGCGAACGTGACGAGCCGGTCGGTCGCGTCCTCGCGCCGGTCGAACAGCACGTCCTCGACGAGTTCGAGCAGGTCGGCGGGGATGTCGGCGTAGACGGCGAGCTGGCCGGCGTTGACGATGCCCATGTCGAGCCCGGCGCGGACCGCGTGCAGCAGGAACGCCGAGTGCATCGCCTCGCGGACGACGTCGTTGCCGCGGAAGGAGAACGACAGGTTGGAGATGCCGCCGCTGGTGCGCACGCCGGGGCAGCGCCGCTTGATCAGCGGCAGGGCGTCGATGAAGGCCTTGGCGTAGCCGTTGTGCTCGGCGATGCCGGTGGCGACGGCGAGCACGTTCGGGTCGAAGATGATGTCCTCTGGCGTGAATCCCGCCTGGTGTACGAGCAGGTCGTACGCCCGCCCGCAGATCTCGACCTTGCGCTCGGTGGTGTCGGCCTGGCCGAGCTCGTCGAACGCCATGACGACGACGCCCGCGCCGTAGGAGCGGATGATCCGCGCCTGCTCCAGGAACGGCGCCTCGCCCTCCTTGAGGCTGATCGAGTTGACGACGCCCTTGCCCTGCACGCACTTGAGGCCGGCTTCGAGGACGCTCCAGCGCGAGCTGTCGACCATGATCGGGATGCGGGCGACCTCGGGCTCGGTGGCGATGAGGTTGAGGAACGTGGTCATCGCCTGCTCGCTGTCGAGCAGGTCGGCGTCCATGTTGACGTCGAGGAGGTTGGCGCCGCCGCGGACCTGCTCGAGCGCGACGTCGACCGCGCCCTGGTGGTCGTCGGACTCGATGAGCCGGCGGAAGCGCTTCGAGCCGGTGACGTTGGTCCGCTCGCCGATCATGACGAAGCCGGTGTCGGGACCGATCTCGAACGGCTCCAGGCCGCTGAACCGGGTCGCCGGAGCGGGCGCCGGGACCTGCCTCGGCGCCATCCCCCGGACCGCCTCGGCGATCTTGCTGATGTGCGCGGGTGACGTACCGCAGCAGCCACCGACGACGTTGACGAGGTGGTCCGACACGAAACCGTGGATCAGGCCGGCCGTTTCGGCCGGGGTCTCGTCGTAGCCGCCGAACGCGTTGGGCAGGCCGGCGTTGGGGTGCGCCGCGACATACGTGCCGGCAAAGCGGGCCAGGTCGGCGACGTGCGGGCGCATCTCGGCCGCGCCGAGCGAGCAGTTGACCCCGACGATGAGCGGCTCGGCGTGCTCGACCGACCGCCAGAACGCCTCGACCGTCTGCCCGGACAGCGTGCGGCCGCTCAGGTCGACGATCGTGACCGAGATCCACAGCGGCAGGTGCGGCGCGACGTCGCGGGCCGCGGCGACGGCGGCCTTCACGTTGAGCGTGTCGAAGATCGTCTCGATGAGCAGCAGGTCGACGCCGCCCTCGGCGAGCGCGCTGATCTGCTCGGCGTACGTGGCGCGGACCGTGTCGAACGTCACGGCCCGGTAGGACGGGTCGTCGACCTTCGGCGACAGGGACAGGGTGACGTTGAGCGGGCCGACCGACCCGGCGACGAACCGCGGCCGGTCCGGCGTGGAGAACTCGTCCGCCGCCTGCCGCGCCAGCCGGGCACCCTGCACGTTCATGTCGCGGACCAGCGACTCCAGGCCGTAGTCGGCCTGGGCGATGCTGGTGGCGGTGAACGTGTTGGTGGTGGTGATGTCGGCGCCCGCGGCCAGATACTGCCGGTGGACGTCGAGGATCACGTCGGGGCGGGTCAGGATCAGCAGATCCGGGTCGCCGGTGACGTCCTTCGGGTGATCCGGGGCGATCAGGTCCGCGCGATAATCGTCAGGGGTGAGCCCGGCAGCCTGCAGCATGGTGCCCCACGCTCCGTCGAGCACGACCACCCGCTCGTCGAGGAGCCTGCGCAGATCCGTGATCGCCCTTGTCGTCGACATGCGTCCACCTTCCGTGGGTCAGACGGAAGGCGCCCTTGCAGAGAGTGACACAGGTCGAGCGTGGCGGATCGTCGATGATCCGTTGCAGCGCCTCTCGCCCCGGCATCGGATTCTAGCCTGTTACGGTGATTTGCCGTTACGCAGTCGAGGCGAACCAGGGAGTTCCCTAATGAGCGCGCAAAGTTCGGAATCGATCGCGGTCAACGCCGCCCTCGACGTGGTGCGGGCCGTCGAGCCGCGGATCGCGGACGCCATCGCCGGCGAGCTGACCGCCCAGCGCGAGTCCCTCAAGCTCATCGCCAGTGAGAACTACGCCTCACCCGCGACGCTGCTCGCCATGGGCAACTGGCTGTCGGACAAGTACGCGGAAGGCACCGTCGGCCGCCGCTTCTACGCCGGGTGCCAGCAGGTCGACACCGTCGAGTCGATCGCGGCCGAGCACGCCCGTGAACTGTTCGGCGCGTCACACGCCTATGTCCAACCACATTCTGGGATCGACGCGAACCTTGTCGCCTTCTGGGCGGTTCTGGCGCAGCGGGTGGAGGCGCCGTTCCTCCGGGAGAAGTCGGTCCGCCAGGTCAACGACCTCACCGAGAGTGACTGGGCGCAGCTCCGCCACGACTTCGGCGACCAGCGGATGCTCGGCATGTCCCTGGACGCCGGCGGGCACCTCACCCACGGCTTCCGGCCCAACATCTCCGGCAAGATGTTCCACCAGCGCAGCTACGGCACCAACCCGGAGACGGGCCTGCTGGACTACGACGCGCTGCGCGAGACCGCCCGCGACTTCCGCCCGATGATCATCGTCGGTGGCTATTCGGCGTACCCCCGCAAGGTGAACTTCGCGAAGCTGCGCGAGATCGCGGACGAGGTCGGCGCCACCCTCATGGTCGACATGGCGCACTTCGCCGGGCTTGTCGCCGGCAAGGTCTTCACCGGCGACTTCGACCCGGTGCCGCACGCCCACATCGTGACCACCACCACCCACAAGACCCTGCGCGGCCCGCGCGGCGGCATGGTCCTGTGCCAGCCGGAGCTCGCCGACCAGGTCGACCGCGGCTGCCCGATGGTGCTCGGCGGCCCCCTGCCGCACGTCATGGCCGCGAAGGCCGTCGCGCTCGCCGAGGCCCGCACCGGGTCGTTCCGCGACTACGCCCAGCAGGTCGTCGACAACGCCGCCGCGCTCGCCGAGGGCCTGCTGCGCCGCGGCGTCCGTCTCGTCACCGGCGGCACCGAGAACCACCTGGTCCTCATCGACGTGGCCCAGCGCAGTGATGCTGAGGGGAGTGGCGCGCCGACCGGGCTCACCGGCCGGCAGGCGGAGGCGGCGCTGCTGGACGCCGGCATCGTCACCAACCGCAACGCGATCCCGCAGGACCCGAACGGCGCCTGGTACACCTCCGGCGTGCGCGTCGGCACCCCGGCGCTGACCACCCGCGGCCTGGGCGTCGCCGAGATGGACACGATCGCCGAGCTCATCACCACCGTGCTGACCAACACGAAGCCCGCCGCCGACTCGAAGGCGAAGTACACCCTCGACGCGTCGGTCGCCGCCAAGGTGTCCGGTCAGGCGTCCGAGCTGCTGTCGGGCTTCCCGCTGTACCCCTCGATCACGCTTCGCTGAGGTTTCCCGCCGCTCGTGGCGGCCGCTGCTGCTCCGGCACCGGACATCGACCGGCCGGTGGGGTGGCCGCCACGGGGGTGGGCGTCATCCGGAGCCGGGCCGCCACCGGACGCCTTGGCTCCCGGCCACCGCGACGCCGGCCCACGCACGTCCCCGGCCCGCGCGACGAGCCGCCCCACCACAGCCTGACGGCGCACCCACCGACCGGCGGCGGGCGACACCCCACCGCAGCAACCGCCCCACCGCCGGGCCTGTCGGGCAGCAACGCATTTCGGCCACTTCAGCGCCTCCCACCCGACGCCGACCGCCACCAGCGACAAATACCGGCGCGCCTCCCGCCGTCCAACTGACGCCGACCGCCATCAGCGACGCACGCGGCAAGAACCGGCGCACCTCCCGCGGCCCAGCTGACGTCGACCGTGCCAGCCGGCGGCACGCTCGCGCACCGCGGCGACCGGTTGCCCGGCGTCGATGGTCAACCGGGACACGCTCGACCACGGTGATCACCCGCCCGACGTCACCCGCCCGGCGCGACCCGTCCGGCGTCAGCCGGTGACGCGCTCGGCCACGGGGTCAGCCGGCGACGGTTTCGGGCTGGGCGGTGGTGCGGTCGCGGAGGTCGGCGTGGGCGTCATACTCGTGGATCCAGCTGACCATGTCGGGCAGGTTGGTGAGGCGTTCGTTGCGGGCCTGGGCCTCGGGGCCGTCGGGGACCTGGAAGCACTTCGCGTTGCCGCGCGAGCCGAGCTGCAGCTGGCGGGCGCGGGGCTTGCGGACCGTCTCATAGGCGGCGAGGGCCTCGCTCACCGGAAGGTCCCGCCGGCCGAGGAAGTGGGCGAGGACCGCGGCGTCCTCGACGGCCTGGTTGCTGCCCTGGCCGGCGTGGGGCAGCATCGGGTGGGCGGCGTCGCCGAGGAGGGTGACGCGGCCGGTGCTCCACTGGCGCAGCGGCTCGCGGTCGAAGAGGGCCCAGCGGCCGGTGTCCTCGACGGCGGCGAGCATCGTGAGGACCGTGTCGTTGAAGCCGTCGAACGCGGCGACCGCCTGGCTCGCGTCGCCCGTCGCCGACCAGGACTCGTCGGTCCAGGCGGCGTCGCGGGTGTACGCCACGAAGTTGATGAGCTCGCCGCGGCGGACCGGGTAGACGACGAGGTGGCTGATCGGGCCGAGGAAGAACGTCAGGCCCATCATGTCGCCGCCGGGGACCTTGTCGATCGGGACGAGGCCGCGGAAGCAGCTCATGCCGGCGAAGACGGCCTCGTCGGGACCTGCCACGTGCTGCCGGACGGTGGAGCGGACGCCGTCGGCGCCGATGACCACGTCGGCGTGGACACTGGTGCCGTCGGCGAACGTCAGCCCGACCTCGTCGGGCGTCTCGTCGATCGTGACGCAGCGCTTGCCGAGGTGGACCTGGCCGCCGCCGGCGCGGAACGCGTCGAGGAGCACCTGGTGCAGGTCGGCGCGGTGCAGGCCGAGGAACGGGGCGCCGAAGCGGCCCGTATACCAGTCGCCCATCGGGTGCTCGTAGAACATGTCGCCGGTGCGCCAGTCGTGGAACTGGATGCGTTGCAGGTCACACCCGACCTCACGCAGCGCCGGGCCGAGCCCGAGCCGGTCGATCAGGCGGGAGCCGTTGGCCCCGAGGGCCACGCCGGCGCCGATCGCGCTGAACGTCGCGGCCTGGTCATACACCTCGACCTCGTGGCCCTCGGCGTGCAGCGCGATCGCCGCGGTGAGACCACCGATCCCCGATCCGATGACTACGACCCGTGACGTCATGGCACCCCCAGACTCGTATGCCGCGCAGCGACAACCACCGCACGGCCACAACCGCCGCAGCGCGACAACCACTGCGAAGCGACAACTGCTCGCAAAGCGACAACCAGGACAGCGACGGGAGCCTATCACCGCAAAATCCACAGTGGATGATGTGATTCCGGCCGCTGTGGACAGCACCCGGCCTGTGGACGGCCGCCGGGTAGCCTTGCCCGGTGCGTACGGCGGAAGAACAGATCAGAGCGGTCCTCGACGGCAGCGTCGGGTATGAACGCGGCCTCGACACCCTCACCGTCGCTCCCGCCGCCGACGTCGACGCGGCCCTGTTCACCGCCCTGCGGACGGCCAGCGCGCGGCTGTTCGGCCGCGGCTGGCAGCCCGGCGAACTGCACCGGGTCGTCGGGCGGCGCGGCACCGTGCCGCACACCCAGGTCGTCGCCGACGCGGTCGTGGCGCATCTGCGCGGCTTCCGGCCGGCGCTGGTCGACCCGCGCTGGCGCGCCCAGGCCGACGCGCTCGGCGCCACCGTGTGGTGGAAGACCGACGGCGCATACCTCGACGGGCTCGCCGCCCGGTGGCGCGTCGACCGGGTCGAGGTCCTCGACACGATCCTCGTGCTGCTCGGTATCCTGCGCACCCTCCCACCGATCGAGACCCTGATCCCGCCGCCCGGGACCGCCCCCGAAACGGCCGCGCCGGCCGCGGGCAGCGTCGACGTGCGGCTGCTCGACCGGGTCCGGGCGCTGCTGGCGAAGGCGGAGTCCACGACGTACCCGCCCGAGGCCGAGACCTACACGGCGAAGGCGCAGGAGCTCGTCGCCCGGCACAGCATCGACGAGGCCCTGCTCGCCGCCCGCGGGGCCACGAAGGCGGTCGTGCCGTTCGCCCGCCGGATCGGCGTCGACCACCCGTACGAGACCGAGAAGGCCGCCCTCCTCGACGCCGTCGCCGACGCGAACCGCTGCCACACCGTGTGGTCGCCCGAGCTGGGATTCGCGACCGTGTTCGGCTTCGACACCGACATCGACGCGGTCGACCTGCTCCACACGTCGCTGCTGGTGCAGGCGAACCGGGCGATGTCGGCGGTCGAGCCGCCCGGCGGGAAGGCGGGCCGCGCGCGGCTGAAGACGTTCCGGCAGTCGTTCCTCGTCGGGTTCGCCGTCCGGATCGGCGAGCGCCTGGCCCAGGCCCGCGAGGAGGTGACGGTCGCCGTCGACGCCGGCGACCTGCTGCCGGTGCTCGCCGCCCGCGACGCGCAGGTCCGCGAGACGATGGACCGGATCTTCCCGCGCACCGTCAGAGGCCGCAGCACCCGCGTCGACAGCGACGAGGGCTGGGACTCCGGCCGCGCCGCCGCCGACCGCGCCGCGCTGCATCACGGCTGAGCGTCTTCTCAGGGTCCGGCCGGGGTCGCGCCCTGATGCCGCTGCGGATCGATCGTTGCGAGTCTGCACACATGACCCCTGCGAGCACGACTCCAACGAGCATGAGCCCGACGCTGGTCCGCCTCGGCGCCCCTGTCCTGCTGTTCGTCTACGGCACGCTCCGCCTGATCGACGGCCGCGACGGCCACCACGACAAGGACGGCGCCCTGTGGAACATCGGCCACGTCTGCTTCTTCATCGCGTTCACGCTGCTCGCGGCGCTGATCGTCCACGTGTACCGGACGCTGCGCCCGACAGTCGTGACGCCCGTCCGCCGGGGTCTCGCGACCGGTGCGGCAGCCGCCGGGCTCTTCGGCGCGGCCTGTTTCCTGTGGGTGATCGTCGGGGACCTGTCCGCGTCGTTCCCGGAGCTGCCGGACGCGCTGCGGATCGCCGGGCCCGCCCTGTTCCAGATCGGCATGCTGCTCCTGCTGGTGCTGCTGGTACTGACGCGGATGATCCCCGTCTGGAGCCCGGTGCTGGTGGTGGTGGCCTTCGCGGCGATCGGCATCGACCTCGATCTGATCCCGATCGCCGCGGTCCTGTTGTTCATCGGCCTGCTGCCGCTGGGCCGCTCACCGCGCACCCTCGCCCCGGCAGGCTAGGCGGACAGCCGTCGCGCCGTGGCGGCCGCGATCCAGTTCCAGGCGACGGCAACGCCGAGGAACAGGGTGAGCGCGCCGCCGCGGCCACCGGTCATCGCCCAGGCCAGGCCGAGCGCGAACAGTACACCGGCGACCCTCCCCGCGACGGCCCACGCCTGCTGCCCGTCGGCGCGGAACCGGGCCGCGAGCACGAAGCACAACGCGATCATCGAGAAGAACGACACGCTGGCACCGGCGTTGTGCAGGATCATGTGACCGCTCATCGTGGTCAGGCGCCCGGCCGGGGTGCCGAGGGGGAACCCGTCGCTCGCGTCCATCCGGAAGACGGCCGCGACGATCAGTCCGACGCCGATCATCGCGGACAGCCTCGCCGCCCACGCGCTGCCCAGGACGCGCCGGGCCCCGGCGGCCGCGACGACGGCGAGCAGGCCGGTGACCACGAAGCTCGTCGTCTGCACCCAGCCGAGATCGCCGAGGGCGAGCATGCTCACAGGGTGGCGGACGATGTCGTACCCGTCGCGGGTCGCCGCCTGCACGACCGCGGCGACGGTGAACACGGGCGGCGCGACGACCCCGGCGGCGGTCAGGAGCTTCGCGCGGTCGCGGGTGGCGGCGGGGATGGCGATGTCGGTCATGTCCTGGTCCTTCGTCCGTCGTTCGTCCGGTGCGCAGGATGTCCTGCGCTCACCGACGCGTCGAACGGCCGACCCCGGTTTCGACACGGCTCCTGAACCGTTTTCCTTCCGGGCGCGTGGACGAGGTATGCGGATCCTTTTCAGTGCGTGCCCGATGTACGGTCACGTCAACCCGATCCTGCCGCTCGTCCTCGCCGCCCGCGACGCCGGACACGACGTCGTCGTGGCGACCGGCGCCGACATGGCCGCCCACCTCTCCGGCCGCGGGATCGCCACCTGGGCCGCCGGTCCGACCCACCGCGAGGCCGGCGGCGGCCCGGACACGAACTGGCTCGAGTACTTCGCCACCACCGCCCGGGCCCGCGCCGCCGACCTCGTGCCGCGCGCGCTGGACTGGAAGCCCGACCTCGTCGTCTCCGAGGACACCGAGCTCGCCGGCCCGGTCGCCGCCGCCGTCACCGGCGCCCGTCAGGTCGTCCACGGCATCGGCATCATGCCGCCGATCCACCTGTGGGCCGCGCTCGGCCCCGTCCTCGACGCCATGTTCGCCCGGTTCGACACCGGCGCCGACCACCGCGCCGCCACCTACCTGGAGCTCTGCCCCGCCGGCGTGGGGAGCCCGGCCGGCGCTCCCGCCGCCGAGCGGATCTGGCGGGACACGCTGCCGCTGCGCCCCGTGGCCGGCACCCCGTCACCCGGTGAGCGGCTACCGGCCGCGGTGCGGGCGCTGCCGTTCGACCGGACGATCCACATCACCCTCGGCACCGTCTTCCACGGCAACCGCAACGTGCTGCACACCGCGATCGCCGCCCTGTCGACGCTGCCCGTCAACGTGGTCGCGACCGTCGGCCCCGGCGTCGACCCCGCGGGTTTCGGCCGCCAGCCGTCGCACGTGCTGCTGGCCCCATACGTGCCGCACACGCTGCTGCTGCCCCGCTGCGCCGCCGTCGTCTCCCAGGGCGGCGCCGGGATCATGTTCGGCGCGTTCGCCCACGCCCTGCCGCACCTGGTCCTCCCACAGGGCGGCGACCAGTTCACGAACGCCGAAGCCGTCGAACTCGCCGGCGCCGGCCTGGCCCTGCACCCCGCCGAGGTCACCGGCGCCGCCGTCACCGCCCACGTCACCCGCCTGCTCGACGACCCCGCGTTCACGACAGCGGCGGCCTCGATACGCGCCCGGCTCGCGGCCATGCCCGACGCCGCGACAGTCCTCCGCACCATCACCGCCTGACAGAGACCGCCGCAGCGCCGGAAAGCCGGGTCATCGCGGGACACCGCTCCGAGCAGCAGACGGCACGGCGTGGATCGGCCACTTGATCTCAGCGCCGGCGTCGCGGAAGCCGTATCGCTGCCGGAGGCAGGCGGGCGACCGCGTCCGGCGTGCCCGGCGAACCCGAACAGGAACCCGCGGGCAACGGCCGGGGGAGGCGACGGCCACGCGAGAGCGGCGACCGCTGCGGGATGTCCCCCGCACAAGGCCCTTGCCGTTCGCGCCCGGCCGCGCCCTCGCCTCACGGTGACCACCCACCCACGGAGCCCGCCGAGCAGCGCGAGCGCGGGACATCGCGACCGCTGCTCGTGCAGGCGGGCCACGTCGCGGGCATCTCCGCAAGGAGCGGCGAGCCGCGGCTGCGGCCCGCGCGGGCCGAGCTTGCGGGATGCCTTCGCGGCGACGGCGGGTCCGGGCAGGGAGCCCGTGGGCGGTGGTCACGGGGCGGTGAGGCCGAGGGGTCCCTTCGTGGGCGGGCCCGACGTGGCGCGCCGGCGGAGGGTGAGGGCGCTGCCCGTGAGGCTGAGCAGGAGGCCGGTGGCGGTGGCGGCGGCCGGGAGGGTGGTGGGGATGCCGAGATAGACGGTGATGCCCAGGATCCGGGAGAGGCCCCAGGGCAGGAGGGCGAGCTGATCGTTCCAGACGGTGAGGGCGCGCTCCAGGCCGACGGCGGTCACGAGGGCGCCGAGCAGGGCGAGCGGGGCGCCGGTGGCGAGCAGCAGGATGCCGGCGACCCGGCGGCGGGGCAGGGCGTAGCTGTCGCGGAGGGTGAGGGCCGTGGCCACGAAGAGCCAGGCGAACGCGGCGAACGCTACGCAGATGTAGATCGACCTGGCCGTCGGTGCGGTCCAGAACCGCAGCCAGTAGTGGCCGGGGCCGCGCACGGACAGGACGGCGAGGAGCAGGACGGTGCGCAGGAGGGCCACGCCGCCGATCGCCGCATACAAGGGGAACGGGTCGCGGCGGGCGATCAGGAGGCGGGCGGCGAGCGTGAACAGGAGCCAGGCGCCGAGGGTCATCAGCAGGTGGGCCGGGGCGGCGAACCAGGTGGCGACCAGGCGGCTCGCCACCAGGGCCACGGCCGGCACGGCGACCACGAGCACCCGGTCGGCGCGCGCCGGTGACCGGCCGGCACGGTCGAGCGTCCGGCCGGACAGGCGCCAGGGTCGGGTGGCGCCGAGCCACAGCGCGTGCAGGGCGAGGGAGCGGCGGGCGCGCAGCGCGCCGAACGCCAGAGCCGCCAGCAGGAGGGCGAGCAGGGCCCTGGCGAGCCACGCCATCGTCAGGTCGCGGTCGGCCCGGGCGGCGCCAAGGTCGGCGGCGGTGAAGTTGTACGCGGGCAGGTCCACGTCGCCGGAGTAGCGGATGACGTGGGCGGCGCGGGCGGTCAGGTAGCGGCGCTCGGCCTCGCGCCACGCGTCGTGGGCGGCGGCGTCGCCGGTGTCGAGCCACTGGACGTGGCGCAGGACCATGGTGCGATACGCGCCGAGCGTGCCGAACAGGTCCGCCGCATAGGTGAGGGTGTCGATCAGATTCGCGCGCAGCACCGGGTCGCGCCACGTGGCGGGGTCGGTCGCGGTGATCACGGCGCGCATCCGCCCGGCGACCTCGACCGCCTGCTCCCCCTCGGCGACGGCCGCGTCCACGGCACCGGCACCGTCACCGGAAGAGGCGGTGACGGCGTAGATGCTGTCGAGGGCGGCCGAGTCGCCGGTGACGATGTCCCACTCGAAGATCCACATCATGGGTGGGGGCTCGAGGCCGAGGGCGCGCACCGAGCGGTCCGCATAGGCGCCGATGTAGAGGCCCTTCGTCACCGCCTCGCGGGACATGGCGAGCATCTCGCAGACGGCGGCGACGGTCGCCGGGTCGGTGGAGAACGTCTGCCGGACCCAGTCGGCGGTCAGCTGCTCCGCCGGGGCGTCGGGGTCCCGCGCGAGCCGGCCGAGGGTGTAGGCGTTCAGGTCATACAGCTGCCAGAAGCCGGTCCGCAGATACAGGGTCATCGGGCCGGCGCGCAGTGGGCCGCCGTCCTGCGTCCACGTCCAGATGCCCTCGACGTGCGGGTTGGCGGCGAGGAAGCGGCGCAGCGCCTGCTGGTGCAGGACGGTCAGGTCGTTGGGCAGGGCGCCGAAGCCCTCGAACTCGCGCCGCGCCTGGAACTCGACGATCCGCCGCTGGGCGCCGGTCTCCAACGTGGTGTTGAAGGGCAGGTGGCTGTAGAAGTCGCCGAGCGTGTACTTCGTGGAGACGATGAGGTGCGGGTCGTCGATGCCGCCGAGGACCTCGGCGTAGGACGCGGGGTTGGTGTGCAGGTCGCCGACGGCGCCGACGCCGACGGTCCAGGTGCGGAAGATCAGGTCCTTGCCGGCGGTGCCGGCGGCATCCAGCAGGGCGTGCAGCATGGCACGGACGGCGGCGGCGTCGGTGACCGCGATCTTCGACGAATAGTCCCAGCCGGGCTGCCGGTAGACGTCGCCGCCCTCGCCGATGCGGACCATGAGGCCGGCGGTGAACGGCATCGCCGCGAACAGCTCGGCGAGGCCCAGCTGATAGACCTGCCAGAAGCGGGGGTCGCCGACCTCGAGCCCGCCGAACTCGTGCCGCAGATACCGCTCCAGCGGCGGGGACACGGCCAGCATGTCGGTGAGCAGGTAGACCTTCATACCGAGGTCGGCGGCGTGGCGGAAGACCGGGCCGAACGCGGTGACGAGCGCGCGGGCGCGGGCGATGTGGTCGTCGCCCTCGGCATAGACCGCGTGGCCGTCGCCGACGAGCGAGAACGTCACATACTCCAGGAAGCCGGGGACGACGACGCCGTTGTAGCCCTGGGCGAGGGAGTGCTCGACGAACTGCCGGAACTGCCCGTCGATCCGGTCGACGGCGGCCTGGTCGACCCACGGCGCGGCGGGCAGCAGGGCACCGCCGACGACGTCGGTGTTGAGCGAATAGTCGGTGCCGGCCGCGAACGCGGCCGGGTCGGCCTCCCGCCCCACGGACCCGGCGTCGGTGAGCCGCAGGCCGAGCCTCGGCGCGAACACGGCCGGGCCCTCGGTGGGCAGCACCGCGGTGCCGGAACGGACCCGGTCGGCCACGGCATACAGCCCGGCGGCCGCGCCGGCGACGCCGGCGGCCTCCACGGTGATCCCGGCGTCGTCACCGCTGAGCCGATACGCCTCCGGCGACGAGGAGAACGGCGTCCCGCCGACCGCCACCGTGAGCTGCGCGCCGGCCGGCTCCTGGCCGATCACGGGCCGGGGCAGGCCGCGCTGGACGAGCGCGTCGGCCACAGCGTCCGCGGCGAGCGTCAGACGCGGCTCGGCCGGCACGTCGATCACGGAGATCGGCGGCGGCGCGGCCACGGGCGTCACCGGCGCGGCGGACGCCCGCTCGACGGGCACGGCCACCGGCCGGAACGACAGCCCCAGCGCGCCGCCGACACCCCATGCGACGAGGGCACCGAGCACCAGCAGCACCGACGCCGCCGTCACAGCAGCCCACACCCGTCGCATGCGGCACATCGTAGAGCCGCCCACCGACAAAACCTGAAGGACGATCAGCCGGCGCCGAAGCAGACGAAACTGCCCGCACTGAAGCGCACCGCCGGCTCCGCGGTGGACTGCGCCAGCGCCAGCGCGGCGGCGGGCGCGTGCCCGGCGCCGAGATGGAAGTACAGGTCCCGCATCAGCAACCGGGTCGCGTCGTCGTCGACGGGCCCGGTGCTCGCCACCACCGTCGCGGTGCCCATGTTGAGCAGCGCCGAGACGAGGCCCATCAGCTCGTCGCCCGGGTGCACGTCGGTGAGCCCCGTGTCGCACCCCGACAGCACGAGCAGCGCCGGCGGCCGTCGCAGCGCCGAGAGGTCGTAGACGGTGAGCGGCCCGTCGGCCAGCATCAGGAACGAGAACAGCGGGTTGTCCACCCGGAACTCGCCGTGCGAGGCGATGTGCCCGATCGCGGCGCCGTCGAGCGCGGCGAGCGCCGGCGCCACCCTGGCCCGCTCCCCCACCAGCACCGTCGGCGCGACCCGCTGGTCGGCGGCGATCTGCTCGACCTCGGCCGCCGCCTGCGCCGCGGACGGCGCCCCGACCAGGACCGTGGGACCTTCGGCCGCCGGCTGGGTCGCGACCCGCCACCAGATCGCCGCGGACGGGGCGACGGACAGCGACCGGCCCCCCAGCCGGGGCAGCATCGTCCACGGCATGGCATGCAGCGCGCCGGTCGGCACCAGCACCAGCGGACCGTCGCCGATCAGGTCGGCGACCGGGTCGAGCAGCAACCGGTCGAGGGTCCCGGCGCCGCGGCCGACCCGGTCGCCGCTGGTGCCGCCGTGCCCGAGGATCTGCCCGCTGAGCGCGATCCGCAGGTGTTCGAGCTCCGTCGCCACGGGGGCGATGGGCCCCACGACCCGGTGCGCGACCCGGTAGCGACCGCCGGTGGGGAACACCACGAGCGCGTGCAGCACACCGTCGATCGCGAGGAGCTCCAGCAGCACCCGCCCGTCCAGCGCCGCGACCAGCGACGGGAACGGCACGTCGGTCCGTGCGGTCGGCCCAGCCCCCGGGACCCGCCACGACCGGCGCCGGATCTCCGCCTCCAGGGACCGCTGCCGGCGCAGGAGCCGCCCGGCACGCTGCGGCCCGGCGGGCGCGGCGGCCAGCTCCCCGGTGATGCGGCGCAGCTCGCTGAGGTGCCGGGCGACGACCGGGTCGCTGGACGGGTGGGTCGGCGGCAGCGACAGCGCCGCGGACCGGCACCGCTGCGCCCAGGTGAGCGCCTCCCGTGGGCCGCCGTGGTCGAGGGCGAGCCGCAGCCGGAGCCCGGCGAGCGCGGCCGCCTCGACGCTGCCGCGGACCCGCAGCTCGGTCGCGCCGAGGCTGGCCCGGAACTCGTCGGCGATCCGCAGCCCGGCGGTCGCGACCCGGGCCGCCTCGGCGGTCGCGCCGCGGGCGAGCTCGAGCCGGGCGCGGACGTGTGACCAGCGCACCCGCAGCGGCGCCGGGCCGAGCTTCGCCGCGGCGGCGGCCTCGTCGAGCAGGTCGGCGGCGGTGCCGTGCTCGCCGAGGTCGACGGCGAGCTGCGCGGCGTCCAGCAGCGCCTCCCAGCCGGGCTGCGGCCAGCCCGCCTCGACGAGGGTCCGCCCGGCGGTCCGCAGGTCGCGCAGGGTGCCGCGGTGCGCCCGCCCGGACGCCACCACCGCCGCCAGCTCCGCGACCCTGGCCCGGGCGGTCCACACCGCGCGTCGCTGCCGGGCGAAGACCTTCCGCGCGGCCGCCGCGGCGCCCCGCGCCTCCGAAGAGGAGGAGGAGCCCGTCACCAGCGCCAGCCGGGCCATCATGAGGTGCGCCTGGCCGAGCACCGAGTCGAGGTGTCCGTCGGTACAGGCGGCGATCGCCGCACGGATCGCGGTCCCGGCCTCCGGCAGCAGCCGCACCGACAACAACAGGTCGGCCCGGTCGAGCAGGCTGACGGCGTCGACCCCGGTCTTCCACAGCCGGTCGTGCGCCCGGTCATAGCGGGCGAGCGCGGTCGGCACGTCACCGGCCTGCGCGGCCACGAAGCCGAGGTTGTGCTCGACCTGCGCCGCGGCCGTCGGCATGCCGAGCCGGTTGTACAGCGTCTGCGCCGCCCGCAGGTCGCCCTCGGCGAGGCGCAGGTTGCCGCGGAAGCCGTGCAGCACCCCGCGGTTCGTCAGCGTCCGGGCCTCCCACACCGCGTCACCGGAGCGCCGGAAGGCCTTCAGCGCGTCCCGGTACAGCTCCATGGCCTCCTGGTCGAAGCCGAGCCGGCGCAGGATCAGCGCGCGCTGCATCGTGGCCCGCGCGCGCCGCTGCCCCCGCAGGTCGGCCAGGGCACGGTCGATCTCGCGCAGGGCCGCCGTCGGCCGGCCGAGGTCGTCGAGGATGAGCGCGTGACTCATCCGGGCCTCCGCCTCGTACTGCGTCAGGCCGTGCCGGCGGGCGACGGCGATCGACGCGCGCAGGTGCCGGGCGGCGTCCGCCGCGTCGTGCCTGGCCCGGGCGGCCAGGCCGAGTGCCCGCAGCGCCACCGCCTCGGCGGCGCGGTCACCGGCGCGCCGGGCGTCGCGCAACGCCGCGTCGGCGCGTTTCTTGGCCTTGACCGGATCGGCCATCACAATCGGCAACAGCCGCTGCGCCAGCTCGTCGGCGGTGGTGGACACCTCCGATGTGTATCACGGCACCCGGCCGGCGTCTCTTGTCAGCGGTCAGCCTGAAGATGAGCGCACGCAATTCCCGACTGAGGAGCAAGCATGTCCGTTGCACGAGATCGTCTCGAACGGTGGCTGCACACCCGCGACGCACGCCTGTCCGGACTGCCGTGGTTGCGCACCGAGTCACACGGCGGCCGGACCGTGCGGTTCGTCGCCGACGAGATCCTGGTCCAGGACGCGGGCACCGCGGTCGCCCACCGCACCCTGGTCGGCCTCGGCCACCGCACCAGCGAGATCACCGAGGACGAGCCGTCAACCGGTCTGCGCCGGCTGAAGACGTCGGGCCTCGACGTGTCCGACGCCGTGCGCCGGCTGCGCGGCCAGCTGCCGAAGGGGTCGGTGGTCGGCCCCAACCACGTCTTCATGTCGACCCCGCACGAGCACGGTGGCCCGTTCGGCCCGCCGGTGGCGGCCGACGCCCTCCCGGCGAAGCTGGCACCGTCCGCCGACAACGCGTCGCCGGTGCGGGTCGTCGTCATGGACACCGGAATCTGGCTCGACAGCCCGCTGCCCGCGGGGTGCTACACGGCGACGCCGGAGAACCATGAGACCGTCACCGACGCCGACGCCGACGGCATGCTCGACTCCGACGTCGGCCACGCCAACTTCATCGCCGGTGTCGTCGCGCAGGGCACGACCGGCGCGCAGGTCCGCATCGTGAAGGTCCTGGACAGCTTCGGCGTGTGCACGGAGGCGGACCTCGCCGCCGCGATCACCGCCCTCACCGACACCGACGTGCTCAACCTGTCCCTCGGCGGCTACTCGATCGGTGACCTGCCGCCCGCGGCGCTGTCCTCGGCGCTGGAGACGTTCCTGTCCGGCGGGGACCGGGTCGTGGTCGCCGCCGCCGGCAACAACGGCATCGCCGACCGGCCGTTCTGGCCGGCCGCGTTCACCGCCGGCGGCGCGGACTGGGCCGGCAGGCTCCTCGCCGTCGCCGCGCACGACGGCACCGGGATCTGCGAGTGGAGCAACACCGGCCCGTGGGTGAGCGTCGCGGCACCCGGCGCGGACATCGTCAGCACGTACATCAACCACGAGCTGTTCACCAGCGGCTGGGCGGCGTGGAGCGGCACGTCCTTCGCCACGCCGAAGGTCGTCGCCGCGATCGTCGACCGGGTCGCGACCGCCGGGTCGGTGGCCGCCGCGGCCGCCGCCGTCCGCGCCGAGGCGCAGGGCAGCCCCCTCGGCGCCTACCCCGCCCTGCACTGACACCGCCGGCTCCTCGGGTTCGGCCGTGTCAGCGCAGGGCGTTGACACGCCGTGGTGCACTGTTGCGCGTGATCGAACCCGAGGAGCCCAGCCGTCCCGTATGGCTGACCCCTGAGAAGGACCCGGAGCCGGCCGCCGAGGGGTCCCGCCAGACGCTGCTGCTCGTCGGTGGCGGCGCGGTGGTCCTGGTGCTCGTCGCCGGCCTGGCCGCGTTCGCCCTGTTCAGCGGCGGCTCCGAGCCCGACCGCCCACACGCGAGGTCGGCGGCGGCGGAGCCGGTCGTGGCCGTCTCGCCGGCGGAGCCGGCCCCCGGGGAGAGCGCGACGCCGGGCACCGCGGCCCCGAGCACCGCGAAGGCGGCGCCGACGCCCACGCCGACGCAGAACAAGCCACGGGTCACCACGGCGTCGATCAGCGTCGAGCCGGCCGGCATGACCGGCCCCTGCCCCCGCGTCCCGCGGTCCGTCCGGGTGAAGGTCACGGTCACGATCACGGTCTCCACGCCCGAGGTGCAGGTGCGGTACACCGTCGACGGCGGCAAGGAGCACAGCGCGACCCCGCAGTCGAAGACGTACACGGACTCGTGGGAGGCCGAGGTACGGCGCGCCGCCGGCACCTCCACGTCCACGCTGAAGGTCACCGCGCCCAGCGCCGCCTCCGACACCGCGACGTTCACGTACACGTGCGACTGAACCCCGCGGCTGGAACACCAGTTCGAACATGAATGTTCGTGAATACCGCACTATTGGTTACCATCGATGTACCAATAGTGACGGGACCGACGAATGCCATGATCACCGAAGGCACGTTGCTGGTGCACTGCTCGGCCAACCAGGCGCTGCGCTGCGCGCCGATCGCCGATCGCCCCGGTGCGGGTCTCGTCGTCTCGCCACACCAGCGCGACGAGGCGGGCCTGCTCGCCACCGCCGCCTACCTGCTGCGCCGGCGCCGGTTCGAGGCGCCGCTGCTGCTCGACGCGGCCCGCTACGCGGGGCAGGCACGGCTGCCGGCGAGCGCGCCGTTCAACCCCCGATGGCTGCGCCGCCAGCGTGAGCTGGGCATCCCGGTGCTCACCGACTCCGGGTACGTCGACCGCGACGACGAACCGGGTCTCGCCGGCATCCTGCACCGCGCCGCCGTGCTGCCCGACACGATCGCCGTCCTGCCCCTGCACCCCGTCTGGCTCCAGGACCGGCTGCGCCGCACCGTCCTGACCGGCCACATCCGCTCGGCGAACGCTCCGGTCGCGCTGGTCCTGGAGGCGCAACGCGACCCCTTCGCCCTGCCCGGCGTCGTGGAGGGGCTCCTGGCCGTCCTCGGCTGCGGCGTGCCGACGCTGCTGCTGCGCTGCGACGTGTCGGCGCTCGGCGCGCTGTGCCACGGCGCGTCGGCCGCCGCGGTCGGCACCGTCGCGGGCCTGCGCCACCTGACCCCGAGACCGGCCCTGAGCGCCGCTCCGGCGAAAGGGTTCCGGCCCGCCGCGCCCTCTGCGGTGTTCGGCCCGGCGCTGTCGTACCGGCGGATCGGCGCCATCGCCAGGGCGCACCGCCGCCACCCGGACCCCGGCCTCTTCGGGTGCGCGTGCAGCGTCTGCGACGGCCGCGACGTCGACTGGATGGCCGAGCTGGACGACCGCGAGCGCGAGGTGCCCGCGTTCGAGCACTCGATCCGCGTCCTGCAGGACCTCCGCGACGACCTGCTGCGGCAGGCGGACACGGCCGGGCAGAGCTGGACGGCGCGCTGCGCGGACGCCGCCTACCGCTCCCGCGAACTCGGCTGGGACCCCGCCCCGATGCTGCGCCACTGGCAACACCACCGGCCGTCGCCGACCCGAGCGGCCGACGCAGACCCGAGGTGGTGTCGCCGCACTGCTTCCTGAACACTAGCACAACCGAAAAAATAATCTGTCGGAGTTGCACCCATCGTAGCAGAGCGCGCACCCGGCGGCGTGGGCGCTCAGAGCCAGCCGTTCGCCTGCGCGACGCCGACCGCCTCGATGCGGTTGCGGGTGCCGGTCTTCGTGATCGCGGCCGACAGGTAGTTGCGGACCGTGCTCTCCGACAGGTGCAGCCGCGCGGCCACGTCGGCGACGGTCGCGCCGCCCGCGGACTCGCGCAGCACGTCGCGCTCCCGGTCGGTGAGCGGGTCGGGCCCGGCCGCGAGCGCCGCCGCCGCGAGGGCCGGATCGACGACACGGCCGCCGGTGCGGACCAGGCGGACCGCCGCGGCGAGCTCCTCGACCGGCCCGTCCTTCACCAGGAAGCCGCTCGCCCCCGCCTCCATCGCGCGGCGCAGGTATCCGGGCCGCCCGAACGTCGTGAGGATCAGCACCCGGCATGCGGGCAGCCGGCGGCGCAGCTCCGCGGCCGCGGTGATCCCGTCGCCGCCGGGCATCTCGATGTCCAGCAGCGCCACGTCGGGCCGGACCTCGACCGCGACGGGCACGATCCGGTCGCCGGTCGCGACCTGCGCGACGACCTCGATGTCCGGCTCCAGGTCCAGCAGCAGCGCCAGGGCGCCGCGCATCATGCCCTGGTCCTCGGCGAGCAGCACCCTGATCACAGCGGCAGTCTCGCGACCAGCGTGAAGCCGCCGCCGACGCGGGCGCCCGCCTCCAGGGTGCCGCCGGCGGCCGCGAACCGTTCGGTGAGCCCGCGCAGCCCGTTGCCGAACGCGCCGCCGCCGGGCTTCACGGCGGTCGCGCCGTCGTCGGCCACGCGCAGCGCCGCGGCGCCGTCCACGGTGGAGATCTCGATGTCGCAGCGCTCCGCGCCGCTGTGCCGGACCACGTTCGTCGTCGCCTCCCGCAGCGCCCAGGCGAGGAGCCGGTCGGCGTCGTCGGGGAGCGGGTCCGCGGTGCGCTGCACCGTCGCGGCGATCCCCGCGCTGGACAGTACGCCCTTCGCCCGGGTCAGCTCGACGGTGAGGCCGCTCTCCCGGTAGCCGGTGACCGCCTCCCGGATCTCGACGAGCGCGCGGCGGCCGATGTCCTCGATGTCGGCGGCCTGCGCGGCGGCCGTGGCCGGGTCCCGCTCCGCGATGCGGCGCACCACCTCCGCCTTGACGACGATCACCGACAGCGTGTGCCCGAGCAGGTCGTGCAGGTCGCGGGAGAAGCGCAGCCGCTCCTCGGCGACGGCGGCGGTGGCGAGCGCCTCCTGCGCCCATTGCAGCTCACGGATCAGCCGGCTCATCCGGCGTACCGCGCCGACCAGCGCCGACGCGAGCACCGCGCTGACGAGGGTGCTGATCAGCCGGACCGGCTCCGCGTGGTGCAGCAGCCCGAGCAGCACCAGCGTCACCAGCACCGAGCCGAGGACGACCAGCGCGACGGTGAGCCGCTCCCGGCCGGCGTAGACGGCGGTCCCGCACGCCGCGACGAACAGCATCAGCACCAGCCAGCGTTCGCCGTACGCCGCGGCGAGCCCGGCGCCGAGCGCCGCGACGACCGCGAAGCCGGTGCTCGTGACCCGGTCCAGGTCCTGCCGGTGGTCGAACGCCATCGTGGTGGTGACGACGTAGACGAGCGTGAACAGCGCCAGGCCCGCGCCGGCGACGACGCCGCCGCTCGTGGCGGTGACCGAGCCGGCCGGCTCCAGGAGCGGAAACGTCCACACCCCGATCCAGAGCAGCCCGCCGATCGAGGGCTTCCAGCGCATGCGATCCACTTTAGAGCCCGGCGGTGCTGCGGACCGACCGGCGGAACCCGGCGACGGCCAGGGCCGTGAACACGACCAGCCACGCGGCAAGCGTCAGCACGTCCGTGAGGGTCGGCGACCCGCCGAACGCCACCTGCCACGACATGTCGGCGTAGGCGTGGGTCGGCAGCCACCGGCCGACCGCCGACACCCAGCCGGGCAGCGCGTCCAGCGGCAGCCACAGCCCGCCGACGATCGACATCCCCAGGTACACGAGCAGATTCAGCGGCTGGACGGTCTGCGCCGTCGCGAGATACCCCATGCCGAGCCCGAGCAGCGCGAACGGCAGCGACCCGAACCACAGCAGCGGCACGATCGCCAGCCACTGCCCGAGGTCGAGCCGGACCCCGTTGACGGCCACCGCGGCGGCGCACAGGGCGACGACCGGGACGATCGCCGTGGCCATCGCGGTGAGCCCCTTGCCGACGACGACCCGCACCGGTGACAGCGGGGTCAGCCGCAGCTGCCGCATCCAGCCGATCGACCGGTCGATCACGACCCCGGACGCGTAGTTGAGCAGGGCGCCGATCGCGCCGTAACCGGCCATGGCGACCATCGTGTAGGTCGCGGCGATGTCCTTGTTCTGGCCGGTCAGCCCGTCGAGGTTGGTGAAGAGCAGGTAGCTCATCAGCGGCATCAGCACGGTGAAGATGAGCATCCCGGGCATCCTGCCCAGCCGCCGCAGCTCCAGCCTGATGTAGGCGACCATCGTCATGCTCCCGTCTGCGTCAGGGTCGGGTCCCGGTCCGGGTCGCCCGCGTTCGCGGTCAGCGTCAGGAACGCCTCTTCCAGGCCCGCGCCGGCGACCTCGAGGTCGAGCAGCAGGCCCGCCCCGGCGAGGGCGAGCACGGTGGCGTCGGAGTCGGTGGTGGTGAGCACGACCCGCCCGTCCCGCCGCGCGACGGCGACGACCCCCGGCAGCCGCTCGAACCCGCCCTCCTGTTCGGTCACGCTCACGGTGCGCACGGTGACCATCCGTTTCACGCTCGCGGCGGTGCCGTCGGCGATCACCCGGCCGCGGTCGAGCACGACGATCCGGTCCGCGTTGCCGTCGGCCTCCTCCAGGTAGTGGGTGGAGAACAGCACGGTGCGCCGCTGGGCGGCGTAGCCGCGGATCGAGGCCCAGAAAGCGCGCCGGGACTGCACGTCGAGCGCCGCCGTCGGCTCGTCGAGGATCAACAGGTCCGGCCGCCCGATGACGGCCATCGCGAAGCGCAGCCGCTGCTGCTGCCCGCCGGAGAGCCGCTCCACGGTGCGCCCCGCGACACCGCCGAGGTCCGCGAGCTCCAGGGCTTCCTTGACGGGCATCGGGCGCGGGTACACCGCGTGCAGGAACTCCAGCAGGTCGCGCACGGTCGAGCGCGGCGGCACGCCACCGGCCTGCGGCATCGCGCCGACCCGGCCGTCGGCGACCGCACGGGCGACCGGCCCGCCGAACAGCCGTGCCGTGCCGGTCCGCGGCGGCAGCATCCCGAGCAGCAGGAGCAGCGTCGTGGACTTGCCCGCCCCGTTCGGCCCGAGCATCGCGACGATCTCACCCGGCTCGATCCGCAGCGACACGTCGCTCACCGCGAGGCCGCCGCCGCTGTACGCGTACGACACCTGATCCAGCTCAACCGTGCTCATGCCACGAAGCTACGGCCGCTGGTCTCCCGGTGGCAGGTTCGCCGGTACCGGACCGGCGGTGACAAATGTACCGCCGGTCGGGGCGGCGGGCTCAGCGTCGCTGATCGGCTCAGCCGGTGGGGGTCAGGCCGGCTTCAGGTGCGGTCCGGGAGAGGGCGGCCGTCCCAGCGCCATTCGGAGCGGGTGGGGTGGGCGGGCAGGGCGAGGCGGCCGGTGGCCCACAGGAGGGTTTCCCACGGGTCGGGGTGCTCCGGCATGCCGGGGAAGAGCCGGTCGAGGGAGCGCCGGCACAGATCGGCCGGCGGCGTCCACGGCACGCAGAGGCCCGCGGCGGCGTCGAAGGTGTGGACGAGGACCTCGACGACGCCCATGGCGGCGAAGCCGGTGGCGTCGCTGATGCCGTAGGGGTGGTAGGCACGGCGCTCCGGCGGGGCGAGCGCGACGGCGCCCGCGAGCATCGCGGCGCAGCCGGACAGGGTGCGCAGCAGGCCGAGCGTGCCGCCCGGGCGCCCGACGAACACGGTGCTCTCGGGGCCGCCCTCGTACAGGGCGTGATAGGCGATCGGCAGGTAGGCGTCCAGAGGCGGGTCGGGGACGCCGATCTGGCCGGCGTAGGCGAAGAGGTCGTCGGCGGCGTGCTCGACGACCTCCCAGCACGACCAGGTGAGCGTGCCGGCGGGACGGTCCCAGCCGTCGTCGGGCACGCCGGAGAGGGTCTCGCGGGCCAGGGCCACCGAGAGCAGGACGTCCTGAGGCGTCGTCACGACGCGTACAACTTGCGGACCACGGCCTCGATGTCGGGCTCCTCGATGGTGAGATCGTGCACCTGCGCCCCGGTGTCGTGCAGCAGGGACGCCACGGCGGACAGGATAGCGGCGACGGTCGTCTCGCCGGGGGCGAAGGACAGCCGCTGGCGCAGCCCGTCCGCTTCGAGGCCGACGAGCCGGGTGCCGGGGATGCCGGCCAGCGGCGGCGCCGGGTCGGTGAGGTCCAGCACGACGATACGTTCGGCGCCGACCTGCGCGACGAGCTGCGTGAGGGTGCCGTCGAACGCGAGCCGCCCGTGGTCGACGACCAGGATGCGTTCGGTGAGGCGGCGCACGTCGCCCATGTCGTGGGTGGCGAGCAGCAGGCTGGTGCCGTGCAGGGCGCGCTGCTCGGTGAGGAACACCCGCAGCCGCTCCTTGCTGAGCACGTCGAGGCCGATCGTGGGCTCGTCGAGGATGAGCAGCTCCGGCCCGTGCAGGAGGGCGGCGGCGACCTCGCCGCGGATGCGCTGGCCGAGGGACAGCTGCCGGACCGGGGTGTCCACGAACTCGGCGAGGTCGAGCCGGTCGATGAGTTCACCGGTCCGGGCGGACAGCGCGGCGGACGGGAGCCGGTGGATCGCGCCGAGGGCCCGGAACGAGTCGCGCAACGGCAGGTCCCACCACAGCTGGCTGCGCTGGCCGAAGACGACCCCGATGCGGCGGGCGAGCTGCCGGCGGTGCCGCAGCGGCTCCAGCCCGCACGTGAGGACCTTGCCGGACGTGGGTTTGAGGATGCCGGTGAGCATCTTGATGGTGGTCGACTTGCCTGCGCCGTTCGCGCCGATGTAGCCGACGGCGTCGCCCCGCGGCACGCTGAGGGTCAACCCGTCGACGGCCGTCTTCGCCCCGAAGTCCCGGCGCAGGTCGGACGCCTCGATGATGTTCATGATCCGGCTCCCGTGTAGTGCCGCAGGCCCGCCCGCCAGCCGAGCAGCGCCACCGTCCAGACCGCCGCGGCGGCGACCGGCGAGCACCAGCCGAGGACCCCGGCGCCCGGCAGATCCAGCAATGTCAGCACCGGCAGGTACGCCACGAACGCCGCCGGCACGACGAACGTGAACAGCACCCGGGCGGGCGTGCTGAACACGCTCGCCGGGAACTGGGCGGCGTAGTTGCCGCCGTAGACGAACGAGGCGGTGAACTCCGTGCCCTCCACCAGCCAGAACTGGACGGCCGCGGCGGCGACGAACAGCCCGGCGAACAGGGCCGCGCCGGACACCACGGTGACCGCGAGCAGCGCCGCCTTCGCCGGCGACCACGCCACGGCGGCATGGGTGAGGGCGACGGCCGCGATGGCGGCGCCGGCGGCGGTGCGACCGAAGCGCCGCAAGGAGATCTCGGCCGTGACGAGCTGCGCGAGGACCGGCAGGGGGCGCAGCAGGAAGGCGTCGAGGGTGCCGGCCCGCAGGTAGGTCGGCAGCGCGTCGAGGTGCCCGACGACGAGGTCGGCGAGGCTGAAGGACACGTGCCCGATCGCGAAGACGAGCACCGCGGCGGCGAAGTCGAGGCCGCCGAGCGCCGGGATGCTGGCGAAGATGACGTAGATCTCGCCGAAGCCGCTGACGGTCGCGCCGAGGCTGGCCACGACCTCGATCGCGAACGATGCGCGGTACACCGTCTGCGCCCGCATCCGCAGCTGGACGAGGACCACGTAGGGGTTAGCCACCCTGGATCACCAGTCTGCGGGTGCCGAAGGCGAAGACGACGCGGCCGGCGACGAGCAGCCCGGCGGCCCACAGCGCCTGCACGGCGAGGAGCCGGACCGCGTCCCAGCCGGCGGTCCGGCCGGTGAGCACGTCGATCGGGGTCTGCAGCATCGACGGGAACGGGGTCGCGGCGGCCACCGCGGCCAGCCACCCTGGGAACCACTGCACCGGCACGGCCAGGCCGCACAGGATGTTGGTGACCAGGAGGTACAGCGTCATCGGGCCGCGCAGGTCGAGCAGCCAGAACGCGCTCAGGTTGACCATCCACCGGCACGCGAACGACACCACGACCGCCAGGACGACGCTCACCAGCCCCAGCACGTAGGCGGACGGGTCGCCGGGCAGGGCGATCCCTGTCACGAGCGCGCCGACGGCCAGGGGCGGCAGCCCGCGGGGCAGGAACACGAACGCGGCGCGGCCCAGGTCGGCGGCGAGGTGCGCGAGCATCGGGTCGACCGGGCGGGCCAGGTCGACGGCGACGTCGCCGGTGCGGATCCGCTGCGCCAGCTCGGTCCAGGCGAAGAAGAAGACGGGCCCGATGAGCGCCTGCCCGAGCCACACGTAGGTGACTCCGTCGAGCGCGTCATAGCCGCCGAGGGTGCCACCGGCGGCGGCGACGGTCGCGGTGATGACCCCGGCGCGGATCAGCCCGAACACGGAGTTGGTGAACGCGCCGGCGAACGCCGCGAGGCGGTAGGTCGACCATCGCCGGAAACCGATACCGACGAGCGTCGACCAGAGGCGCACAGCGCGTCACACTACCGCACACTCCCGGTGCGGAACGCCTGCCGATACGCCGACGGCGAGGTGCGCATCGTGCCGGCGAAGTGGTGCCGGTAGGTGACCGGCGTGTCGAACCCGACGGCCGCCGCGATCCGCTCGATCGGGGTGTCGGTCGATTCCAGCAGGGCCAGGCTCGCCTGGACGCGCTGGCGGATCAGCCACCGGATGGGACTGGTGCCGGTGACCCTGGTGAAGTGCCGCAGATAGGTGCGCGGCGACATGTGCGCCTGCCGGGCGAGCACGTCGACGCTGAGCGGCTCCGCGAGATGCTCCAGGGCCCAGCCGACGCTGCGGGAGATCCGGTCGTCGCCTGACGGCAGGGAGCCCGTCGCGGGCATCGGCGTCTCGATGTACTGCGCCTGCCCGCCGTCGCGGTGCGGCTGCACGACGAGCCGGCGGGCGACGGCGTTGGCGACCGCGGCGCCGTGGTCGGCGCGCACGACGTGCAGGCACAGGTCGAGGCCGGCGGCGCTGCCGGCGCTGGTCCACACGTCGCCGTCGGCGAGATAGAGGACGTCCGGATCCACCCGCACCGACGGGAAACGGCGCTGCAGGAGATCGGCATAGCGCCAGTGGGTCGTGGCGCGGCGGCCGTCGAGCAGCCCGGCGGCGGCGAGCGCGAACGCCCCGGAGCAGATCGACAGGATCCGGGCGCCGCGGGCGTGGGCGGCCCGCAGCGCGTCGAGGACGGCGGCGGGTGGGTCGCGGTGCACGTCGGCGACGCCGGGGACGATGACGGTGCCGGCGGCGGCGAAGTCGGCGAGCCCGAACGGGGTGCTGAGCGTCGCCCCGCCGATCATCGGCACGGGCGCGTCGCTGGGCGCGCAGACCACGAGGCGATACCAGGGCCGGTCGAACTCCGGCCGGGGCAGGCCGAACACCTCGGTGACGATGCCGGTCTCGAACGCCGACATGCCCGGATAGGCGAGGACGGACACGTCGAGCATGGCGGTATCTTAGTGCACAGTGGCATTCACGCCACTGTTCCGGCCGGGCGGCCGCCGCCACGATGAGCGCATGACCAACACAGCCGCCATCGACCACTTCGCCGGTCGTCTCCGCTTCGAGACCGACGTCAGCGACGTCCACGCGGCCCTGCATGCGCGCACGGCCGGCTATGTCGTCGTCGACTCGCGCGGCGCGCAGGCCTGGGCGCAGGGGCATCTGCCGGGCGCGGTGCACCTGCCGACGGCGCAGATCGCCGGGCGCGCCGCCGAGGTCGTCCCCGCCGGCGCGCGGGTCGTCACGTACTGCTGGGGGCCCGGCTGCAACGGCGCGACCCGGGCCGCCCTGGAGTTCGCCAAGCTCGGCTACGAGGTGCGGGAGATGCTCGGCGGTTACGAGTACTGGGTGCGGGAGGGCTTCACGTATCAGTCGCCGACCGGCCCGGACCGCCGCCCGGCCGACGAGCTGACGGCGCCCCGCCGGGCCGTGTCATGTGACTGCTAGGACCGTCTTGCCGATCGCGGTGCGCCCCTCGATCGCGGCGTGCGCGTCGGCGGCCCGGTCCAGGGGAAGCGTCTGCCCGATCAACGGTGTCAGCCGGCCGGCGGCGACGGCGGCGAGGGCCCGGGTGAGGTAGGCGCGGAACCCGTCCGGGGCGAGCTGTACGGCCTCGATGCCGGTCGCGGTGATCCCCCTGGCCCGTGCGACGTCCGGGTCGGCGGTGGCGAACGACCCGGCCGGGGTGCCGTGGGAGGAGAAGCGGCCGCCCTCGGCGACGAGGTCGAACGCGGCGCGGCCGTAGTCGCCACCGGCGCCGTCGAGGACCACGTCGAGGCCGCCGGTCAGGTCCCACACCCCGTCGGTCCAGTCGGCGACGCCGTAGTCGACGACGGCGTCCGCGCCCAGCGCGCGCAGCGCGGCGAGCTTGGCCGGGCCGCGGGCGGCGGCGACCACCGTCGCGCCGGCGGCCCTCGCGGCCTGGACGAGCAGCGCGCCGAGGCCGCCCGCGGCGGCGGTGACCAGGACCCGGTCCCCGGCGACGACCTTCACGACGTCCAGCAGCGCCAGGGTGGTGACCCCGTCGTGGAGGACGGCGGCGGCCTCGCCCGCGCCGACGCCGTCCGGGATGTCGAAGAGCGCGTCCTCGCGGGCCGCGACCCGGGTCGCGTAGCCGCCGCCGTCGTGCCGGAGCCGGGCCAGGACCCGGCGGCCGTGCACGGTGCCGGCGGCGCCGACGCCCGGCCGGTACGGCAGCGTCACGGGGAAGAACGGGGCGCCGCCGCCGGCCCGGACGCGGGTCTCCAGCCACAGCGTGTCGGCGGCCTCGACGTCGAGGACCACCTCGCCGTCGCCGGGGACCGGGTCGGGGACGTCGCGCAGCCGCAGGACTTCGGGACCGCCGAAGCGGGCCACCTCGATCGCCTTCATGCCCACCAGGGTGGAACCTCAAGCGAGGTTCAGGTCAAGGGCCGGCTCAGATCGTGGCGGTCAGCCAGTGCCGGCCGGGGTCCAGGTGACGTTCGAAGCGCAGACCGGCGCCGGACAGGGCGGCGTGCAGCTCGTTGCGGCTGAGCCGCCGGGTGGCGAACCGGTGCGTCCAGGTCGTGCCGGGCTGGTCGATGTCGCGGTACGTGCAGACCGCCTGCAGCACGGTGCCGTCGTGGGACAGCGGGGTGTCGGTGATCTCGACCCGCCCGATGCGGCCGGTGACGGGGCGCATGTCGGCGAACACCCGGTCGAACCAGGCGGGCGGCAGCCACTGGATCACGACCCGCCCGCCGGGGGCCAGGTGCCGCCGGCAGGCGGCGAGGAGCCTGCTGCGCAACCGGTCGTCGGGCGTGTTGAACAGGTGGCTCGCCAGCAGTACACCCGCGAAACGGCGATCGAGGTCGAGCGTCTCGATGTCGGCCAGGACGGTCGCGGCGCCCCGCACGTGGGCCAGCATGTCCGCGGAGTTGTCGACGGCGGTCACCGGGTGCCCGAGGTCGATGAGGGCGTGGGTGAGCCGGCCGGCGCCGCAGCCGAGCTCGAGGATCTCCGCGCCGGCCGGGACCGCCGCGTGGACGAGCGCCGGCTCACCGGTCGTCGGCAGCCGCGCGTACACGCCCACGGGGGAGCCGTCCCTCGTCACCGCGCCGCCGTCCTCGGGGTCCACTGGGTCCTCGGGGTCCACGAGGTTCACGAGGTTCACGGTCCCACAGTTCGGGTGACTTCGTGGGCCCGCCGGGCACCGGAACGCATGGGTGCGCCGCCGGTGGGCAGGACGTGGTGGTGGAGAGACGGTTCACGAGCGACGTCAGGTTCGACGTCAACGGTCACACCTATGAGCTGAGCGTCGACAACCGGGCGACCCTGCTCGACGTGCTCCGCGAACAGCTGTCGCTGCCGGGCACGAAGAAGGGCTGCGACCACGGCCAGTGCGGCGCCTGCACGGTCCTGCTGTCCGGGCGGCGGGTCAACAGCTGCCTGGTCCTCGCCGTCACCTGCGACGCCGCGGCCGTGACGACGGTGGAGGGGCTCAGCAGCCGCACCGCGATCCACGCGGCGGTGCCGCCCGACGAGCCGCCGACGCTGCACCCGATGCAGGAGGCGTTCGTGGCGCACGACGCGCTGCAGTGCGGCTTCTGCACGCCGGGGCAGATCTGCTCCGCGGTCGGCATGCTCGAGGAGGCCGCGGCGGAGGAGGTGGACCTCGACGAGCACGAGATCCGTGAGCGCATGTCCGGCAACATCTGCCGCTGCGGCGCGTACGTCAACATCGTCGCCGCCATCCAGGAGGTGGCGGCCCGGTGAAGCCGTTCGAGTACCAGCGGGCCGGCGGGCCGGCGTCGGCCGTCGCCACGATGACGCACCCGGGCGCGGCGTTCCTGGCCGGCGGGACCAACATCATCGACCTGATGAAGCTCGGCGTCACCGCACCGGACCTGCTCGTCGACGTCAGCGGCCTGCCGTTGCGGCAGATCGAGCCGCTGCCCGACGGCGGGATCCGGGCCGGCGCGCTCACCGCCAACACCGACCTGGCCACCGACCCGGTGGTGCGGACCAGGTTCCCGGCGGTGGCCCTCGCGCTGCTGTCGGGCGCGTCGGCGCAGCTGCGCAACCGGGCCACGATCGGCGGGAACCTGTTGCAGCGCACCCGGTGCCGGTACTTCGCCGACGTCACCAAGGCGTGCAACAAGCGGCGGCCCGGCACCGGCTGCGCCGCCCGCGACGGTGAGCACCGCGACCTGGCGGTCCTCGGCGGCTCCCCGCAGTGCGTCGCGACGAACCCGTCGGACCTCGCGGTCGCCCTCGCGCTCGTCGACGCGCGGGTCGAGCTGCTCACCCCGGACGGGCCCGCGGACATGAGCGTGCACGAGCTCTTCCGGCTGCCCGGTGACCACCCGGAACGCGACACGAACCTGCCGCCGGGGGCGCTGATCACGGCCGTGGTGCTGCCGGCCACCCCGATCGCGCGGCTGTCGACGTACCGCAAGGTGCGCGACCGCTCGTCGTTCGCGTTCGCCGCCGGGTCGGTCGCCGCCGCCCTCGACGTCCGCGACGGGATCGTCCGCGACGTCCGGCTGGCGTTCGGCGCCGTGGCGCACCGCCCGTGGCGCGCGTACGCGGCGGAGCGGATGCTGCGCGGCGCGACCGCGACCGTCGACAACTTCGAACGCGCCGCGGACGAGGAGCTCGCGGCGGCACGGCCGTTGCGCGACAACGCGTACAAGGTGCCGCTGATCCGCAACCTCACGGTCGGGGTCCTGCGGGGGATGACGGAGGCGAGCTGGTGACCACGTTCCTGACCTCGCTCACCGAACGCGCGACGCAGCCCGCCGTCGGTGTCGGGAGCCCGCGCATCGAGGCGTGGGACAAGGTGACGGGGCGGGCGCCGTACGCCGTCGACCACCCGGTGCCCGGTGCCGCCTACGCGTGGGTGGTCCAGTCGACGGTGGCCCGCGGGGTCGTCCACGACGTCGACACGTCCCGCGCCCTCGCCGAGGAGGGGGTCCTCGGGGTCCTCTGGCACGGCAACGCGCCGCACCTCGAGCCGGTCGGCGACCCGGAGCTGATGGTCCTGCAGTCGCCGCGGATCGCCTACCGCGGCCAGGTCGTCGCGGTCGTCGTGGCGACGTCGCCGGAGGCCGCGCGGGGCGGCGCCGACCTGGTGCGGGTCAGGGAGGAGGGCACCACCGCCGACACCGTGCTGCGGATCGACCATCCCGCGCTGTACCAGCCGGTGCAGGTCAACGCCGGCTACCCGGCGCGGTCCGCGATCGGCGACGTCGACGCCGGACTGGCCGAGGCCGCGGTCCGGGTCGACGCGACCTACCACACGCCGGCGGAGCACCACTGCGCGATGGAGCCGCACGCGACGACCGCGTTCTGGGAGCACGGCTGCCTCGTCGTGTTCGACAGCACGCAGGCCTCGACGGCGGCGCGCGACGCCCTCGCCGGCCTCTTCGAGCTGCCGCCGCAGGCCGTGCGGGTCGTCAACGAGCACGTCGGCGGAGGGTTCGGCAGCAAGGGCACCATGAAGGTGAACACGGTCCTCGCGGCGATGGCGGCGCGGCTCGTCGGCCGGCCGGTGAAGCTGGCGCTGACCCGGCAGCAGCTGTTCGCGCTCGCCGGTTACCGGACGCCCACCATCCAGCGGATCCGCCTCGGGGCGACCGCGCAGGGCCGGCTGCTCGCCATCGGTCACGACGCGGTCAGCCAGACGTCGCAGCTCTCGGAGTTCGTCGAGCAGAGCGCCGTGTTGTCGCGGCACATGTACGCCGCGCCGCACCGCCTCACCACGCACCGCGTCGTGGCGCTGGACGTGCCGACCCCGGTGTGGATGCGGGCACCGGGCGAGTGCCCGGGCGCGTTCGCCCTGGAGTCCGCGATCGACGAGCTGGCGTCCGCCGGCAACTGGGATCCGGTGCGGCTGCGGATCGACAACGAGCCGCCGGTGCACCCGGAGGAGCGGATCCCGTTCTCCAGCCGGCATCTCGTGGAATGCCTGCGGGACGGCGCGGAACGCTTCGGCTGGTCCGGCCGAGACCCGCGCCCGGCGGTGCGCCGCGACGGCGAATGGCTGCTCGGCACCGGCGTCGCGGCGTCCACCTACCCGTCGATCACGTGGCCGTCGACGGCCCTGGCCCGGGCGACCGCGGACCAGCGCTTCGACGTGGAGGTCAACGCCGCCGACATCGGCACCGGCGCCCGCACGGTCCTGCGCCAGATCGCCGCCGACGCCCTCGACGTCCCCGCCCACTGCGTCGCGATCACCGTCGGGGACTCGGCGATCGGCCCGGCCACCGTCGCGGGCGGCTCGACGGGCACCGCCTCCTGGGGCTGGGCGGTCACGAAGGCCTGCCGCCTGCTGCGCGAACGCATCCACCGCGACCACGGCGGCCGGGTCCCCGACGGCGGCGTGGCCGTCCGCGCCGACACCACCCTCGACGTCCGCGACCGTCCCGAGTTCTCCCGGCACGCGTACGGTGCCCAGTTCTGCCAGGTCCGGGTGTCCACGGTGACGGGCGAGGTCCGCGTCGACCGCCTCCTGGGCGTCTTCGCCGCCGGCCGCATCGTCAACCCCACGACCGCCCGGTCCCAGTTCCTCGGCGGCATGACGATGGGCCTGTCGGGCGCGCTCCTGGAGCGCTCGATCCTGGACCCGCGCACCGGCGACTTCGTGACCGGCGACCTGGCCGCGTATCACGTGGCCGTCAACGCCGACGTCCCCCGCGTCGAGGTCTCCTGGCTCGACGAGCACGACCCCCACCTCAACCCCATGGGCGTCAAGGGCATCGGCGAGATCGGCATCGTCGGCACCGCCGCCGCCGTCGCCAACGCCGTCCACCACGCCACCGGCATCCGCGTCCGCGACCTCCCCATCGGCCTGGAGCACCTCGTCCCGAGATCCCGCTGACCCCTTCCGAAGACCTGCGCCGCGGCCGACGACGAACCGTCGGCGCAGCACGGACGGCGGCCCCCCGACACCTCGGGGGGCCGCCTTCGGCATCTCGCGCTAATGCGTATTAGTTGGGGACGCGAACGGGTAACGAAAGCGCTCCGGGAGCTTGACGGGTCAGCGGGGACGGGCGCACGATTCGTGGCCTGAGCGTGCTGATACGCATTAGCCAAGGAGATCACCGTGGGACGTCGGGTCACGCAGCGCGACATCGCGCGGATGACCGGCGTCAGCCAGGCGACCGTGTCGGTGGTGCTGAACGACCGGGCCGACAGCGGGGTCCGCATCGCGCCCGAGACGCGGCAGCGGGTCCTCGACGCGATCAGGGCCACCGGCTACGTCGCCGACGTCGTCGGGCGACGGCTCGCCGACAGGAGCAACCGAATCCTCGGCGTGTTCACCTACGAGCCGGTCTTCCCCAGCACCACCGCGGACTTCTACCACCCGTTCCTGGTCGGCATCGAGCAGCGGGCCGAGCAGGTGGGCTGCGACCTGCTGCTGTTCACCTCCGGCCCGCACCGGATGCGGCTCGCCGACGGGTGCATCGTGCTGGGCCGGTCGATCGGCAAGGACGAGCTGGCGCGGCTCGTCGGCGAGCACCACCCGTTCGTCAGTGTCGGCCGGCGCGACGCGGCCGACGTGCCGTACGTGGGCGCCGACTACGGGGCGGCGACCGCGGAGCTCGTCGCGAAAGCCGTCGCGCGGGGACACAGGAGGCTCGCGTACGTCGGCACCGGCGGGCCCGCCGAGTCGCACCTGGACCGGCTGCGCGGCTTCGCCGACGCGTGCCTGGCCGCCGGGGTCCACGCCACCCATGAGCGCCGGGACGTGCCGCTGGAGAAGCTGGAGGACGTCACCGCGATCTTCCTCGAGGAGCCCGCCGACGCGGCCGAGCTGATCGCCGCGCTCCGGCACCACGGGAGGGAGGTGCCGCGGGACGTGTCGGTGGTCGTGCTCGGCGAGCCGACCCGGGCCGGCGCCACTCCCCCGCCGCTGGACGTGACCCGCTTCAGGACGCCGCGGCGGGAGATGGGCTGGCAGGCCGTCGACCACCTGGTCGACCTGGTCGGTGGGCAGCCGGCCCGGCAGACGTTGCTGGCCTGCGAACTTGTCGCAGGTGAAACCCTGGAACAAGCAAGATCGAGGAGAGACACGTGAAGGAGATCACGGCGGACGTGCTCGTCGTGGGCGGCGGGCTCGGCGGGGTGGCGGCGGCGCTCGCCGCGCTGCGGGCCGGGCGGACGGTCGTGCTCACCGAGGAGTTCGACTGGATCGGCGGCCAGCTCACCAGCCAGGCCGTGCCACCGGACGAGCACTCCTGGGTCGAGCAGTTCGGCGTGACCGCGAGCTACCGGGCGCTGCGCGAAGGGATCCGCGACTACTACCGGCGCTACTACCCGCTCACCGACGCGGCGCGGCGCTGGACGCACCTGAACCCCGGCGCCGGCGGCGTCAGCCGGTTGTGCCACGAGCCCGCGGTGGCGAAGGCCGTCCTGGAGGCGATGCTGCAGCCGTACCGCGGCGGCGGCCGCCTCACCGTCCTGCAGCCCTGGCGGGCGACCGGCGCCGAGACCGACGGCGACCGGGTCACGTCCGTGACGGGCCGGCACCGTGACACCGGCGAGGGCACCGTGATCACCGCGCGGTACGTGCTGGACGCCACCGAGACCGGCGAGCTGCTGCCGCTGACCGGCACCGAGTACGTGACGGGCTTCGAGTCGCAGGACGACACGGGCGAGCCGAGCGCACCGGCGACGGCGCAGCCGGCCAACATGCAGGCCGTCTCGGTGTGCTTCGCGATCGACCACGTCGACGGCGACCACACGATCGACCGGCCCAACGCCTACGGGTTCTGGCGCGCCTACGCACCGCCGATCTGGGGCGGCCCGCTGCTGTCGTGGCGGTCGCCGCACCCGCGCACGCTGGAGATCTCCGAACGCAGCTTCACCCCCAACCCCGACGACGACCCGGTCGGTGTCATCGCCGACCAGCGGCTCAACCCGGGCGACGCCAACCTGTGGACGTTCCGGCGGATCGCGGCGCGCAACCTGTTCACGCCCGGCGCGTACGCCAGCGACATCACGCTCGTCAACTGGCCGATGATCGACTACTTCGAGTCGCCGGTCATCGACGTGCCCGACGCCGGCGAGCACCTGGCGCGCGCCCGGGAGCTGTCGATGTCGGTGCTGTACTGGCTGCAGACGGAGGCGCCCCGGCCCGACGGCGGCACCGGCTTCCCCGGGCTGCGGCTGCGCGGCGACGTCACCGGATCGGCGGACGGGCTGGCCCAGGCGCCGTACGTGCGCGAGTCGCGGCGCATCCTCGCCGACTACACCGTCGTCGAGCAGGACCTGTCCTTCGCCGTGCGCGGCGACAAGGGCAGCGTCGACTACCCGGATTCCGTCGGGGTCGGCATGTACCGCATCGACCTGCACCCCTCCACGGGCGGTGACACGTACATCGACGTGCCGTCCAGCCCGTTCCAGATCCCGCTCGGCGCCCTGCTCCCCCGCAGGGTCGAGAACCTCCTGCCGGCGGCGAAGAACCTCGGCACGACCCACATCACCAACGGCTGTTACCGGCTGCACCCCGTCGAATGGAACATCGGCGAGGCGGCCGGCGCCCTGGCCGCGTTCTGCCTGGACGAGCGCACCACCCCCCGCGCCGTCCGCGCCGACCCGGCACTGCTCGCCGCGTTCCAGACCCGCCTGACGAACGACGGCGTCGAGCTCGCCTGGCCCGACGTCACCGCGTACTGAAGACACCCCCACTTCTGGAGACCCCCATGCGAATGAAGACAGCCATCGCGGTGGCCACCGCGGCCCTGCTCGGCCTCACGGCGTGCAGTTCCGAGGAAGAACCGAAGGACGACGGACCGGTGTCGTTGCGCATGACGATCTGGACCGCCAACGAGGCACACCTGAAGCTGTTCAACGAGATCGCCGGTGAGTACAAGGCCGCCCACCCGAACGTCACCGAGATCAAGTTCGACTCGCTGCCGTTCGACACGTACACCACGGCGCTGACCACGCAGATCGCCGGCGGCAACCAGCCGGATCTCGCGTGGATCCTGGAGAACTCCGCGCCCGACTTCGTGTCCTCCGGCGCGCTCGTCCCGCTCGACGACACGCTGAAGAAGACGCCGGGCTACCAGTTCGAGGACCTCGGCGCCAGCCCGATGAAGCTGTGGCAGAGCGACGGGAAGCTGTTCGCCTACCCGTTCTCCACCTCGCCGTTCGGCGTGTTCGTCAACAATGACCTGGTGAAGGCCGCCGGCAAGCAGACCCCCGCCGAGCTCATCGCGGCCGGCGACTGGAACTGGGACACGGCCCTTTCGACCGCGGCCGCGGTGAACGCGAAGTCCGGCAAGGGCGGCCTGGTCGTGCGGGACTTCGACTACAAGTCGTGGCAGAACCTGGCCAGCTTCTGGGGCGGCTGGGGAGCGCAGGCGTGGAGCGCCGACGGCAAGACCTGCGGCTTCGACAAACCCGAGATGGTCGAGGCGATGACCACGCTGCACAAGGCGATCTTCACCGACAAGGCCCTGCCGGGCCCGGGCGTCAGCGCCGACTTCTTCGCCGGCGACGCCGCCATGACGATCACCCAGATCAGCCGGGCGTCGCTGCTGAAGAACCAGTTCGGCTGGGACCTGGTGCCACTGCCGAAGGGCAAGGTCGGCGACTACGCGGTGTTCGGCCAGGCCGGCATCGGGGTGTTCAAGAAGGGCAAGCACGCCGCCGCCGCGCAGGAGTTCCTCGCCTTCATGACCAGCCCGGCGAACTCGGCGAAGCTCGCCGCGTACTTCCCGCCGCCGCGCACCTCGCAGCAGACCGCGGAGACGCTCGCCAAGACCAACCCGCTGCTCAAGCCCGACCAGCTGCAGAAGGTCGTCGTCGACGGGATCGCCAAGGGCGCGGTCGGCCCCAGCCACGCCGGGTTCGCCGAGCTGTCGCAGACCGTCCGCGCGAGCCTCGACCCGCTGTGGCAGCCGCAGGCCGACGTCAAGGCGGTGCTGTCCGGCGTGTGCGCGAAGATCGCCCCGCAACTGGCGAAGCAGTGAAACTTCGGTCCCAGACCGCGGACCGGCTGGCGGGGTGGCTGTTCATCGCCCCCCAGCTGGCCGGTTCGGCCGTCTTCGTCTACGCCCCGCTGTGCATGGTCCTCTGGTACAGCCTGCACGAGTGGAACGTCCTGGCGGGGAGCTTCGAGTTCGTCGGCGGCGAGAACTACCAGGCGCTGCTGGACGACCCGACGCTGCCGTCGGTGCTGCGGGCGACCGGGATCTTCTCCGTCGGGCTGGTCGTGTTCAACCTCAGCCTGGCGCTGCTGCTCGCGGTGCTGCTCAACCAGCGGCTGCGGGGGCTCGCGGTGTACCGGACGCTGTTCTTCTCCCCGGTCGTCGTGTCGCTCGTCGCGTGGACGATCGTCTGGGGCTTCCTGCTGCAGTCCAACGGCGGCGTCAACGGGCTGCTCCAGACGGTCGGGGTCGAAGGACCCAACTGGCTGCGGACCGGGCCGACCGCGATGGTGTCCGTGATCGCCGTGCAGGTGTTCAAGAACGTCGGGCTCAACATGGTGCTCTTCCTGGCGGCGCTGCAAGGTGTGCCGGGTGAGCTCTACGAGGCCGCGCAGCTGGACGGCGCGTCGGCGTGGACCCGCTTCCGGCGCATCACGGTGCCGATGATCAGCCCCACGATCCTGCTCACGTCGATCATCACCGTGGTCGGGTCGCTGCAGGTCTTCGCCCAGATCGCCGTGCTCACCCAGGGCGGTCCCGGCACATCGACGACGGTGCTCGTCTACTACCTCTACCAGCAGGCGTTCCAGTTCCACCACTTCGGCTACGGCTCGACCCTGGCCATCCTGCTGTTCGTCATCGTCCTCGCGCTGACACTCGTGCAGTGGCAGCTGCGCCGGAAGTGGGTCGTGCATGAGCAGTAGAACTCGCGTCCTCGTCTACGGGCTGCTGTCGGTGCTCTGCGTGCCGTTCGTCTTCCCGACCTGGTGGATGGTCACATCGTCGTTCAAGTCGACGAGCGAGATCTTCGCCTACCCGCCCCGCCTGCTGCCCTCCGAATGGCACTTCGGCGCGTACCGGGAGGTGTTCCGGCTCCAGCCGTTCGCGGAGCAGTACTGGAACAGCCTGTACATCGCCGCGATCGTCACGGTGGGCACGATGGCGGTGGCGTCCCTGGCCGGCTACGCGTTCGCGCGGATCCGCTTCCCCGGGCAGAACGCGCTGTTCGTGGTCGTGCTCACCGGCCTGCTCATCCCGAGCGAGGTGACGATCGTGCCGCTGTTCCAGCTGTTCAACCGGTTCGGGCTGATCGACACGCACTGGCCGCTGATCCTGGTGCCGATCTTCGGGGCGCCGAGCGTCCTGGCGACGTTCATCATGCGGCAGTTCTTCGTCACGCTGCCCAAGGAGCTGGAGGAGGCGGCGCGCGTCGACGGGCTCGGCCGGTTCGCCACGTTCCGGCTGATCGCGCTGCCCCTCGCGCGCCCGGCGCTCGGGGCGGTCGGCATCTTCACGTTCCTCAACAGCTGGAACCTGTTCCTGGAGCCGGTGGTGTACCTGTCGAGCAAGGACAAGTACACGCTGCCGCAGGCGCTGACGCAGTACGTCGACGCGTACGGCGGCCCGATGTGGGACGTCCAGCTGGCGGCCGCGTCGCTGACCGCGCTGCCGGTGCTCGTCGTGTTCGTGATCGCGCAACGACAGTTCGTCGAGGGGCTCGCGCACACGGGGCTCAAAGGGTGATACACCTTCGCTTGTGAGCAGAAGAGTCACGCAGCGGGACATCGCCCGGATGACGGGGGTGAGCCAGGCGACGGTGTCGCTGGTGCTCAACAACCGCACCGGTGACGACGTGCGGATCGCGCCCGAGACCCGGCAACGGGTCCTCGACGCGATCCGCGCCACCGGCTACGTCGCCGACCCCGTGGCCCGGCGGCTGGTCTCGGGGCGGAACCGGATTCTGGGCGTGTTCACGTACGAACCGGTGTTCCCGGCCACCGCGGCCGACTTCTACCACCCGTTCCTGGTCGGCATCGAGCAGCGGGCCGAGCAGCTCGGCTGCGACCTGCTGCTCTTCACGTCGCACGCGGAGAGCCGGCGGATCTTCCACGCCGACAGCCGGATCGGGATCGCCGACGGCACGATCCTGCTCGGCCGCCGGGTCGACCGCGACGACCTGGGCCGGCTCGTCGGCGAGGGGCACGCGTTCGTGTCCGTCGGCCGGCGCGACGACGCCGGCGGGCCGGTGCCCTGTGTCGGCGCCGACTACCCCGCGGCGGTCGCGGCGCTGCTCGAGCGGGCGGCCGCGCTCGGGCACACCCGGATCGGTTACCTCGGCACCGGCGGGCCCGCGGAGTCGCACGCCGACCGGCTCCGCGGCTTCCTCGCGGGTGGCGGGGCGCACCTGGTGCACCTGCCGCAACCGTCACGGCAATGGCCTGCGGCGATCGGGCGGGAGCGGCTCACCGCGGTGTTCCTGGAGGAGCACGCCGACGCCGTCGACCTGGTCGCGGCGCTGCGGGCGGACGGCCGGGAGGTGCCCGGGGACGTGTCGGTGGTGGCGCTCGGTGAGCCCAGCGGCGCCGGACCGGTCGACGAGACGATCACCAGGCTGCGGATTCCGCGCCGGGAAATGGGCTGGCAGGCGGTGGACCAGTTGACCGAGGCGATCGAGGGCGGTGGTGTCGTGCAGCGGCTCCTGCCGTGCACGGTCCACGAGGGCGCGACCCTCGGCGCCATATAACCGCCTATTGCGATCGAGCCGCGCCCCAGCTGGGACGCGGCTCGATCACGTTTCTCCCCGGAATGCGACGCTGCATCGACCGGTTTCGGCACTCCATCGAATTCAGAGCGGGCAGATCGTGTTTAGCGGCCGGCCTCGGCGTGGTAGCGGTCCACCACGTCCTGCTTGATCCGGCCCCGGTCGGAAACGTCGATCCCCTTGGCCTGCGCCCATTCCCGAATGGCACGGTTCTGGTCGCGGTCGCCGCGGGTGACGCCCCGGCCGCGCACGTCGCGGCCGCGCACGGTGCTGACCACGCCGCCCCGCCCGATCTTCGTCGCGGCGGCGACGAACGGGGCGACGGCGTCGCGCAGCTTCGCGGCGTTGGACGCGGACAGGTCGATCTCGTACTGCACGCCGTCGAGCGCGAACACGATGCTCTCGGCGGCGGGCTTGCCGTCGATGTCGTCGATCAGCTCGTGGATGACGCGTTTCGCCATGAGTGGCCTTTCTTCAGGTGCTGCCAATGCGTGCCGCATCATCGACACGTGCGTGCCGCATCATTTGGACACGAACAAGATACTCAGCGGGATAGTAGCCCCCGATCGGGGCGACATTACTCCCACCGTACCGTTCTCGCTCACCTGGCGCGCAATCCCCGCCGTCTCGAAACGCATACAGCATGAAACGCGCACGATCGGTTAAGTCGTTCGCGTCCGGCAAGTCACCCGGGGCGGATGTCCTTGGCTCATCCTCACCGCCCGCATGATCGCTGTCGTGAAGTCAGGCAAGCAGCCTTTCGTGCGGTCCGGCCGGCATCCGGCGCTTTCCGCGACGTCAGGCCAGCATCCGGAGCGAGAGCAGCAACGCCGCGCCGACGACCAGGAGCAGGCCTCCGACGGTGGCGATCCGGACCAGCCAGGAGCCCTCCCGCACCAGGCGGGTCCAGCGCTGCAACTGCTGCTTGGTGAACGTCAGCAGCCGCCGGGCCCAGTGGAACTCCATGGCCAGGATCGCCAGCCCACCGAGGATGACGAGCCATCCCGGCCCGGGCAGCGGCAGCAGCACCACGCCGACGGCGATGACCAGCGTGCCGACCAGTGCGACCACGATTTTCACGCCGAACCGGCCGATCCGCGTGGCATAGAGCCGCTCGCGCCAGCCCAGCATTCTGTGGGCGACCCGGCGCCAGAACCCGCCGGGTTTCAGGCCGGCCTCGAATTCGGCGGCCTCCTGCGTCCCCTTACCCGCTTCGGCACCCCGCTCCGGCGCAGCGACACGCCGGAAGTCACCCGGTGGGGAGCCAAGCGGTCCGGAATCAGGCGTAACGCCCGACCCGTCCGCCTCACTGTCGCGCAATTTCCGTTCCCATCACTGGATAACCCGTCACTCCCACGAACCACTGGACGTTACCCGAATGAATTGACGTACGGCCCAAACGTCACGTCAAGGACCCCGGTCACGCTCTGAAAACCGGACATCGCGCGCACGTTGTTCGGTTGACGGCAAATCGGGCCCAGAAACACTACAGAGTGAGATCGCAGAATCACTACGCGTAACACTGGGAATCGCCTCAACATAAGAGAGGCGGGGCACGGCATGCTCCGCAGCGGTGCCGGGGGGAGTACGACATGAGCGCTATCCGACCATCGACCGTCGAGGTCGAGACATCCCTACGACTCGTCGCGCCCGACGCGACTGCATTGCCGGTGCGAGCCAGCTTGCGATACGACCCGAACGACCCGTACGCGGTCCACGTCCTCTTCCACGCCGAGTCGGCCGGGGGCGAGCCGGTCAGCTGGTCCTTCGCCCGTGAGCTGCTGTTCACCGGCCTGGACGAGCCCGCGGGCATCGGCGACGTGCGGGTATGGCCGTGGAACGGGCCGCGCGGCGACTTCGTCGCACTGGCCCTGTCCTCACCGGACGGCAACGCGCTGTTCGAGGTCCCACGCAGCGTGCTGGTGCGCTTCCTGCGCCGGACGTACAGCGTCGTGCCGCGCGGGCACGAGACGGACCACCTGGACGTCGACAACGCGGTCAACCGGCTCCTCGCCGGTCGCTGACCGACCTGCTCCACCTGTACCGCGTCAGCCGGGCGCCACACCGGCGGCCACCCTCCGTCAGCAGCCCGCCAGCTGCCGAGGGTGCGGCCGTGGGGTGGCGCCCGACGCTTGTCACCCCTGGTCGCCGGTGTTCGGCGGGGTGCCGGTGCCGCTGAAACGGACGTTGCCCCAGGGGTCCACCTCCAGCAGCCGGGCCGGCACCGGGTCGGCGGGCGCGCCCGCAGCAGCGCGTCGCGGCGGCCCGCCCGCAGCAGCGCCGGCACCGCGGCTGACGATCGGGCGGGCCGCGTGGACCGTCACCTACTCGCTGATCCACCCGGGCGTCTACGCCGCGGCCGGCCTCGACCCGGTCCGGACACGGGCGGCGGCGTGGCGCAACCCGGCCTTCCGGGAGACGCTGCGCTGGTCGGCGGAGCGGGTCACGACCTACCTGCAGGAGCTCGGGCTCGTCGCCGGACCGGCCAGGCGACTTTGGCGGTCCTCGGCGCTACTGTGAGCGCCATGAGATGGGTACTGGTGGTCGTCGGGGCCCTGCTGATCCTCTCCGGCATCGTCTGGACCCTGCAGGGGCTCAACCTGCTGGGCGGCAGCGCGATGTCGGGCCACGCGATCTGGGCCGCCATCGGCCCGATCGCCGCGATCGGCGGCGCGGTGCTCTTCCTCCGGGGCGTCCGGAGGCGTTGAGAGACCCAGATCACCAGACGATGCGTGTCGGGCGCGCTACTGTCTAGTGAGTCGGTGTGCTGTGTGTCCCCGGGCCTCACCACACTGCCTTCACGGAATACCGTTCGGCTGGAGCCGTGATGCGCCTATCGCCGCGAGGCGACCTGGCACACCGACCTTAACTTCCGCGGGCTGGGCGTCAGCTCAGCACTGCGTAGACCACCACGTTGTCCCGGTATGAATGCCGGGCGGCGTCGAACTCGCCGCCGCACGTGATGAGCCGCAGCTCCGGCAGCGGCGTCGGCCCGTAGACCTTCGCGCTGGGAAACTTCGCCTTCGCGTAGTGCTCGCGGGCCGTCACCGTGAAGGTGAGCCACGCGCCGCCGCGCTCCACCTCGACCCGGTCGCCGGTCTTCAGCTCGTGCAGCTTGTAGAACACCGCCGGGCCGGTCTTCGAGTCGACGTGCCCGGCCAGGACCGCCGGCCCCGGATCACCGGGCACGGTGCCGCCTGCGAACCAGCCGGCCTCCTCGTACACCTTGGGGCTCCGCAGCTCGCCCCGCGGGTCGACGGTCAGCGACTCCAGACCGGTGTCGACCCCCAGCGAGGCGATCCGCAACCTCGTCGGCGGCGCCTCCGCGGCGGCGTCGGCGAGGGGGGCCAGGTCGATGCGGTGCGGCACGATCCAGTTGGACTCGCCCGCGTCGATGTCGACCCGGCGGCCGACGAGCGTCGCCGCGCCGATGTAGACCGGCGCGGCGAGCGCGAGGACGCAGGCGATGAGCGTCAGGGTCCGCCGCCGGCCGGGGCTCAGGCGGAAGGCACGGTGCCTGACGACCTGACCGGCGGACCTGACCATGTGGCTAGGTTATTGCAGCGGTGCCGCGACCCGGTGCCGGCGGCGCAGGATCACCAGGCCGGCCGAGATCAGCACGACCAGCAGCGCGGCGCCGCCGAAGACCGGCAGCCAGACGCCGGAGCCGTCCTGCGCGGTGCCGCCGCCACCGGTGTCGACGCCGCCCGCGGGCACGCCGCTGCTGGTCGCGTCGGTCCGCAGCTGGGCGGTCAGGCCGCTCTTGCCGTCCAGGACGATCAGCGAGTAGACGCTGCCGGCCTTGAGCGGCGCGGTGACCGTGGTCGCGGCGGTGGTGACGCTCGGCGCGGTGAGCCGCAGCGTCCACTTGCCCGGGTCGACCAGCTGGTAGTCGGTGGTCGTCGCGAACTGCACCTCGCCGGCGATCTTCGCGCCGCCCGCGATCGTGACGTCGAGCGTCGGCTGCTTCACCGAGGCCTGCACGACGCGGACCTTGGCCTTGCCCGGGTCCGGCAGCGCCAGGTCGTCGGGGATGACCCGCAGGCCGAGGTCGGCGAACTTGCCGACGCCCGCGACGGTGTACGCCTTGCCCTCCACGACGGTCGCCTGGGTGCTCAGCACCGGCGGGCTGTCGGCGGCGGCGCCGGGCAGCCGCATCGCGACCGCGTAGGTGCCGGGGGCGAGCGGCAGGTACTTCGACACGACGCCGTAGCCGACCGCGTCGAACTTCTGCGTCGCCATCGAGCCGTCGACGGCGCTCAGGTAGACGTCGACGGCGGGGGTGTCCGGCGACAGGTGCGCGAGCCGCACGTAGCCGACCCCGGCGGCCGACGCCGGGGAGGCGCCGATGAGCGAGACGCCCAGGCCGAGGAGCACGGCCGCGGCGAACGCCCCGATGCGTGTCACGGTCCGCCGTCGCAGGGAGGCAGCGATCACGTTATGTCCCTTTGCTCGAAGAAACCCGCCCGGAGGGGTTCGAGGTGCGGGTGGTACGGCCCCGCACGAAGGGAATTGAGTAATCCGCCCGGGCACCATAAGCACTGACCGATGTGCACGATGCCGAACGGCGCGCCGAAACGCAACCACTGGACGGTCTTTTTCCGCTACCAGAGGGTTACCGATCGGTAGCGATCACTATTGCCAGGCTGCCTACCGCGGGCTGCCGAAGTCCTGGGTCCAGATCGGGGTCTTGCCCTGGTACGCGAGGCCGACGCCGAGGTCCTTCAGCCCGCAGTTGAGGATGTTGGCCCGGTGACCGGAGCTGTTCATCCACGCGTTCATGACGTCGGCCGGCGTGCGCTGCCCCTTCGCGATGTTCTCCGCCGCGCCGGACCACTTGTAGCCCGCGTTCGTGATGCGGGTGGCGAAGCCGGTGCCGTCCTGCGAGTCGTGCGAGAAGTAGTCGTTGGTGGCCATGTCCTGCGAGTGCTTGCGGGCCGCGGTGGTGAGCTTCGCGTTGTACGCCAGGGGCTTGCAGCCGGCCTTCGCGCGCTCGGTGTTGACGATGGCGAGGACCTGCGCCTCGTAGGAGGCGTTGCCGCCGGCGGCCGGGGCGGTCGTCTTCGGCTTCGCGGGCGGTGTGGTGGCCGCCTTCGTCGGCGCGGCCGAGGACGCGGGGGTCGTCGGGGCGGGCGAGGCGGTCGCGCCCTCGACCCCGCCGGACGGCGCGGCGCCCGACGGGTCGCCGCCGCTCATGTCGCCGGCGTTCGCCGGGTCGCCGGTCGCGTCGCCCGCCACCGAGGTCCGGGCGGCGTCGCCGGTGTCGCTCCTGTTGCCGAGCAGCACGGCGCCACCGAACGCGGTCGCGCCCACGACGAGCAGCGCGGCGACCCCGACACCGACGATCACGGCGAGCCGGGTGCCGCGACGGTGCCGGGGCTCGTGCTCGTCGGCCTCGGGTGCCTGCCCGTGACCGCCGTCGCCGTACGGGCCGTTGCCGTAGGCGCCGTCGCCGTACGGGGCGTTGCCATGGACGCGGTCGCCGTACGGGGCGTCGCCGTGGGCGGCGTTGCCGTACGGGGCGTCGCCGTGGGCGGCGTTGTCATGGGCGGCGTTGCCGTACCAGTTGTCGCCGTGGCCGGCGTCGTGGTGGGCGGGCTCGGTGTTGCGGGCGTCGTACGGGCCGAACGCGGACACCAGCTGCCTCCTGAGGCACAGACGACACGATCGCATGTGAGCCTATGAGGCGCCCCGCCGCCGATTCCAACCAGCGACGCCGATTTCACGACGATCTAAGCGAAACTTATGCCTCGGTCGCGCAGAGCAACGCCGTCACGGCGCGGCGCAGCACCCCGGTCGCCGCGGGGACGTCGAGGTGCAGCTCGTCGCGCAACATCGACCACGACGCGAACGTCGTCGCGACCGTCAGCGCGTGCAGGGTGTCCTCGCGGGCGGCGCCGGTGCCGTCCAGCTCGCCGGCGAAGAGCTTCTCCAGCTCCTCGCGGGCGTTCGTGACATACCAGGTCCGGTTGTGCCGCAGCGCCGCGGAGAACGGCTCCCGCAGCCGGGCCGCGCGTGCCGCCGGAGCGATCAGCTCCAACAGCCGGGCGCGCTGCTCGCAGTACGCCTCGATGCGCTCGGGCAGGGGCAGGTCCTGCGGGACCGGGCGGTGCTCGGCGGCCTGGCGCTCCATGAGGCGCGCGCCGGCCGCGGCGAACAACCGCTCCATGTCCTTGAAGTTGGTCCACAGCGCGCGCAGGGACACCCCGGCCCGCTCGGCGATCCGCTCCGCCGTCGGCTTGAGGTCGCCCTCCTCCAGCAGCGCGAGGTGGGCGTCGACGATGGCCCGCCGGGTCCGCTCCGCGCGCAGCGTGCGACCGTCGACCCTGCGCTGCCCGACGACCGCCTCACTCATGACGCACCGCTCATGACTGATCAGCCTACGTGTGTACGGTGAGGTGCGTGGCACTGCGCACCGTGCACGAACTCGACATCGATCTCCCCGTCATCGACCTGGGTGAGCTCGAGCCGGTCAGCGCGCCGTGGGGCGGCAACCTCAACGACGCCCACGTGCAGACCGGCCGCGCCATCCGCACCACCCTCATCGACGCCCGGCTGCGCCGCTCCCACCTGGAGAATCTCGACCTCAACGGGGCCGTCTGGGAGGACGTGACGGTGTCCGGCTGCCGCTTCGAGAAGGTCGACTTCAGCGCGGCGCGGCTGACCGGGCTGACGGTCGAGCGGGTCCACTTCGTCAACTGCAAGCTCACCTGGGCGCACATCGCCGAGTCGCGGTTCGGCGACGTCCTGTTCGAGGGGTGCCGCCTGGACGCCGCCAACCTCGACGACATCACCACCATCGGCCCGACCGGGTTCGTCGGGTGTGTCCTGGTCAACACCACCTTCCGCGACTGCGTGCTGCCGCAGGCGGCGATGTCGGGCTGCCGGCTGCGGCAGATGTCCTTCACCAGCTGCGACCTGCGCGGCGCCGACCTGCGCGGCAACCAGCTGTCGGAGGTCAGCGGCGTGAGCAGCCTGCGCGGCGTGACGATCGAGCCGGCGCAGCTGCCGGGCCTCACCGACGCCGTGATGCGCGACCTCGGCGTGGTCGTCCGCGGCCCGAAGGGCTGACCCTCCGGCGTCCACCAGGCTTTTCGGGCGAGCGGTGCTCATCGGGCTTTTCGTGCCCGTGGTGCTTATCGGCGCGGGGATGTGGGGCCGCGGCGGGACCTGCCGCGGGCCGAGGGGTTGACCCGCCAGCGGGGGCGGCGACGCTGCGGCTGGAGGGGCTCGTCGACGCACGGCGCCGTCGGTGCGGCCGCGCCGAGGTCCGCGGCCCCCTGGCCCGGGCCCGGCAGCAGGTCGCGCGGGTCGGCGTCGACCGCGCCCTCGACGCTGGCGAAGGTGGCGATGCGATCCATCCCGGCGGCGACCTGCGCCCATGACCTGATCGCGGGCGAAGGGACGGCGAGCCGCAGCTCCCCTCCCCGCTGCCGGGCGAGCTCGGCGACCCTGACGAGCAGGGCAGCGCCGGCGGTGTCGCACACCGTCACCTGGGAGACGTCCAGGACGAGCCGCGGCTCGGCCGCGACGAGACAGCCGGCGAGCACCGGTTCGACGGTCTCGACGGTCCCTTCCACGAGCAACCCGTGCAGGGCAAGCACCACGGCGTTCATCGGTCTCGACGGTACCGGCACACCCCGCCCCTATCGTCTCCGTCGGTCGGATGACCCCGCACGGGCCGACCCGTCATGCGCGCATCGCATCCAGGGCCTTCTTCAAGGCCTTCGGCTGGGTCGCAGTGGTCGGCGCGCCGGGCCGCAGCTCCCGCATACGGGCGCCGATCTCCTCGTCGAAGTGCCCGTCCCCGGCGTACTGGAACTCCTTTTTACCCGCCCGTGAGCAGCACAAACAGTCAGCGCCGAGTGCTCAGCACCATGCCGGAGCCGTGGTCGAGCTCGACGGACACCAGGTCCCCGTGGTCCAGCAGCGTCCGGCGTACGCCGTCCTGACGGGCCACGAAGTCCTCGGGCCAGCCGTCCGCGGGCCGCATGTCGTCGACGACGAGCACGCCGCGCGGGCGCAGCGCGGCGATGGTCAGGTCGAGCCCCTCGATCTTGCCGCCCTGCGCGTCGGCGAAGATCAGGTCGAACGCGCCGACCGCGGTGGGCAGGAACGTCAGGGCGTCGGTCACCCGCAGGTCCACAAAGGACGGCCATGCCCCGGTCGCCGCGACGGCGGCCGTCCCGGCGTCGAGCTCGATCGACGTCACGGTCACGTCGGTGCGCTCCCCGAGCCCGCTGACGATCCACGCCACCCCGACCCCGGCGCCGGTCCCGAGCTCGAGAATGTTGCCGCCGGGACGGACGCCCGCCGCGAGGGTGGCGAGCAGTCGGCCGACGGGGCGTTCGCAGGACAGCGGAAAGCCGCTGGTCTCGGCGCGGGCATACGCGGCATCGACAAGATTCATGCCGCCGACCCTATCGAACGGGGACCGGCGGGCCGTGCGAAGCTGACGTCCGTGAAGTCACCGCGGATCCTGACGCTCGCAGCCCTGCTGGCCCTTGCGGCGCCGACGGCCCTCGCCGGCTGCGGCTCGTCCGGCACCCCGGCGGCGACCGGCGGCGACGAACAGTCCGCCACCAGCACGTTCGAGGTCAAGGACGACGTCAGCGTCGTCGAGGTCGACAGCGCGGGCGGCGCGATCACGGTGAAGGCCGGCTCCGGCCCGACGATCAAGGTGACGGAGACCGCCAGGTTCAAGGCCGACAAGCCGGGCCGCAAGCAGAGCGTCGAGGGCGGCGAGCTCGTCCTGCAGTCGACCGGCTGCAAGAGCGGCGGCTGCTCCATCTCGTACACGGTGGAGATCCCGTCGACGCTCAGCGTGCGGCTCGACAGCGCGGGCGGCGCGATCTCCCTGGCCGGTCTGACCGGCATCATCGACGTGTCCTCCGACGGCGGCGCGCTGACCGGCGAGGGCCTGGCCCCGCCGGAGCTGACCGCCCGCACCGGCGGCGGCACCGTCCAGCTGGCGATGGCGCAGGCCCCCGACCGCATCGACTTGGACAGCGGCGGCGGCGACGTGTCGCTCAAGCTGACCGCCGACGGCTACGCCCTGGACGTGGAGCTCGACGGCGGCCAGCAGTCCGGCACCGTGAAGTCGCAGGCCACCTCGGGGCACAAGGTGCACGTGGTCACCGGCGGCGGGAGCCTGAAGTTCGGCTGACCGTCAGTCCGTGAGCGCCGAGTAGACGAGCTGGCGCAGCTGGGACCGGATCGGGTGGGTGCTGGACGGCAGCAGCTGCGTGTAGAACGCGACCGTGAGCCGTTCGGCGGGGTCGATCCAGAAGGCGGTGCTGGCCGCGCCGCCCCAGTAATACGTGCCCGGTGAGCTGGGCGTCTTCGCCGGCACCGGGTCACGGACCACGGCGAAGCCGAGCCCGAAGCCGACCCCCTCGAACGTGGTCTCGGCGAAGCCGCCGGTCTGCAGCCGGTCGAGGTCGACCCCGCCGGGCAGGTGGTTCTGCGTCATGAACCGCACGGTCCTGCTGCTCAGCAACGTCCGGCCCGCGCCCACGCCCTCACTGAGCAGCATCGAGGTGAACCGGTGGTAGTCCGCGGCGGTGGAGATCAGCCCGCCACCACCGGACTGCATGGCGGGCTCGTCGAGAGCGTGCCTGCCGATCACGTCGAACCGGACCGCCCTGCCGTCGGCGGGGCTGGGCACGTACAGCGCGGCGAGCCGCTTCGCGTCGTCCCCGGCCGGGTCGACCGACCACCGGGTGTCCGTCATACCCAGCGGCTCGAAGATCCGCTCCCGCAGGAAGTCTCCGAGCGGCTGCCCCGCGACGACCTCGACGAGCCGCCCGAGGACATCGGTGGACACCCCGTAACCCCACCGCGTGCCGGGCTGGAAGAGCAGCGGCAGCGCCGCCCAGTCCCGGCTGGACTGCGCCAGATCGACGCCCGTCTTGGGCAGGATGTCGTACCCGGCCTTGCGGTACAACGCGTCGACGACCGAGGTCTGCAAGAATCCGTACGTCAGGCCCGACGTGTGCGTCAACAGGTGCCACACCCGGATCGGCTCGGCCGCCGGCACCGTGAACGGCGCCCCGGCGGAGCCCCGGTCGTACACCTGAGGCTGGGAGAACTCGGGCAGCCACCGGCTGATCGGGTCGGTGAGCTCGAAACGCCCTTCCTCCCAGAGCATCATCGCGGCGACGGACGTGATCGGCTTCGACATCGAGTAGATCCGCCACAACGTGTCGGCCTCGACCGGCAACCCGGCCTCCATGTCCCGCCGCCCGTACGTCGAAGCGTGCGCAACCCGCCCGTCCCGGCTGACGACCAGCTGCCACCCGGCCAGCCGCCCGTCGTCGACGTACCGCGCGAGGTGCGCGTCCAGCACATCCAGCCGCTTCGCGTCGATGCCGACTTCCCCGGGCGCGACCTCACGTTCGATGCTCACGCCCGGCAGCCTAAACGCGAGTTCACCCCAAGCGCGAGACGACCCCGGCCCCAGAACGGGGTTCTGGATGATCCGGAAGAGTTCGTGCCGCTCTGGCGACACAAAGTATTCCGGATCATGGGAAAGAGGCCAGGCAGCCCGACCCGAACCAGTCCCGCGCGACCGGCCCGCGCTACCGGCCAGCACGAGGTCACCCGGGCACGGTGCCGGTCCGACCCGTGATCAGACCAGGACAAAACCAACCCCCGCGCAAGCACCCCGCGCGAACCGACCCGCGCGAGACCACCCCCGAGCGCGGCCGGCTCGCGCGAGGCCGGCGTGGTCCAGGTCAGCTCACGGCGAGCTGCTCCGCGCCGGCGACCACCTTGTCGACGAAGCCGTAGTCGACGGCTTCCTGGGCGGTGAACCAGCGGTCGCGGTCGGAGTCGGCCTCGATCTGCTCGTTGGTCTGGCCGGTGTGTTCGGCGATGAGGCGCTGCATGGTCTTCTTGGTGAAGAGCATCTGCTCGGCCTGGATGGCGATGTCGGCCGCGGTGCCGCCGATGCCGCCGGACGGCTGGTGCATCATCACGCGGGAGTGGGGCAGGGCGTAGCGCTTGCCGGGGGTGCCGGCGCTGAGCAGGAACTGGCCCATCGAGGCGGCCATGCCCATGACGACCGTCGACACGTCGTTGGGCACGAAGCGCATGGTGTCGTAGATGGCCAGGCCGGCGCTGATGACACCGCCGGGTGAGTTGATCCAGAGGCTGACGTCCTTCTCGTGGTCCTCGGCGGCGAGCAGGATCAGCTGGCCGCAGATGCGGTTGGCGCTCTCGTCGTTGACCTCGGTGCCGAGGACGATGATGCGCTTGGCGAGCAGCCTGTCGAACACGGCGCTGTCGAAGGGGACCTGCGTGTCTGCCATGTGCGGCGTCCTTTCCCGGGGCTTTCCTCGACCGTAGTGATCGCACCCGGGGAATGGACCCCCGGTTCGCTGTGAGCGTGTTCGCTGTCAGCGTTTTTCCGCAGAGCGCAGGATCGGTCGCAAGGCGTCCAGGACCGCCGGGTCCTCGATCGTGGACGGGACGGCCGGGTCGCCGCCGTCGGCGATGCCGCGCATCGTCTTGCGCAGGATCTTGCCCGACCGCGTCTTCGGCAGCGCCGGCACGACCTGCACCCTGCGCAGGGACGCCACGGCGCCGATGCGCCGGCGTACCAGAGCGACCAGCTCATCCTGAAGGGTGCCCGGATCGGCGTCCACGCCCGCCTTCAGCACCACGAAGCCGCGCGGCACCTGCCCCTTGAGCTCGTCGTCGACGCCGATGACCGCGCACTCGGCGACGGCGGGGTGCGCGGCGAGGACCTCCTCCATGGAGCCCGTGGACAGCCGGTGCCCGGCGACGTTGATGACGTCGTCGGTGCGGCCCATGACGTAGAGGTAGCCGTCGTCGTCGAAGCGGCCGCCGTCGCCGGTCAGGTACGTGCCAGGGAACTCGGTCAGGTAGGACTCGACGAACCGCTCGTCGTCCTGCCACAGGGTCGGCAGGCAGCCCGGCGGGAGCGGCAGCCCGATGACGATCGCGCCGTCGACGCCGGTCGGGGCGGGCGTGCCGTCCGGCTGGACGACCCGCACGTCGAAGCCCGGCACCGGCACCGACGGCGAGCCGGCCTTCGTCGGCATCGGCTCCAGGCCGCGCAGGTTCGCCGCGACGGGCCAGCCGGTCTCCGTCTGCCACCAGTGGTCGACGACGGGCACGCCGAGGGTCTGACCGGCCCACTCGTAGGTCTGCGGGTCGAGCCGCTCACCGGCGAGGAACAGCGTCCGCAGCGACGACGTGTCGTGCCGCGCGACCAGCCTGCCCTCCGGGTCCTCCTTGCGGATCGCGCGGATCGCGGTCGGAGCCGTGAACAGGGCCGTCACCCTGTGCTGCTCGATCACCCGGAAGAACGCGCCGGCGTCCGGGGTGCCGACGGGTTTGCCCTCGTACAGGACGGTGGTGGCGCCGGCGAGCAGCGGCCCGTACACGATGTAAGAGTGGCCGACGACCCATCCGACGTCCGACGCCGCCCAGAACACGTCACCGGGTCCCGTCGCGTACACGTTGGCCATCGACCAGGTCAGCGCCACGGCATGCCCGCCGTTGTCACGGACGATCCCCTTCGGCCGGCCCGTGGTCCCCGACGTGTAGAGGATGTACAGGGGGTCGGTGGCGGCCACCGGTACACACGCGGCCGCCGTCGCCGCGTCGAGGGCGTCCTCCCAGGTCACGTCGCCGTCCCGCAGGACGCCGGGAGCCTGCTCACGTTGCAGGATCACCCGGTGCTCCGGCCGGTGCGTGGCCTCGGCGAGGGCGTCGTCGAGCAGCGGCTTGTATTCCACGACGCGGCTGCCCTCGATCCCGCACGAGGTGGCGACGACCACCTTCGGCCGGGCGTCGTCGATGCGGGCCGCGAGCTCCTTCGGCCCGAACCCCCCGAACACGACCGAGTGCACGGCGCCGATCCGGGCGCAGGCCAGCATCGTGATCACCGCTTCAGGCACCATCGCCATGTAGACGACGACCCGGTCCCCCTTGCCGACGCCGAGCTTCCGCAGCGCCCCGGCGAAGACCGCGACCTCGTGTCGCAGCCGGCTCCAGGTGTACGACCGGAGCGTGCCCGTCACCGGACTGTCGTAGATGAGCGCCGTCTCCTCGCCCCGCCCGGCGGCGACGTGCCGGTCGACGGCGTTGTGGCAGGTGTTGAGCTCGGCGTCCGGGAACCAGCGGTAGAACGGCGGGCGGTCGCCGTCCAGGACCCGGATCGGCATGCGGTCCCAGTCGACCCCGGCGGCGGCGTCGCGCCAGAACCAGCCGGGGTCGGTGAGACTGCGCTCGTACGTGTCGCGATAAGCGCCCATCCCTCGATGCTTACACTTTTGCCGCCCTTTACACAGGGGCGCTCGCGCTGGCCAGGCCCGGCGGGGCGTGGTCGAGGGCGGCGGTGATCGCGGCGACCAGCGCCCGGGCCGCCTCCTCGGTCAGCTCGACGGCGACCCGCGCCGCCGGTCCCCGCGCCGGGTCGGCGAAGTCGATGTTCAGCGTGTGCCCGAACGGCGCGTGATGCGGATGGTCGACGTAGACCGCGGCCCGGGTCACGGGAAACCACCCGGCCGGCCCCTTGGCGCTGCCTTCGAGCTCGACGGTTTCGGTGTCGTACGTGCACACGGCTCAGACCTCCAGCCGTTTGCCGCCGAGGTGCAGGTCGAAGAACGCGAAGATCTTCTTCCACCCGTCGACGGCGGCCTGTGGCCGGTACCCGGGCCGGTCCGGCGAGAAGAACCCGTGCCCGGCACCCTCGTAGCTGTGCCGCTCGAACGCCTTGCCATGCCCGGCCAGGATGCCGGCGAGCCGCTCGACCTCTTCCGGCGCCGGGTTCTTGTCGTCGTCCCCGAACAACCCCAGCACCGGGCAGTTCAGGTCCTGCAGCCGATCCTTGATCGACGTCATCTTCAGCCCGCTCGCCGCCGGCGGTGGCTCCAGCGCGAACGCCCCGTAACAGTCGACGGCCGCGTCCAGCGGCAGCGCCGTCGACACCAGCAGCGCCTGCCGGCCACCGGAGCAGTGCCCGATGACCCCGATCCTGCCGTTGTGCCCGTCCAGCGCCCGCAACGCGTCCATCGCGGACCGCACGTCCCCGATGACCTGCTCGTCAGGAACACCGCCCTGCCCCCGCACGAACGCCGACGCGTCATCGGGCGCCGCCCCGGGCGCTTCCCGCCAGAACAGGTTGGGGCAGATCGCCAGGTACCCGTTGGCCGCGAACCGCCGCACCATCTCCTTCGTCGACTCGTCGTAGCCCGGCAGGTGATGGATCACCACCACCCCGGGGAACGAACCGGGCCCGAGCGGCCTGGCCTGGTACGCCTGAATCTTCTCGTCCCCGACGGAAACCGTCTCGGCGCGGATCGCATCACCCATACCCCCCAACCTACTGCCGCCTCCCGCCGCACCCACTCGGAGGAGCCTCCCGGACCACGGCACGGGCCGCCCCGCAGGGAGGCCACCCAGCAGACCAGGCCGACCCGCAGGAAGGTCGCCCCACAGACCAGGCCGACCCGCACACGAGGTGCCCGGCAGACCAGGTCACCCCGCAGGGAGGTCACCCCGCAGACCAGGCCGACCCGCACACGAGGTGCCCAGCAGACCAGGTCACCCCGCAGGGAGGTCACCCCGCAGACCAGGCCGACCCGCAGACCAGGCCGCCGCCTCCGAAGGCGGGGCGGCGAGGCGTTGGGGGACGCCGCCGGCGGGGTCGGAGGGCTGAAGTGGTTACTGGCGGCCGGGCTCCAGGCGGCGGAGGGCCAGGCGGGCCAGGCCGATCAGGGCGGCGATCTGCATGACCAGGATGAGGACGGAGCGCCACCAGGCGCCGGTGGTGTGCTCCCAGAGGGTGTCCTTGAAGGGGATCATGGACTGGAGGTCGACGGTGGAGGCGCCGGCGGCGAGGCCCCAGCGGGTGGGGAAGAGCCAGGCGATCTGTTGCAGGACGGTCTGGCCCTGGAGCTCGAAGAGGCCGCCGGACAGGACGAGCTGGGCCATCACGACGACGACGAGGACCGGGGTCGTCTGCTCGGTGGTCTTGGCGAGGGCGCTGACGAGGAGGCCGAAGGCCATGGAGGCGAGGGCTACCAGGGCGACGGGGATGCTGATCTCCAGGAGCCAGTGCTGGGGGAAGATCAGCGGGTCCTTCGGGGGGTTCTTGCCGAGGAGCGCGAGCCAGGTGAACAGGGCTGTCTGGCCGACGATGATGACGGCGAAGACGAAGACCTTCGAGGCGAGATACGCGCCCGCGGAGAGGCCGACGGCGCGTTCGCGTTTGTAGATGGTTGCCTCGTTGACGATCTCGCGGATGGCGGCGGCGGTGCCGAGGAAGGCGGCGCCGACGGCCAGGACGACGAGGAGGCGTTGCGCTTCGAGGCTGAACTTGGTCAGGCCGGGCGCCATACCGTTTTCACCGGGGACGGTGCGGGTCAGCAGGGCCAGGGCGAGGGGCAGGCCGATGGTGAACAGGGCAAGGCCCCGGTCGGCGCCGATGACCCAGAACATGCGCAGGCACAGGGTGAGGAACTGCCGGATCGGCGCCGCGGGGTGCAGGGCCCGGCTGCGCAGCGATGCCCCGCCGAGCTTGACCCTCGCCCGCCCGACCGCCCGCGCCGGTTTCCCGGAAACGGCAGACTCAGCGGACGGCGTGGCCGCAGACGCCGCAGACGCAGGCGAAGGGGCGGCGGCAGCAGGCGCGGCGGCCGCGGTCTCCGGACGCTGCGGCATCGACTGCTCGGCCGTCGGTGAGTCGAGCTCCGAGGAAGCGGCGGGCGCCGCGTCGGCCGGGTTACGCGGCATCGGGACGGTGACCCGCTCGACGGCGGCCGGCTTCGGCAGCGGCGCCTCGGCGATCTGGGCCGTCACATACTGCGTATACATCTCCGAGCTGCGATAGGTCCGCATCCAGTGGTCGGCGTTGGTGGTGACCTCGCGGAAGACCTCGGCGTAGTCCTCGGCGCCGAAGAAGGAGAGCAGGTCGCCGGGCGGGCCGAAATAGCCCATCCGGCCGCCGACGGTGAGGACCAGGACCCGGTCGCACAGGTCGAGGTGCATCACGTTGTGCGTCACGACGGCGACGGTGCGGCCCTTGTCGGCGAGGTCGCGCAGCTCCTCCATGACCTCCTTGTCCAGCGCCGGGTCGAGGCCGGACGTGGGCTCGTCGAGGAAGAGCAGCGACGGCTCGGTCAGCAGCTCCAGGGCGACGGAGACGCGCTTGCGCTGGCCGCCGGACAGCTTGTCGATGCGCATCTTGGCACGCTCGGTGAGGTTGAGCGTGCGGAGCACCTCGGCGACGCGGACGCGGCGCTCCTGGCGCGGCACGTCGTCGGCGAAGCGGAGCGCGGCGGCGAAGCGCAGCGCGCGGCGGACGGTGAGCTGGCGGTGCAGGACGTCGTCCTGCGGGACCATGCCGATGCGGTAGCGCAGCTCGGCATAGTCGGCATAGAGGTCGCGGCCGTCATAGCGGACGGTGCCCTGGGTGGCGGGGCGCAGGCCGGCGACGGCCTTGATGAGGGTCGACTTGCCGCAGCCGGAGGGGCCGATGACGCCCAGGAGGCTGCCCTCGCTGAGCGCGAAGCTGACGTCGTCGAGCAGGATCGCGTCCTTGATGCGGACGGTGAGGTCGTCGGCGATGAGCGAGGACGGGCCGGCGTCCTCGAACTCGTGCAGGCGCATCCCGTCGAAGATGAACTCGTGCCGGCCGATCGAGATCATGTCGCCGGCCTGGATCGGCTGGCGGGCGATCGGCTTGCCGTTGTGGAACGTGCCGTTGCGGCTGCCGAGGTCGACGACCTCATGGCCGGTCGGGGTGCGGCGCACCTCGGCGTGGTTGCGCGAGGTGCGCAGGTCGGTGAGCACGATGTCGTTGTCGGGGCCACGGCCGAGGCGGATCAGCGCGCCCGCGTCGTGCAGGGCGGACTCCCGCTGCAGGGGCGGGGCCGCCTGGACCGCCGGCACCGGCTCGGTGATCGTGATGACCCTGAACGCGACCTTGGGGCCGTCGGCGGCGCCGAGGTGGACCGCTCCCCCGTCGACGGCGGCGACGAACGCGGCCTTCTCACCGTCGACATAGGTGCCGTTGCGGCTGCCGAGGTCGCGCAGGAACCAGCCGTCGTCATTCCAGATCACCTCGGCGTGCCGCCGGGAGATCAGGGTGCCCTCGACCACCAGGTCGTTGGCGGCGTCGCGGCCGATGGTCACGGTGTCGTCGGGCCGCACCACGGAGCGTGCCTCGCCGGCCGGGCCGGTGACGGTCACCTCGAGGACGGTCAGCTCGCGGGTCACGGTCTGCTGGTCATTGCTCGCCACGGGCATCATCATGCCGCCCACGTACGACAGAAAACAGCGGGGGGAAGTCCCGGCAAGATTTTGTATCAGGAAGCCGACCACCCACCTCTTCTTTGCAGACCACGTGAGGAGGAGCCATGGCACCAGCGGACGCCCGTTCGGAGCAGTGGCGGTCGCGCCGCGCCCGCCGGCTCGCCGGGCTGGGGTGGGTTCGTCGCGAGGACCGGGCGGACGGCACTCCGGTGCGGTTCGTCGCGGACGAGCTCCTGGTGCTCGACGACCACTTCGCCACCGCTCGTCAGGCGTTCGTGGAGCAGGGCTTCACCGTCCGGGACATCGTGGAGGAGGGGGATGTCCCGGAGGGCTTCCGGCGGGTGCGGTTGCCCGGCCTGGACGTCGCGCGCGCCGCGAGGCGGGTGCGGGTCCAGGCCGAGGCGGCCGGTGACACCAGGGTGGCCGCCGGGCCCAATCACGTGTTCGTCTCGACGCTGTTCGAGCACGCGGGGCCGTATGGCCCGCCACGGCCGGCGGCGCCAGGGCCTCTCACGGTGCGTGACCGTGAGGTGCCGGAGGTCGAGGTGCTCGTGCTGGACACCGGGGTGTGGCTCAACAGCCCGCTGCCCAAGGACCGGTATGCCACCGACGACTTCGAGTCCGACCTGCAGGCAGGCGACGACGACGGGGTGCGCGACGGCGACGTCGGCCACGCCAACTTCGTCGCGGGGGTGCTGCTGGCCAGGTCGCGGCAGGTCCGGCCACGGGTGATCAGGATCGTCGACACGTTCGGGGTGTGCCGGGAGACCGACCTGATCGCGGGTCTCGGGCAGGCGTACGACCACCAGATCATCAACCTGTCGCTGGGCGGCTACACGCTCGACGACCGGCCGCCGTTGCTGCTGACGGCGGCGCTGACGCGGCTGCTGGGCACCGGCGACCGGGTCGCGGTCGCCGCCGCGGGCAACGACGGGCAGCACGACCGGCCCTTCTGGCCTGCGGCGTTCGCCGGCACCAGCGTGTCGTGGCGGCGCCGGGTCGTCGCCGTGGCGGCTCACGACGGCCGGCGGATCAGCGACTGGAGCAACACCGGCACGTGGATCACGCTCGCGGCGCCGGGTGCGGACATCACCAGCACGTTCGTGCATCACGAGGAGTTCGGCGACGGCTGGGCGAGATGGAGCGGCACCTCGTTCGCGGCTCCGTTCGTCGCGGCCGCGATCGCCGACGCGCTGCCCGGGGCCGGCTCGGCCCGGCTGGCGGCGGAGGCGGTCATCGCCGGCGCGGCCCGCCGGTACGGCCGCTACGCGGGACTGGCGTGACCGGCATGCACAACACAAGGACACAACCCGTGACCGGCACGCACGGACAACGGACACAACCCGGGACAGACGTGCACGGACCACAGACGCGACACGTGACCGGCGCGCACGAAGCGCGGACACGACGCGGGACCGGCGTGCACAGGAGCCCGGTCCGTCTGCACGGAAGCGCGACCGGCACGCGCCACGGCAGGGGGCACCAGTGCCACACCAGGGGGAGGGGGGTGACGGGGTGCGGCACGCAGGTCGCCGCACCCCGTCTCCCGCGGGGCGCGATGATAGCCTTCGAGACCATGGCTGAGCCTGAAAACGCCGAGGTCCTGAGGGCGGCCGCCACCGGCGACCAGAAGGCTTGGGAGTCCATCGTGGACAGATATGCCAACCTTGTCTGGTCGGTCGCGCGCAGCTTCCAGCTCGGCCAGTCCGACGCCTCGGACGTCAGCCAGGCGACCTGGTTGCGGCTGGTCGAGCACATCGACGCCGTCCGTGACGCGGACAAGCTCGGCTCATGGCTCGCGACCACCGCCCGCCGGGAGGCCCTGGCACTGCTGCGCCGCGGCGGCCGGGACGTGCCCGCGGGCGCGGCCACCGACTTCGCCGGGATCCTCGGCGCCGGCGACGACGAGGAGCCCGACGCGGGCGTCCTGCGCGACGAGCGGGACAAGGCGCTGTGGCACGAGTTCCGCGCGTTGTCGGGCCCCTGCCAGCAGCTGCTGCGGGTGCTCATCGCCGATCCGCCGCCGAGCTACGCCGAGGTGTCGGCCGCGCTCGACGTGCCGGTCGGCAGCATCGGACCGACCCGGCAGCGCTGCCTGGGCACGCTGCGACGCAGATTGGGCTCGACATGACGCACTGTGCAGGGCCGACCCGATGATCGGGGAGGAAGAGGTGCTGAGGGTGTTGCGCGACATGGCGGGACGGCGCGACCCGGTGCCCGACGACGTGCTCGCCGCCGCGCGGGCCAGCATCGCCTGGCGCGACCCGGACGCGGCCCTGGCCAAGCTGACCGCCGACTCGGCCCGGGAGCGCCTCGTCGCGGTCCGCGGTGGCGGGTCGCCCCGGCTGCTGTCGTTCTTCGGCGGCTCGTTGACGATCGACGTGCAGGCGACGACCCGCGAGGGCGCCGTCGAGGTGGTCGGCGCCGTGTCCCCCGCCGTGCCGGCCAAGGTCGTCCTGGAGTCCCCCACCGGCAACCTCGAAGCGGACGTCGACGACGAGGGCAGGTTCCGCTTCCAGGGGGTCGCCGCGGGGTCGGTGCGGCTGCGGTGCGAACCCACCGAAGGCGCCCCCGTCCACACCGAGTGGGTACTGCTGTAACAGCAGGCAAATCGCCACGAGACGGACACTTCCGGCGGTACCCTGCAAAGCATGCCGATCGATCACGTGCAGATCGTGTCCATCCCGGTGAGCGACCAGGACCGGGCACGCGACTTCTACGTCAACGCCCTGGACTGGGAGCTGGTCAGCGACAACGACTCCGGCGACCGCCGGTGGGTCGAGGTGGCCCCGAAGCACGGTCAGACCGCGTTCACGCTCGTCACCTGGTTCGAGACCATGCCGGCCGGATCCCTGCGCGGCATCGTCCTGGACACCGACGACATCGAGAAGACCTTCGAGGAGCTGTCCGAGCGGGGCATCATCTTCGACGGGCCGATCGAGGAAGGGCCGTTCTCACGGGTCACGAGCTTCTCCGACCCCGACGGCAACACCTTCGTCCTGCACCAGCTCTACCAGCCTCGCACGCGGGTACTAAGCTACCCCGCGGCAGGGTCGTAGCGCAGAGGTCGTCGCGCCCGCACAGCACGCTGGAGGACGTCGGTTCGATTCCGACCGGCCCTGCCCCGCAAGACCCGAAGAGCGACCCACCGCGTCTATGCTCGTCCGCGGTGGGCCGTAGCGCAGAGGTCGACGCACCGCTTTGCCAGAGCGGAGGACGCCGGTTCGATTCCGGCCGGTCCACCAAACGAAAGCCCGGAACGAAAGCCGGAACGAAGCCGCTTGCGCACACGGGCTAGGCTCTGCCGGTGCCTCGTCTGGACCCCTCCGACGTCGCGGCGTGCCTGCGTGTGCTCGCCGCGCTCAACGGCGCGGACGACGACGACCCGTCGGCGCCGGCCGTGCGTGAGGCGGTCGTCAGCGCGTACAAGAGCCGCAAGAAGCAGCAGAAGAGCAGCCGCCGGACCGCGACCGCCGCACACGACCTGAAGCTGCTGACCGAGGACACCGGACAGCAGGAACTGCTGCGGGCGAGACGCTGCTACGTCTGCAAGGAGCACTACCGCACCGTCGACCGCGCGTATCCGCTGATGTGCGGGCCGTGCTCGACCGGCAACACGGCACGCCGCACCGCCCGCTGCGACCTGCGCGGCCGGCGCGCCCTCGTCACCGGCGGCCGGATCAAGATCGGCTACCAGACCGCGCTGAAGCTGCTGCGCGACGGCGCCGACGTCATCGTCACCACGAGGTTCCCGCACGACGCCGCGCGCCGCTTCGCCGCCGAGACCGACTTCGCCGACTGGCAGGGCCGGCTGCGGGTGCACGGCGTCGACTTCCTGGACCTGCCCGCGGTCGTGGGCCTCGTCGACGCGGTCACCGAGCGCTGGGGCCACCTCGACATCCTCGTCAACAACGCGGCCCAGACGATCTCCCGCCCGTTCGAGTACCATCGCGGGCTCCGGGCAGCGGAACAGCAAGGTCTCGAACCAGCGGTCCCGGTCGTCGGAGCGAGACAGGTCCCGGCGCTGCGGTCCACAGTGGACTTCTTCCCGTCCGGTGAGGTCGACGAGACCGGCGAGCCACTGGATCTGCGCCCTGTCAACAGCTGGGTGCTGCACCTGCACGAGGTCAGCCCGCGGGAGTGGATGGAGGTGCAGGTCGTCAACGCGTTCGTGCCGTTCCTGCTCACCGCCCGGCTGCGCCCGCTGATGCTCGCCTCCCCGCACCCCGACCGGTACGTCGTCAACGTCTCGGCGATGGAGGGCAGCTTCAGCCGCCGCAACAAGACGAGCCGGCACCCGCACACCAACATGGCCAAGGCCGGCCTCAACATGCTGACCCGCACGATCGCCGGGGACTACGCCCGCGACGGCATCCACGTCACCAGCGTCGACACCGGCTGGGTCACCGACGAGCGGCCGCAGGGCACCAAGGAGGCCTTCCACGAGGCCGGCTTCCGGGTGCCGCTCGACGTCGTCGACGGCGCCGCCCGGGTGTACGACCCGATCGTCCGCGGCGTGCACGGCGACCGGATCTCCGGCGTCTTCCTCAAGGACTACCAGGTGGTGGAATGGTAGAGATCGTCTGCCCGGTGATCGCGGTCCCGGCCGTGCCGCAGGCCGACCTCGACGATCTGTCGCCGCTGCTGGCACGGCTCAGGGATCCCGAGCCGGTCCGGGACACCGAGCGCTTCCCGCTCGGCACGCTGCAGCCCGACGGCCGCCTCGACCTGTGCAAGCAGGGCCTCGGCGCCGAAGGCGTCACCCAGGTCCTCGACCGCGTCGCCGGCTCGGAGCACGCCGTGCACCTGCTGCTGGGGACGAACGGGCTCGGCGCCGCGGGCACGGCCGCCCTCGCGACCGGCCTGCCCGACGGGCACCGGGTCGAGACGCTGTACCTCGGCTGCAACGCGATCGACGCCGCCGGCGCGGCACCGTTGTTCGAGCGGCTCGCCGCCGACGACCGGGTGCGGGCGCTGTGGCTCAAACGCAACCCGCTCGGCGACGAGGGGGTCACCGCCCTGGCGGAGACGTTGCGGCGCAACACGACCATCGACACCGTCGACCTCGTCAACACCGGCCTGACCACCGCCGGCCTGGAAGTGCTCGTCGACGCGCTCACCGCCCGGCCCACGCCGGTGAAGCGGGTCTTCCTCGGCGGCAACGGCCTCGGCCCCGACGCGGGCCCGCTGCTGCGGAAGCTGCTGCGCGACGCGGGAGTCCAGGGGTTGTTCCTCGCCGCGAACCGGTTGGGCGACGCCGGAGCCGGCCCGGTCATCGAAGCGGTCAGCGCCGCGGGCACCACGCTCGGCCTCGGTGGCAACGGACTGACGAAGGCCGCCGTCGCCGGCCTCGCCGAGCGGCTGAGCACCATGGACAGCCTGGACCTGAGCCGGCCGCAGTCGCTGCGGGTGCTCGGCGCCGCCGACAACGTGGTCGGCGACGACGGCGCCGCGCTGCTCGCCGCCGCCCTGCCCGGCACTCCGCTGCGCCGTCTCGACCTGCGCCACACGGGCGTCGGCGGCCGCGGCGCCAAGGCGCTCCTCGCGGCGCTGCCCGCAACCGACCTGACCCGCCTCGCGCTCGGCCCGGACGTCCCGCGCCGCGTGAAACGGGCCATCAGCGCGCTGCTCCCGGCCGCCGACGGCGGACCCGGTAGTGCGAACAGCAGCGAGATCGTGAGCGTGTACCGGTGACGACCCTGACCACAGCGGCCGCCGGCAACTGGCGGCGAATCCGGCGCTGGGCCACGCCGCCCGCGATGATCCGGGCCGCGACCGACGCCCGGCTCGCCGGCGACTGGCGGGCCGCCTGCGCCGCCGCGAACGTCGACGTCGAGCTCGACGACGACCAGGCGAAGCTGTTCGAGGACGACCTCGCCCACTTCGCCCCGGACCTGCTGCGCTGGCACCTGCCCCGCAAACCGGCCCGCGGCGACACCCACCTCGACGCCCGCCAGGTGTTCCATCTGCTGGGCGACGGGCCTTCGCTGTACATCGGCGGCACCAGACTCGGGTTCGGCTCCCAGCGGCTGCGGCTCTTCGCCACCGCCGAACCCCTCGACACCGATGCCTGGGAAGACTGGGAATGGGACGACGGGCCCCGGCCGTTCCACGCGCTGCACGACTACCGGGCCCTGCGGCACCTCTTCGACGCTCGCGAGAGCCGAAGCCTGCTCGACGGCTGCGGGTGGACGCACCTGCCGTTCCACGACCCGGCGGGCCGGCCGCTGCCGGAGTCCGCGTGGGGCGCCACCGAGCGGATCCTGGCCCTGCACGACGCCGGACGCTTCCTGGAGGCGTGGCAGGCCGCCGGCGCCGACGTACCGGAGCCGCCGCAGGACGAGCACCGCTGGCTCACGCGGATCCTGGGACGGCTGTGGACCGGCTTCCTCGGCGAGCACACCGCCGTCCTGAACGCCGCCCGCGCCAGGGGCACCGACCAGGTCGGGCTCACGTTCGGGTGGAACCACGTCCTGAAGCTCACCGGGTTCGACCGGCCGCGGCTGACCGGGGAATGGCTGTCGACCGGCTACCGGGAACGCGACGAGGACTGGCACCTGGACACCGGCCCGTACGAGCGGCCCATCGACGCCGACCTGGTCCGCCTCGGCGCGGTCCCCGTGTCGTGGCTGCACCCCCTGGTCCACGCCGCGTTCTTCCCGGAGGCGGAGCCCAGCGGCGGGAAGAGCAGGACGCCGAGGACCGAGGCGCGGCTGCGCTGCCGCGACGGCGCGTGGCACCAGGTGCGGATGACCGGCGGCCGGCTCGACATCCCGCACACCGACGAGGAACGCCGCCGCGAACAGGCCCTCCTCGCCCTCGGCGGCCAGGTGCACGGCTGCCTCGCCGCCGAACAGGCCTGGCGCGACGGGCGGGCCAGGCTCCCCCGCGCCCTGCGCGAACTGCGCGCCGACCTCATGCTGCGGGCCCAGCACGGCGACCTGCCCGGCGTCCTGGAGCTGCTCGACGCGGGCGTCGACCCGCACGCCCGCGACGCGCACGGCCGGACGCTGCTGCACCACATCAGCGGCCTGATGGCGGCGCCCGACGACCTGACGCTGTTGCACCGGCTGATCGACGCCGGGCTCGACGTCCACGCCCGCGACCGGCGCGGCATGACCCCGCTGCAGACCGCCGCGTACGACACCGGCTCCCTCGACCTCGTCCGGGCCCTGATCGCGGCCGGGGCCGACCTCGACGGCGAGGACGACAACGGCGTCTCCGTCGTCGAGACCATGGACCGGTTCGGCCGCCCCGAACTGAAAACCCTGCTGCACGACCGGTGAGGGCGCTCCGGACGGCGCGGCGGTTCGCCGTCCCGCACTGGATGATCGAGCGGGCGACGGCGGGCCGGCTCGCCGGTGACTGGCGGGCCGCCTGCGCCGCCGCGAACGTCGATGTCGAGCTCGACGACGAGCGGGCGGAGCTGTTCGGGGACGACCTCGCCCACTTCGCCCCGGACCTGCTGCGCTGGCATCAGTTCCAGGCGCCGCCGGCAACCGCCGGCCTGACGCTGGCCGTGCACGGGCGGCAGGCGCTGCGGGTCCGGCCGAAGCATCCGGGCACGCCCAGCCGGCGGCTGGAACTCGTGTCCGCCCCGCACGACGGGAGCGCGGCGTTCCCACGGGAGCGATGGGACAGCCGGTGCACCGGCGAACTCCTCGAACGCTGCGGCGGCTACGACGGCCATCTGCCGGGATTCACCGACACCGCAGACCGGCTGCCGCCGGCGGCGTGGACGGACCGGGAGCGGATCATCGCGGCGCAGGACGTCGGCGACTGGGTCCTCGCGTGGACCCTGGCCGGCTTCGACGTCGGGCCGCTGCGGGCCGAGATCAGCCACGGGCAGTGGCTCGACCTGCTGATGCGCGCCGGCACGCACAACCTCCCCCAGCTTCGCGCCGATGCCGTGGGACGCCGTGAGCTCGTCGTCCGGATCGGCGGCCACGGCGGCTATCAGGGGGTGCCGCTCAGGATCGACGCCGACCTGCGGGTCTGGCGCGGCGCCGGCGTGGTGTCGCCCGCCGAGGTGCCCGCGGTCCGCGCCGAACGCCCCGTCGACTTCGACCTGGTGCGCCGCGGGATCCTGCCGCTGGAGGACCTGCACCCGCTCGTCGGCGACGCCCTCTTCCCCGGCCTCGCCGGGCTCTTCGAAGGGACCCCCGAGACCGTCCCCGACATGGCGCCCGTCCGCGTGCGGTGCCAGGGCGAGTGGCACATCCTCGGCGGCCACCGGCACACCGCCGAGGAGACCCGCCGGAAGCTGGCGCTGCGGGCGCTGGGCGGGGCGCCGCTGCGCGGGTGTCTCGCCGCCCGGGCCGGCTGGCGCGACCCGGACGCGTGGACGCCGAAGGCGCTGCGCCTGCGCCGCCGCGACATCGTGCTGCACGCCGTCAACGGCGACGGGCCGGCGATCGCCGCGTGGCTCGACGCCGGCCTCGACCCGCACCTGCTCGACCATGAGGGCCGCACGATGCTGCACCTGATCGCGTGGCTGCCCGACCCGGGCCCGGTCCTGGCACGGCTGCGGCACGCCGGGCTCGACCCGGACGCCCGCGACCGGTCCGGCCTGACCCCGCTGGAGCACGCGCTGACCCGCGGCGGCACCCCGGCGGCGATCCACGCCCTGCGGGGGCTCGGCGGCAGATGACGGACCGCTCCCTCTGGCGGCGGATCCGCCGGTACGGGTGCCCGCGCGGCTGATCGAACGGCGACGGCAGCGCGGCTCGCCGGCGACCGCGGGGGCGGCTGCCGAAGTCCTTGCCGGCCCGGCGTTCGCTCGTGGTGCTCCAGGCGCGGCACGGCGACGAGACGGACGTACCCTGCTGCACATGCTGACCTGGCTGCCGTCGCCGGCGCTGCTGCCCCGGCTCCTGGCCGCCGGGCCGGATCCGGCCGCGGCCGACCGGCGCGGGCGGACGGCGCCGCGGCACGCGGAGGACCTCGACGCCCACCCGTCCGTCGTCGCCGCGCTGCGGGCGGCCGTGCGGGGCACCTGATGTGGCGTCGTGAGCTGGCGGCCGCGCGGTGGACGCGGCGGGTCGGGGTGCCCGCCTGGATGATCGCGGCGGCGACCGCGCGACGGGCCGCCGGGGACTGGCGCGGTGCCTGCGCGGCGGCGCGCGTCGACGTCGAGCTCGACCTTCCCGCGATCGCCCGCGGCGACGGCGGCGAGGTCGCGGCGCGGATCGAGGACGACCTGCGCCACCTCGTCCCGGACCTGCTGCGCTGGCACCTCGACCCCGCGCGGCCCGTCACCGTCCTGAGCGTGCACGGCGACCGCGCCCTGTTCGTGCGGCGGCGCGAGCCCGAGCGGCTGGCGCTGCACTACGGTGCCGTGCCGCCCGGCACATGGCGGTGGTCGCTGGTGCACAGCCGGGAGCAGTGGGACAGCCGCCACACCGCGTCCCTCGGCGCGCGGACATCCGCGGCCGGCGGATCGCGGGTGCCGTTCCTCGGCGCGGACGGCACCCGGCTGCCGCCGACGTCGTGGACCCTCGCCGAACACGTCATCACGCTGCAGGACGCCGGGGACTGGATCGGGGCGTGGCGCCTGGCCGGGTTCGACCTCGTGCCGCTCCTCGCCCGCCGCGCCGACCTGCGGGCGTCCGTCCGGACCCCTCGCACCGGCCCGTCGCGCAGGACGTGGCGGCTGGACCTCACCGGTCTCCCCGCCGCGATCCGGTCGGTGGGCACTCCGGAGGCGGTCCTGGATCAGGTGGATTCGGCGTACACCACCCGCATCGACGGCATGACGGTCTCCGGCCTCCACGACGCGCCCGGGCTGCGCCTCCCGGCGGCGCTGGTCGAGCGGCCCGTCGACGCCGACCTCGCGCGGCTCGGGATGCTGCCCGCGACCGCGTTGCACCCCCTTGTCGGCGCCGCATTGTTCCCGGCGCTGTCGACGATGCCGCCGTCGCCGGTGCCGGACACCGGCCCGGTCCGCGTCCGCCGCGACGGCGCCTGGCACCTCACCGACCCCGGCGACCTCGGCTGGCACGACCCGCTCGCCTCGCTGCCCGCGCCGCTGCGGTTGCGGCTCGCCACGTTGGTACGACTGGCGCGGCACGGCGACGCTCCCGCGCTGACGGCGTGGCTCGCGGCGGGCGGCGACCCCTGGTTCCGGGACCGTTCCAGGCGGACGATGCTGCACCTGCTGGCGTACGTGCCGGCCTCCGACGCGCTCCTGCTGGATCTGCTCGCCGCCGGCCTGGACCTGGAGGCCCGCGACTCGGCCGGGATGACCCCGCTGCTGTTCGCGGTCGCCCACGGCGGCCCCGCGGACACGATCCGCGACCTCGCCACGATGGGCGCCGACGTGCACGCCGTCACGTTCGCCGGCGCCGGCTGGGCCGACCTCGCCCGCGCCGCGGGACGCATCGAGGAGCTGTGGTTCCTGGCGGCGTGAAATGTCGTACCCGGGGGCTACCGTGTCGCGCATGACCGCAGAACCATCGGCGCTGACCCTCCTCGCCGCGGCCGACGAGCTGATCGCCGCCACCCGCTCGACCCGCGTGGAGCGCCGCGACAACACGCAGTTGGAGGCGCTCGCCCTCGCGGTCTCCGCCAACCTGCCGGTCCTGCTGTGGGGCGAGCCCGGCATCGGCAAGTCCTCGGCACTGCAGCAGCTGTCCGACCGGCTCGACGTGCCGATGGAGACGGTCATCGCCAGCATCCACGAGCCGTCCGACTTCGCCGGCCTGCCCGTCGTCGGCGACGACCCCGCCACCCAGGGCGTGCCGATGGCCCCGCCCGACTGGGCCGTCCGCCTCGCGGCACGCGGCCACGGCCTGATCTTCTTCGACGAGCTGTCCTCCGCCCCGCCCGCCGTCCAGGCCGCACTGCTGCGCGTCGTGCTGGAGCGGCGCGTCGGCAGCCTCGAGCTCCCACCCGCGGTCCGCGTCGTCGCCGCCGCCAACCCACCGGCGAGCGCCGCCGACGGCTGGCACCTGAGCCCACCCCTGGCCAACCGGTTCGTCCACCTGCACTGGACCCACGACCCGGCCGTCGTCGCCCGCGGCCTCGCCGGCACCTGGCCGACCGCCGACATCCCCCGCATCGACCCGCGCAAGGGTGCGTCGGCGCTGGCCCGCGCCCGCGGCACCCTGTCCGGCTTCCTCACCGCCCGCCCCGGCCTCGTCCACCACCTCCCCGCCGACGCCGAGGCCCGCGGCGGCGCCTGGCCGTCCCCGCGCACCTGGGAGATGGCCCTGCGCCTGCTCACCTTCGGCATGGCGAGCGACGCCTCCCGCGCCGCCCTGTCCACCGCCCTCATCGGCGCCATCGGCGACGGCGCCGGCCTCGAGCTGGTCAATTACCTCGACGAGCTCGACCTCCCCGACCCCAACCGCGTCCTGGCCAACCCCGACGCCTTCCAGCTCCCCACCCGCGGCGACCGCCAGCTCGCCTTCCTCACCGCCGTCGTCTCCGCCGTCCAGAGCAACACCACCCGCGAGCGCTGGGAAGCCGGCTGGACCGTCCTGTCCAAGGCCGTCGAGGCCGGCGTCCCCGACGTCGCCGCCCGCGCCGCCGCCGACCTGGCCGCCATGCGCAAACCCGCCTGGCCCGTCCCACCCACGATCGACGCCTTCATCGACATCCTCAGCCTCTCCGGCGCCCTCCGCTGATCCGCGTCGATCCGCGGTGGTCAGCACCGTCCGGAGGTGGCGATGAGCACCGCAGCGGTGCGCCGGGGTGCCGGGGTGCCGGTCGAGCAGCGCTGACGGCCACTGCGATCCGGGCGGGCCCGGCGGTCACGGTGACCGTTCCGGCTCCGTGGGCATAATGATCAGGTGCCATCGCCGACGCCGCCAGCACCGATGGCTGAGCCAGCACAGCCGTCACCTGCCGCGACCACTCCTGCGGTGGTGACCGCCCGAGCCCCTGACCCGGCACGGACGCCACCGGGCCTGACCGACACGGCGGACGCGGACACCGGCACGGCGAACGCAGCGGACGCGGACACGACCGGCGCGGACACGACCGGCGCGGACACGACCGGCGCGGACACGACCGGCGCGGACACGGCGGGTGCGGAGGTGGTCGCGGCGGCGAAGGCGCTGGATCGGACGAAGCTGCTGGCGGCGCGGTACAAGGCGGCGATGCTGCGGCCGTACCTGGCGACGGCGTTGTACGCACTGTCGGTGGTGCCCAGCAGGCATCTGGCGACGATGGGGGTCGACCGGCGGTGGCGGCTGTACGTGGCGCCCGAGTTCGTCGACGGGCACGGTGTCGAGGAGCTTGCCGGGGTGTGGGTCCACGAGGTGGCGCACCTGCTGCGGGATCATCACGGGCGGGCGGAGCGGTTGCCGGCGGGGGACCGGGCGGATCATCTGCGGGTCAACCTCGCGCAGGACTGTGAGATCAACGATGACCTGATCGCGGACAAGCTGGTGTTGCCGGCGTCGCGGGTGGAGCCGGGGACGTTCGGGTTGCCGGAGGGGCGGCTGTTCGAGGAGTACCTCGCTGGGGTGCCCCACACGCATGAGCACCACGTGCAGTGCGGGTCGGGGGCGCACGGCATCCCGGTCAAGGGTGAGGTCGATGACGCCGCGGGGCCCGGGGTCAGGGACGTGGAGGCGGTGGCGATCCGGCGGCAGACGGCCGACGCGATCCGGGCGCACGTGCGGTCCCGGGGCACGGTGCCCGGCGGGTGGCAGCGGTGGGCGGACGAGATCGCGGAGCCGGTCGTCGACTGGCGGCGGCTGCTGACCGGGGCGTTGCGGCAGGCGGTGGCGTGGGCCAGCGGGGCCGTCGACTACACGTACGCGCGGCCGGGGCGGCGGACCGGGGCGATGCGCGGAGTGGTGCTGCCGAGCCTGCGCCGGCCGCTGCCCCGGGTCGCGATCGTCGTCGACACGTCCGGCTCGATGGGGACCGACGATCTGGCCGCGGCGCTCGGTGAGGTGACGGGCGTCCTGCGTACCGTCGGCATCCGCGGCAACCGGGTGACCGTCGTGGCGTGCGACGCCGACGTGCATGCCGTGACGCGGGTGGTGAAGGCCGAGCAGGTGGAGCTCGGCGGGGGCGGCGGCACCGACATGCGGGTGGGGATCGCGGCGGCGCTGCGGTCGCCGGACCGGCCGCAGATCGTGGTCGTGCTCACCGACGGCGGCACCCCGTGGCCGGACGAGCCGGTCGGCTGCCGGCTCATCGCGGGCCTGATCGGGGCGAACCCCCCGCTGCCGCCGTCGTGGGTCGAGCCGGTGCACATCACGAGCGGTTGACGAGCCGAGCAGACGACCCGCGGAACAAGCAGCCGGCGACTTTCGGAGACTGTCCGGGCGCGGCCCGGCTGCCTACCGTGAGTCGTATGGCAGAACACGAGCTGGGACTCTCCCGCGGCGACCGGTGGCTGATCGGCGTCGGGTTCCCCGTGCTGGGGGTCGCCGCCGGGTGGGCGTTGCCGCTGCTGGCGCGGTGGCTGCTGACGCTGCCGTGGGTGCCGTTCGGCGGGCCGGTGCGGCTCGTGGCGGCGCTCGACGAAGGGTTCGGGCGGGTCGCGCTGATGGGCGCGGGGCTGCTGCTCGGCCTGGTGTTCGTGGTCGTCGCGGTGCACGAGACGCTGCGGGTGACCGTGGCCGGCGACGAGGTGCGGCTGCGGCTCGGCGACAATGCGTGGAGCGTGCCGAGGACGGACGTCTCCGCGGTGTTCGTCGACGGGCGGATGCTCGTCGTGCTCGACCGGGAGTCGCGGCAGGTGGTGCGGGAGAAGCTGGAGCGGGCCGGTGACCCGCGGGTGGCGGAGGCGTTCCGGGCGCACGGCTACCCGTGGCAGAAGGAGGACCCGTTCCGGGACCTGTTCCGGCGCTGGGTGCCGGACCTGCCGGATCTGCCCGGCGCCGTCAACGCGGTCCTCGCCGCGCGGGCCGTCGCGTTGCGGAGCAAGAGCGCCACCGACGCCGGCGAGCTGCGCGACGAGGTGCAGAAGCTCGGGTACACGGTCCGCGACGACGGCACGACGCAGCACTGGCGTCCGCTGGTGCGCTCATGAAGGCCCGCGACGTCGCCGTCGACGTGTCGGTGTTCGTCATCTCGGCGCTGACGATGGTGGTCGCGGCGACGGCCGGGCTGGACAACGGCACGCTGAGCGACGAGCGGCTGCTGGTGTCGACGGCGGTGACCCTGCCGGCGCTGGTGCTGCTCTGGTGGCGGCGGCGGTGGCCGGTACAGGTGGCGCTGCTGCTGCTCGTCCCGGCCGCACTGACCGACTTCGTCGGCGGGGCCACGATCATCGCGGTGTTCACGGTGGCGGTGCACCGGCCGTTCCGGGTCGCGGTCGCGGTCGGCGTCGCGCACCTCGTCGTGCCGGTCCCCTACCTGCTGCGGTATCCGGACCCCGACCTGCAGCTCGTCGGCAACGTCTCGGCGGCCCTCGTGCTGACGGTGATCGTCCTCGCGTGGGGCTCGACGGTCCATACCCGGCGGGAGCTGATCGCGTCGCTGCGGGAGCGGGCGGTGCGCGCCGAGGCCGAGGCGCTGCAGCGCGCCGACCTGCTGCGCGGCCTGGAGCGGGAGCGGATCGCCCGCGAGATGCACGACGTCCTCGCGCACCGGATCTCCCTGATCAGCCTGCACGCCGGGGCGCTGGAGATCCGCCGGGACCTGTCCGGGGAGCAGGTCGCGGCGGCCGGCGGCACCATCCGCGCCAGCGCCCACCAGGCGATGGAGGAGCTGCGGGAGATCCTCGGGGTCCTGCGCAGCAGCGACGACGACGAGCTGCGGCCGCGGCAGGATCTCGCCGACCTCGACGAGCTCATCGAGGAGGTCCGCCGCGCCGGTACCCCCGTGCGGCTCGACAACCGCCTCACCGGCGACGGCGACGACGGCCCCGAGACGCTGCCCGCGGCGGTGAACCGGACCGCGTTCCGGCTGGTGCAGGAGGGCCTGACCAACGCCCGCAAACACGCGCCGGGCGCGGAGGTGGCCGTCCGCCTCGACCGGACCAGCAAGGGCGAGCTGCACGTGTGGCTGCGCAACCCGCTGCCGGCCGTGCCGGTCAGCCCGGAGCTGCCCGGGTCCCGGTCCGGGCTCGTCGGCCTAGGCGAACGTGTCACCCTGGCGGGCGGGCGCCTGCGGCACGGCCCCCGGCTGATGGGGCACGCCGCGCACCCGGAGCAGGTCGGGTTTCATCTGGAGGCGTGGTTGCCGTGGCGGGTGTGATCCGGGTCGTGGTCGTCGACGACGACGCCCTCGTCAGGGCGGGGCTCGCGATGGTCCTCGGCGGCGACCCCGACCTCGACCTCGTCGGTGAGGCCGGCGACGGCGCGGCGGCCGTGCGGGTCGTCCGGGCGAGCCGGCCCGACGTGGTGCTCATGGACATCCGGATGCCGCGGATGGACGGGCTCGCCGCCCTCGAAGCGCTGCGGGCCGAAGGGACGCCGGGGGCCGTGGTGGTCCTGACCACGTTCGACACCGACGAGCACGTGCTGCGGGCGTTGCGGCTCGGCGCGCACGGGTTCCTGCTCAAGGACACCCCCCCGCTCGCCATCCTCGACGCGGTCCGGCGGGTCGCGGCCGGTGAGCAGATGCTGTCGCCGTCGGTGGTGCGGCGGCTCGTCGAGCACGTGGTCCGCGACGAGACCGCCGACCGGCGCGCCGCCGCGGAGAAGACCCTGGCGGCGCTGACGCCCGCCGAGCGGAAGGTCGCCGAGGCCGTCGCCGAGGGCCGGTCCAACGCCGAGATCAGCGCGGCGCTGATGATGAGCGTTGCCACCGTGAAGACGTACGTGTCGCGGATCCTCGGCAAGCTCGGCTGCACCAACCGCGTGCAGATCGCGATCATGGTGCACGAGAGCAGGGCGGCCTGAGGCAGCCTCAGCGGCGGTGGTAACGGTCCGCGATGAAACCCGGCTCAGCGGGTTGAGGGGGCGCGGGCAGGCCGGGGGCCGTGCTCGCGCCGAAGCCGCGCCGCAGTGAGCGCACCTGCTCCTCCATGGCCGGCACGCTGGCGCGCGCCTGCCGCTCGACGACCAGCTCCGAGAGGCGGCTGTTGACGAACGTGCGCAGCCAGTACACGACGGCGACGCTGCGCGGCACGAAGACCTTGCGGCGCCGGTGCTCGATGCCCGCCACGAACGCCGCCGCGCAGCGCTGCACGGACGTCGTCGAGCCCAGCGGCGGCGGCAGCCTGCGCAGCGTCTCGCGGAACGCGGGCATGTCGTCCTGGGCGTCGCGGACGAGGTCGGTGTCGATCCACGACGGGTGCGCGGTGCCGACCCGGACACCGTGGTGGGCGACCTCCAGGCGCAGCGCGTTGCCGAAGTGCTCCACGCCGGCCTTCGAGGCGCAGTACGGCGCCATGCCCGGCAGCGCGGCGAACGACGCGGCGGACGCGACGATGAGCAGATAGCCACGCGACGCGATGAGATGCGGCATGACCGCCGCGGCCGTCCGCATGACGCCGATGAGATTGACCTCGACGGTCCGCACCAGCGCCTCGATGTCACCGGTGGCGACGGTCCCGCGGCTGGCGACCCCCGCGTTGGCGACGACCGCGTCGAGCCGGCCGTGGGCGGCGACGGCGCCCTCCACCGCGGCTGCGAGACTGGTCTGATCGGTGACGTCGCAGAGGAACCAGGGCGCGTCGAGGTCGGCGGCGACGGCGGCGAGACGGTCGGGTTCGAGCCCGGCGAGGACCACCTTGGCACCGCGGGCGGCGGCGAGGCGGGCGGTGTGCTCCCCGATCCCGCGCGCCGCTCCGGTGACGAGCACCACCTGGCCGGACAAGCTGTGCTGCACCGTGTGCCCCTCCCGTCGGCGGTACCGTTCAGTACCAGGCAAACTAACACCCACCGACATTCTGGCGAAAGGCCAAGGCAGGCGCATGACGAGCACGAGAACCGCCGAGGAGGTCCGCGAGGCGCTGACCGGCGGGCTGGCGGCGGCGATCGCCGACAAGGGCTACGCGGCGACCACGATCGCGGACGTGGTCATGCACGCGAGGGTGTCGAAGCGCACGTTCTACGAGCACTTCGCCGACAAGGAGTCGTGCCTCATGGCGCTGTACGAGCAGGGCTGCGGCTACCTGCTCACCGTGGTGCGCAGCGCCGCCACGCGGGGCGACGGCGTGGTGCGCAGCGCCGCCCCGCGGGGTGACGGCTGGAAGGCGATGATCAACGACGGGGTGACCGCCTACCTCAACGCCCTGGAGAGCATGCCGGCGGTGACCCGCACCCTGCTGGTGGAGATCCAGGCGGCCGGCCCGAAGGCCTACCGGCTGCGTCAGCAGATGCAGCGCCGGTTCGCCGATACGCTGGTGGAGGTGGTCGATGCGGCCCGCGCCGCGGACCCGGCCATCCCGAGGCTGTCACAGCTGCTGGCGATCGCCCTGGTGGGAGGGGTGCACGAGATGATGCTGCAGGTCTCCGACCCGTACACGGGCGCCGGACCGTCCTTCACGTCCCTGGCCCCGGCCGTCGACGAGCTGGTCTACGCGATCCTCACGAATCCCTGGTCCGCCGGGATGGAATGATCGAGCACACCCGCGGGTTGCGGTGTTGTAGAAGGCTTTACAAGGAGGCTGCGTTCCGGTGCTCAACCCCAGCGAGCTCTACACGCTCACCGAGGATCTGCCGGCCGTCGACCGGCCGGTGCTCGTGCATGCGCTGACGGGCTTCGTCGACGCCGGCAACGCGAGCCGCCTCGCCCGTGAGCACCTGCTGACGGTCGGGTCGCCGCGCACCCTGGCGACGTTCGACCTCGACCAGCTCTACGACTACCGCAGCCGGCGCCCGGCGATGCTGTTCGTCGAGGACCACTGGGAGCACTACGAGCAGCCGCGCCTGCTGCTGCGCGTCCTGCGCGACGCGACCGGCACCGAGTTCCTCCTGCTCGACGGCCCGGAGCCGGACCTGCAGTGGGAGCGGTTCACGGCCGCGGTCATCGAGCTGATCGAGCGCTTCGACGTGCGGGCGACGGTCGGCCTGACCGCGATCCCCATGGCGGTCCCCCACACGCGCCCGACCGGGGTGACCGCGCACGGCACGAGCCGCGACCTGATCGCCGGGTTCGAGCCGTGGCTGCAGCGCGTCCAGGTGCCGGGCAGCGTCGGCAACCTCCTCGAGTTCCGCATCGGCCAGCAGGACCGCGACGCGTTCGGCTTCGCCGTGCACGTGCCGCACTACGTGGCGCAGGCGGAGTTCCCGTCGGCGGCGGAGAAGCTGCTCGCCTGCGTCTGCGAGGCGACCGGCCTGCAGCTGCCGACCGAGGAGCTGCACGCCGCCGCCGAGACCGTGCGCTCCGAGATCGACGTGCAGATCGCGCAGGCCGACGAGGCGGCCTCGCTGGTGCGCGCCCTGGAGGAGCAGTACGACGCGTACACCCGCGGCCGCCAGGGCCAGAACCTCCTCGCCGACTCCCCGTCCCCCCTCCCGACTGCCGACGAGATCGGCGCCGAGCTGGAACGATTCCTCGCCGAACAGACCCGCAACGACGAGAACCCGTAGAACGGACCCGAAACGACGGCAGGCGTAGCGGCGCGGTCACACGGCGAACGGGGCGAAACCGGGTCTCCCGCCCTGGTGGGACGGCATGAACTACGGTCCGTCACGACGCTGGAGATCAATTTCTGCGGCGATGCTAGAGTGCGGTAAAGCGGCGCCCTGCACACACGAGCGGTCGCGTCACCCCGGGCCGGCCGTGCGGCCGGGCCGTGCGGATCAGAAGGCCTGGCCGGTCAGGCGTTCGTAGACCTCGACGTAGCGGGCGCGGGTGCGCTCAACGACGTCGGCGGGGATCTCGGGGCCCGGGGCGGTCTGGTCCCAGCCGGTGCCGCGGGACCAGTCGCGCACCGACTGCTTGTCGAAGGAGTGCTGGGCGCGGCCCGGCTCCCACTCGTCGAGGGGCCAGAAGCGCGACGAGTCCGGGGTGAGGACCTCGTCGGCGAGGACGACGGCGCCGTCGGGGGTGAGGCCGAACTCGAGCTTCGTGTCCGCGACGATGATGCCGCGCGACGCGGCGATGTCCCGGCCGCGCGAATACACGCGCAGCGTCAGGTCGCGCAGCTCCTCCGCGAGCTCCTTGCCGATCTGCTCGACGACCTCGTCGAACGTGACGAACTCGTCGTGCTCGCCGACGGCGGCCTTGGTCGTCGGGGTGAAGATCGGCGCGTCGAGCCGGGAGGCCTCGACGAGGCCCGGCGGGAGCGTGAGGCCGCTGACGGCGCCGTCGCGGTTGTACTCCTTGAGGCCGAGCCCGGTCAGGTAGCCGCGGGCGATGCACTCCACCTGCACCATGTCGAGGCGCCTGCAGCGGATGGCCCGGCCGGCGAACTCCGAAGGCACGTCCGTCGCGGACAGCACGTGGTTGGGGACCAGGTCGGCGAGCTGCTCGAACCACCACAGGGACAGCCGGGTGAGGACCGCGCCCTTGTCGGGGATCGGGGTCGGCAGGACCACGTCGTAGACCGAGATGCGGTCGGAGGCGACCAGGATCAGGTCGTCGCCGTCGAGATACACGTCGCGGACCTTGCCGGAATGCAACAGCTTCACGCCCGCCACCCTAACGTTTAGACTCCCTTCAATCTCAGGGGTACGGCGGCCCCGCAACGACAGGGAGCCGCCATGCCGCACACCCGCCGTCAGGTCCTCGCCACCGGTCTGCTCAGCACCGGCGCCGTCCTGCTGCATCCGGCACGGGCGGGCGCCGCCGTCACCACCGTCGATCTCGTCGTCTACGGGGCCACGCCCGGCGGGCTGGCGGCGGCGATCCAGTTCCGCAGGTCGGGCGGCACGGCCGTCGTGGTCGAGCCGGGCACGCACGTCGGCGGGATGACGACCGCGGGCCTCGGCGCGACCGACACCGGCAACACCGGCGCGATCGGCGGCCTGTCGCACGAGTTCTACCGGCGCGTGTACGGCAGGTACAACGGCACCCCGGTCACCGCCACGTCCCCGGCGCGGTTCACGTTCGAGCCGCACGTCGCCGCCGCCGTCTTCGCCGACCTGCTGGCCGAGGCGGGCGTGACCGTCCACCTCGGCCGCAAGCTGCAGACGGTCACCATGAGCGGCAACCGGATCGTGGAGATCAGCAGCGAGGACGGCGGGATCTACCGGGGGCTGATGTTCGTCGACGCCAGTTACGAGGGCGATCTGATGGCGAAGGCCGGGGTGGCCACGACCCTCGGCCGGGAGGGCAACGCCCAGTACGGCGAGAGCGTCAACGGCGTCCAGCTGCGCGACAAGCACCAGTTCACCAGGCCGGTCGACCCGTACGTGACGCCGGGAAACCCGGGCAGCGGCCTGCTGCCGGGCGTCCAGGCCGCGACCCTGGCGCCCAACGGCACCGCCGACGGGAAGATCCAGGCCTACAACTTCCGCATGTGCCTCACGACAGCAGCGGATCGCCTGCCGTGGGCGAGACCGACCGGCTACGACGCCGGTCGGTACGCGCTGCTGCTGCGGTACGTCGAGGCCGGCTACACGGGCCCGTTCTTCAACACGGTCGGCGTCGGCGGCGGCAAGACCGACTCGAACAACGACGGCGCGTTCTCCACCGACGACATCGGCATGAACTACGCATACCCGACAGCGAGCAGCGCGGTCAGGGACACGATCGTCGCCGAGCACCGCACGTACCAGCAGGGCCTCATGTGGTTCCTCAGCAACGACCCGAGGGTCCCGGCGGCCGTCCGCACCGCCACCGCGAGCTGGGGGCCCGCCCCGGACGAGTTCGGCGCCACCGGGTTCTGGCCGCCCATGCTGTACGTGCGGGAGGCCCGCCGCATGGTGGGTGCCTACGTGATGACGGAGCACAACTGCCGGGGCTCGGCGACCGTCGCGGACTCCGTCGGCCTGGCCAGCTACACGATGGACTCGCACAACTGCCAGCGGCTGGTCGTGGGCGGGGTCGCGAAGAACGAGGGCGACGTGCAGGTCGGGGTCCCCGGCCCGTACCAGGTGAGCTACCGCTCGATCGTGCCGGTCGAGGCGCAGTGCGCGAACCTGCTGGTCCCGGTCTGCCTGTCGGCGAGCCACATCGCGTACGGCTCGATCCGGATGGAGCCGGTGTTCATGGTGCTGGGCCAGTCCGCCGCGGTGGCGGCGCGGCTGGCGATCGCCGGCGCCGTGCCCGTGCAGCGGGTCAACGTGACGACCCTGCAGGGGCTGCTCCGCGACCTGGGCCAACGAATTGACATTTCGGGCAATTCGGAAATTGTTATCGACAGCCGCGGCAGTGGGGTGACGCGAGCGGGGGCGTGGCTGTCGAGCACGTCGATCGGCGGCTACTACGGCAGCGACTACGAGCACGACGGCAACACGGCGAAGGGCGTGAACCGGTTGCGGTTCACGCCGGCGCTGCCCGCGGCGGGCGCGTGGACGGTGCAGCTGCGCTGGACCGCGCATGAGAACCGGGCCAGCAACGTGCCGGTCGACGTGGTGCATTCGGGTGGGCTGAGCACGTTCAGCGTCGACCAGCGCGCGTCCGGCGGGCAGTGGGTGGCGCTCGGCACGTTCCAGTTCACCGCGGGCAGCGCCGGCTCGGTGCTGATCCGCACCGAGCAGACCAACGGCTACGTGGTCGCCGACGCGGCCAGGTTCGTCAGGGTGTGACGACGGTCAGGCACCGATGGCGGGCCTGGCCAGGGCGGTCGCGAGGAGGACGTCCAGCAGCGCCGGGTAGTCCAGGCCCGCCACCCGGAACATCTGCGGATACTGCGACACGGCCGTGAACCCGGGGAACGTGTTGACCTCGTTGATGACCGGTTCGGTGCCGTACCGCAGGAAGAAGTCGACCCGCAGCAGCCCCCGGCACTCCAGGGAGCGGAACGTGCGCACGGCGAGGTCCTGCAGCTGCTCGATGATCGCCGGCTCTAGCTTCGCCGGGATGTCGAAGATGGTGGTCGGGTCGAGGTATTTGGCCTCGTAGTCGAAGAACTCGTGCTTGTCCGGGAAGCTGATCTCCAGCGGCGGCCCGACCTGGAGGGAGCCGTCGGGGTGCTCGAGGACACCGAGGTCGACCTCGCGCCCGTGCACCATCTCCTCGACGAGGACCTTCGCGTCGCTGGCGCGGGCCTCGGCGAGGGCGTCGTCGAGCTCGGACCAGTCGTCGACCTTGGACACCCCGAGGCTGGACCCGGCCCGGGACGGCTTCACGAAGACGGGCAGCCCCAGCCGCTCGCGCTCGGTCGAGGTCACCGTCCCGACGCCGCCGCGCAGGACGACGCCGTCGGCGACGGGCAGCCCGTCGGCGACGAGGAGCCGCTTGGTGAACTCCTTGTCCATACCGGCGGCGCTGGCGAAGACGCCGCTGCCGACATACGGCAGGCGGACCATCTCCAGCACGGACTGGATGGTGCCGTCCTCGCCGTAGGGCCCGTGGATGGCGGGGAACACGACGTCGCAGTCGCGCAGGGCGCCGATCGCCTCGGCGAGGCTGGCCAGGGCCGGCACGTCGGTCTCCTTGGTCAGCGCCAGAAGCCCTTCGAGATCGAGGGCCTCCGGGGAGTCGGCGTCGCGGCCGAAGACCCAGGTGCCGCTGGGCGTGATCCGCACCGGCACGACGTCGTAGCGGGCCCGGTCGAGGAACCGCACGATGCTCAGCGCCGACTTGCACGAGACCTCGTGCTCGCCGCTGCGCCCTCCGAAGACGACGGCGACGCGGGTGCGACGATCAGCCATGCGGTGACTCCTTACCGAACCGACGTGTACGTGCGTGGAACCCGGGCCCCGATGCCCGTCAAGATCTCATGCGGGTTGGTCCCCGCCCACGCCGCCCACTCTTCCACGGTCGGCTCGGCACCGTCGCCCGGCCCGAACAGCACGATCTCGTCACCGAGGGCGACGGACAGGTCACCGGCGTCGACGACGAACTGGTCCATGGCGACCCGCCCGGCGATCGGGCACCGCCGGTCGCCGATGGCCACCGCGCCCCGGTTGCTCAGCTGCCGCGGCACCCCGTCGGCGTATCCGGCGGGGACCAGCACCATCGTCGTGTCGCGGTCCGTCACGTACTGGTGCAGGTAGGACACGCCCGTGCCGGGCGGGACGCGTTTGACGTTGACGGCGCGGGCGCGCAGCGTCATCGCCCGCCGCAGCCCGGCGACGACCCCCTCGATCGGCTCGACACCGTAGAGCGCGAGCCCGGCCCGGACCATGTCGTAGTGGCTGGCGGGCACGTCGACGATCCCGGCGGAGTTGGCGAGGTGCCGCAGCGGCGGTTCGAGGCCGGCCTTCGCGGCGATCGCGAGGGCGTCGGAGAAGCGTTCGAGCTGCAGCGCCACGGACGGGTTGCCCGGGTCGTCGGCGGCGGCGAGGTGCGACCAGATCCCGCGGACCATGAGGGCGCCGCGCCGCTCCAGGTCCGCGGCCCGCGCCACCAGCGAGGGCCAGTCGGACCAGGCGACACCGTTGCGGGTGAGGCCGGTGTCGACCTTGAGGTGGACGGCGGCGCCGGGCGCCATCGCCTCCAGGTGCTGCGGCGTCGACACGGACAGGTCCACGTCGTGCCGGACGGCCCACGCGAAGTCGTCGCCGGTGCCATACAGCCAGGCGAGGACCGGCGCGGTGATCCCCGCGTCGCGCAGCCGCCGGGCCTCGGCGATCGAGGTGACCCCGAGCCAGGTGGCGCCGGCGGCGAGGACGGTGCGGGCGACCGGTAGCACTCCGTGACCGAACGCGTCGGCCTTGACGACCGCCATGGTCTCGGCGCGGGGGGCGGCCAGACCGGCCAGGAGCCGCGTGTTGTGCGCCACGGCGTCGAGATCGACGACCGCCTCTGCCATCGGTTGCACCTGCCACCCCCTCGTCCCGTCGATCATAGTGGTCACCGTGCGTCACAGCGGTGTCGGTTAACCGGCACGGTACAGCCGGACCGACAGGCCGCCGGCGATCAGGAACGTCGCGGCGAGCACCGCCAGGTGCAGCGGCCGCGGCACGTCGCCGACCCACGCGGCCTGGATCGCCTGGCGGAACGCGCCGAGCGGGGTGAGGTCGCCGATGCGGCGCAGCACCGCCGGCATGACCTCGACCGGCACGTACAGGCCGGCGAAGAACGCCGACGGGAACCACATCGCGAGGGCCCAGCCGGTCGCGGACTTCGCGGTGCCGGCGGCGGACGCGACGAGCAGCCCGATCGGGAACAGCCCGAGGACGCCGAGGGCGAGCACCGGCAGGACCAGCGCCAGGTCCGGCAGCCGCATGTCCATCAGCGTCACGCCGACGAGCATGGTCAGCAGCGTCGAGACGAGCACGACGCCGCTGTTCATGAGCAGCTGCGCGCCGAGCATCGCCGACGGTCTGACCGGGGTCGTCGCGAAGCGGCGCAGGATGCCCTTCTCCCGGTACGAGGTGAGCACCACCGGCAGCATGAAGAACGCGATCATCGCCAGGGACACCATGATCGACATCGACGGGATGTAGGTGTCGATGCCGCGGTGCCCGCCGAAGGCCGGGTCGGGCCGCCGGACGCTCGCGGACCAGCCGAAGGCCAGCAGCAGCGCGACCGGCAGCAGGACGGTGAACAGCGGCGGCGACACCTCCCGGAGCATGAGCCGGGTCTCGACGATCGTGAGGCGGGCCAGGGTACGCATGATCAGACTCCAGTCAGGGCGACGAAAGCGGATTCCAGGTCGGATTCGGAAGCCCGCCGGATCAGACCCGCGGGGGTGTCGACGGCGATCGTGCGACCGTCGTCGATGACGGCGATCCGGTCGCAGAGCCGCTCGGCCTCGTCCATGAAGTGCGTGACGAGCAGCACGGTGACGCCGCGGTCGCGGATGTCCTCGATGAGCCGCCACGTCTCGCGCCGGGCGTGCGGGTCGAGGCCGGTGGTGAGCTCGTCGAGGACCGCGACCTCCGGGGAGCCGATGAGCGACAACGCGATCGACATCCGCTGCTTCTGGCCGCCGGAGAGGCTCTTGTACTGCTGCTTCGCGTGTTCCGCGAGGCCCAGGGAGGCGAGGACGGCGGCCGGGTCGGCCGGGTCCCGGTAGAAGGAGGCGAACAGGTCCAGGGCCTCGCCGACCCGGATCCGGTCCGGCAGCTGCGACTCCTGCAGCTGCACGCCGAGCCGCTCGCGCAGCGCCGGGTCGCCCGGGTCGAGGCCGAGGACCCGGACGGTGCCGGCGTCGGCGGTCCGCAGCCCCTCGATGATCTCGACGGTGGTGGTCTTGCCGGCGCCGTTGCGGCCGATGACGCCGAAGATCTCGCCGCGCTCGACGGAGAAGGTCACGTCCTTGACCGCGTGCCGGTCGCCGTAGCGCTTCTGCAACTGGTGAACGTCGATGACTGCCATGCCATCGATCCTGCGAGATCCGGGCGGCGGGCAGAATGATGCTGGGCGCCGGACAGGGGTGGGGCTAGGTGCACCCCGCAGACGGCGGTCAGGGCCGATGTGCCGGCGGCGGCGCGTGAAGAGACTGGACCACATGACCTGGTTGAGGAGTGTGCGGCGCAGCGTCGTCCTGCTGGGCGTCGCCGCCGTCGTGTTCGCGCAACTGCTGCTGTCCCTGGTGATGCTGCTGCCCGGCGTGCTGCTCGGCCTGGTCTTCCTGATCCCGCCGCCGGTGCTGTTCGGGCGCCGCCTCACCAACCGGTGGCGGGCGATGTTCGCGGACTGGACGGGCTGCCCGGTGCCGGAGCCCTACCGGCCGCCGCCGGCGGACCCCGAACCCGGCGAGGACGGCCTCTACCGGCACGACGCGACCCTGTACAAGAAGCCGACCTTCCCCCGGTTCTTCCACCGCCTCGACTGGCTGATGCAGGACCCGGCCACGAAGCGCGACCTGACGTGGCAGCTGTGGTTCCCCCTCCTCGTCCTGGTCGCCGTGCCGCTGGGGCTCGTCGCGGCGCCGCTGACGGTCCGCGCCGTCGGCTCGTGGTCGGCGTGGATGCTCGCCCCGATGGACCCGGTCCGCGCCGCCCGCCGCAAGCAGCGCGGCAAGCGCACGCAGAAGGTCCTCCTCGCCTGGGGGCGGGCGGCGCTGCTGGTGTGCTGCGCGGCCCTCGAAGTGCTGCTCCTCGCCTTCACCCTCGCCTGCTTCAGCCTCGGGTTCGGCCTCGGGTTCGTCTTCCTCATCCCCGTCGCGGTCTCGCACTACCGCTGGCTGGTGAACCTGCGCCGGTACTTCGCGAGCTGGAGCGGGGTGCGGATCGACCGGCCGTACACGCCGGAGCTGCTGCCGAAGCGGCGCCCCGACGGGATGCTGCAGGTGCAGAACAACCTGTACAAGTCCGAGGCGATGGCGTCGTACAACGCCCGCTGGCTGTGGACGTGGCACGACGTCGCGTCGTGGCGGGACCTGGTGTGGCTGGCCACCGACCCGGTCGTCACGGTCGCACTGCTCGGCGCGCCGGTCGCCGCCGTCGTCTACGGCGCGTTCGGCCTCGCCCTGCCGTGGCTGTGGACGACCGTGTTCGACGCCGACTGGTCCGCCTGGTACGGCGCCGCCGACGGCGACCGGACCGCCGGGCTGGTCCTCGGCGTCGCGCTCGTCGGCGCCGGGCTCGCGATCGCCGAGCAGGCCGTCGGTGTCCACGCGCGGTGGACGGCGCTGCTGCTGCGCCCCACGAAGGAGGCGGCGCTGCGGCTGCGGGTGGAGCAGCTGACCCGTAGCCGCGCCGACGCCGTCGACGCGCAGGCCGCCGAGGTCCGCCGGATCGAGCGCGACCTGCACGACGGCGCGCAGGCCCGGCTGATCGCGGTCGGACTGACCCTCGGCGCGATCGAGCGGCTGATGGACACCGACCCGGCCGCCGCGAAGGAACTGGTCCGGCAGACGAAGGAGACCGCGGCGGCGGCGCTCATCGAGCTGCGGGACCTGGTCCGCGGCATCCACCCGCCGGTGCTGTCCGAGCGTGGCCTCGCCGACGCGGTCCGCGCCCTGGCCCTCGACACCGCCGCGGACGTCACCGTCGCCGGCGCGCTGACGGGCCGGCCGCCGGCGCCGGTGGAGTCGGCCGCCTACTTCGCGGTCAGCGAGCTGATCGCCAACGCCACCCGGCACGGCGGCGCCGCCACGGTCACCGTCGATCTGGAGCACGTCGCGGGGCTGCTGCGGGTCACCGTCGCCGACGACGGCACCGGCGGCGCGGACCCGTCCCGGGGCACCGGCCTTCGCGGCATCGAACGACGGTTGGGTACCTTCGACGGGACCCTGGCCCTGAGCAGCCCGCTGGGCGGGCCGACCGTCGCGACGCTGGAGCTGCCGTGCGTGTTGTCCTCGCCGAAGACCTCTATCTCCTGAGGGACGGCATGGTCCTGCTGCTGCGCAGCCATGGCTTCGAGGTGGTCGCCGCCGTCGACACCGGCCCCACGCTGCTCGCCGCGCTGCTGGAGCACCGCCCCGACGTCGCGGTCGTCGACGTGCGGCTCCCGCCCAGCTTCACCGACGAGGGCCTGCAGGCCGCGCTGGCCGCCCGCCGGGAGGTGCCGGGCCTGCCGGTCCTGGTGCTGTCGCAGCACGTCGAGCAGCTGTACGCGCGGGAGCTGCTCGCCGACGGCACCGGCGCCGTCGGCTACCTGCTGAAGGACCGGGTGTTCAACGCCGACCAGTTCGTCGACGCGGTCCGCCGGGTGGCCGGCGGCGGCACCGTCATGGACCCGACCGTCATCGCGAAGCTCGTCGCCAGGCCGTCCGCGACGACCGGCACGCTCACCCCGCGCGAGCGGGAGGTGCTGACCCTCATGGCCGAGGGCCGGTCCAACGCCGCGATCGGCAAGTCCCTGTTCCTCAGCGACAGCGCCGTCGGCAAGCACATCGCCAGCATCTTCGGCAAGCTCGACCTGCCCGTCTCCGACGACGACAACCGCCGCGTCCTAGCGGTCCTGGCTCATCTGCAGGGCAGCTGACACGAACGAGGCGTGGTCGCGGATGTAGTCCGCGGCGTCGTAGTAGTGCGACGCGAAGACCAGCAGCGCCGCGTCCGGCGAGTAGCGGTACTGCGTCGCCCACGTCATCGGCGGCAGGTACAGGCCGGTCGCGGGACCGTCGAGGAGGAACTCCTGCCGGACCACCCCGTCGTCGGCGACGACGCTGCAGCGGCCCTTCACGCAGATCAGGAACTGGTGGCACTCGCGGTGCGCGTGCTGGCCGCGGACCTTCTCGTTGGGCACGTCGAAGACGATGAAGTAGCGGCGGACGGGAAACGGGATGTCCCGTTCGAACTCCCCGACCGACAGGTCGCCGCGCAGGTCCCGCACGTAGTCGAGCCGGTGCACGGTCACCCCGCGGACCTTCGTCGCGCCCACCCGCTCCCCCGGCGACAGCTCCGGCGGCGAGTGCTGCGCCGGCACCGACGGGGCGGCGTCGACGTAGCCGGTGAGCCGCGCCGGGTTGCCCACGACGATCGCGTACGGCGGCACGGACCGGGTGACGACGGCGCCGGCGCCGACCATCGCGTGCCTGCCGATGGTGACGCCGGGCAGGATCGTGGCGTTCGCGCCGATCGACGCGCCGGCCGCGACCGTCGTGCGGGCGAACGCCTCCGGGTACCGGCGGCTGCGCGGCATCCGGTCGTTGGTGAACGTGACGTTGGGCCCGACGAACACGTCGTCCTCCAGGGTCACGCCGTCCCACAGCTGCACGCCGCACTTGACGGTGACCCGGTCGCCGACGACGACGTCGTTCTCGACGAACACCCCGTCGCAGACGTTGCAGTCCGCGCCGATGCGCGCGCCCGGCAGTACATGGGCGAACGCCCAGATCCGGGTGCCCGCGCCGACGGCGGTGGTCTCGCACAGGGCGTTGGGATGGGTGTAGAACGACATCAGCGCCGGCCTCCCGGCAGGAGCGTGGTGGTGCGCCGGCCCGTGTAGTGCAGCTCGCGCGCGGCGACGGCGAGGGGGCGGCGTTTCGTGTTCTCGTAGCCCCGCCACGCGTAGGAGCCGACGACGCCGAGGCCGAGGGCGTTCATGCCGCCGAAGAACAGCACGACGAGGACCGTCGCGGCGTAGCCGGGCACGTCGAACAGGCCGGCGAGGCGGGCGGACACGACGACCGCGCCGAGGGTCAGCGACACGAGCAGCCCGACGGTCCCGGACGTCATCAGCAGCCGCACCGGCAGGTCGGTGAACGCGAAGACGCTGTCCATCAGGTACGTGACCTTCTTGCGCAGCGTCCAGCCGGAGCCGCCGGCGGCGCGGGGGCGGCGGGTGTAGGCGACCTGCTTGCGGCGGAACCCGAGCCAGAACAGCAGCGCGACCAGGGACGTGTTCGCCTCTTCGCAGGCGAGGAGGCAGTCGCGGAACGCGCGGTTGCAGCCGAACATGTCGACGCCGCCGCTGGGCATGTCCCGCACGATGATCCGCCGGTACACGCCCCAGAACAGCCTGGCCGCGACCCGCTGCCCGAGGGGGTCGGCGCGGCCCTCGCGGGTGCCGACGACGACGTCGTGCTCGTCGGCGGCGAGGGTCCGGAAGAACTCCAGGGCGAGCTCCGGTGGTTCCTGCAGGTCGGCGGCCATGACGGCGAAGTAGTCGCCGGTCGCGTGCTGCAGCCCGACCCGGATCGCGGCGAACGACCCGAAGTTGCGCGACAGCAGCACCAGCCGGGCCGGGAAGCGTTGCGCGGGCAGCAGCGCCTGCAGCAGCTCCGCGGACCGGTCGGGGCTGCCGTCGACGACGAACACCGCCTCGAGCCGGCCGCCGAGCTCGTCGTGCAGGTCACCGACGGCGGCGAGGAGGTCGTGGACGGTGTCCTCGTTGCGGTACACGGGGACGATCAGGGAGTACACGAGGCTCAGCCCTTTCCGAACGCCGTGACGGCGGCGGCGATGTCGTCCACCCGCGCCGGGTCGAGCCTGGGGTCGAGCGCGGGGTGGCACGGCAGGCTCAGCACCTCGGCGCAGAGCCGCTCGGTGACCGGCAGGCAGCGGCCGGCGAACCTGTCGCCGTGCACCGGCTGCCGGTGGTCGGGCAGCGGGTAGTGCACGTCGTGGGGCACGTCGCGGGCGCGCAGGTGCGCTGACAGCGCGTCGCGGTCGGTGCAGCGCAGCACGTACAGGTGGCCGACGTGGCCGGGCGCCTCGACGTCGGGCAGCGTCACCTGCGGGTGCCGGATCGCGTCGCGGTAGCGGGCGGCGACGGCGACCCGGGCGGCGTTCCAGCCGTCGAGGTGCGGCAGTTTCACCGACAGCAGCGCCGCCTGCAGCTCGTCCAGGCGGCTGTTGCGGGCCGGGCCGGTGACCTGGTGATACTTACGGTCCCAGCCGTACTGCCGCAGCCGCCGCACCCGGTCGGCGACCTCGGCGGAGGCGGTGACGACGGCGCCGGCGTCGCCGAGCGCGCCGAGGTTCTTCGTCGGGTAGAAGCTGAACGCGGCCGCGTCGCCCCACGCCCCGGCCCTGCGGACACCAGAGGGGCCGTCGCGGGCGGCGCCGTGCGCCTGGGCGCAGTCCTCGACGACGGCGGCGCCGTGCCGGTCCGCGACCGCGCGGAGCGCGGGCATGTCGGCGAGCCGCCCGTACAGGTGTGTGACGAGGACCGCGTCGAAGCGCTCCTGGTCCAGCAGCGCCGGGTCGAGGGTGGCGGTGTCCTCGTCGACGTCGACGTGGACGGGTTCGGCGCCGAGGGCGAGGACGGCGGTGGTGCCGTAGCCGCCCGCGTTCGCGGCGAGGGCGACCCGGTCGCCGCGGCCGACCCCGACGCCGGCCAGGGCGAGCTCGATCGCGTCGGTGCCGTTGCCGACGCCGACGGCGTGCCCGGCGCCGCAGTAGGCGGCGAACGCCTCCTCGAACGCGGCGACCTCCCGGCCGAGGACGTACCAGCCGCTGCCGACGACCCGGCGCACGGCCGCGGTGAGGTCGTCGGTCAGGCCCGTGTGCAGCGCCAGAAGATCGTTCATCGCACCTCATAGACGGTGATCTGCCCGGCGGTGAACCGGGGTTCGGCGGCGGTCCGCAGGTCGCCGACCGGTCCGGCGGTCGCGTCGGCGACGAGCCAGCGGACGTGGAACCGGTCGCGGAGCACGCCGATGGTGGCGGGGCCGGGATCGGTGAACGCGGCGTCGTTGGCGGCGAGCCGTCCGGGGTCCCAGAAGTCGGCGAACCACGGCGGCACCCCGTCGGCGGCGGCCCGCACGTACGTGGTGTTGGTGAAGCCCCAGCCCTCGACGAGGACCCGGCGGCCGCTGGCGGCGGCGAGCGCGAACCGGCGGTTGTCGCACATCCCGCCCGCAGGACGGACGCCGAAGCAGTGCGCGTTGGTGGCGAGCAGGTCACCGGGTGCCGCGTGCCCGTGCAACCAGCGGCCGGCGGTCCAGGTGTCGCGGTCGATGGCGCTGGTCCGCCCGTCGAGGGCGACCTGGTCGCTGCCGGGGACGGCGCGCCAGCCGCCGAGGGCGGTGTCGGTGACGACGACGGCGGTCTGGTCGTAGGCGGCCGGCAGCCCGAACCCGGCGCACAGGGCGATCGCCACGGCGGCGATCCGCCCGTCGCGGCGGACGAGCGCGGCGGCGGCGACCACGACGGCGAGACCGGCGAGGATGACGTACGGCCGGGCCAGCTCCCACCCGATGCCGTCGCCGACCGGCTGGATCGTGTCGTACCGGCGCATCAGGAGCACCGCGGCGACACCGGCGGTCGCGGCGAGGGCGAGGGCGCCGCCCTTCGCCCACGTCATCGTCCCGGCGACCGCGGCGAGCCCCACCACGGAGGCGAGGGCCAGGTACGGCCGGGCGGACACGATCAGGTAGGACTGGGACCCGCCGGGGTGGCCGAACAGCAGGACCCCGGCGACGCCGCCGGCGCCGACGGCGAGGAGCAGCAGGACCGGGGCGTCGAGGGCGCGGCGGCCCAGGGCGAGGATCCCGGCCCACATGAACAGCCAGCACAGGACGGTGAGCAGGGCGGCGAGCCGGGCGTGCCCGGCGGGGGTGCCGGGGCCGGTGTAGCCGGTCCAGGTGGCGGCGACGGTGACGAAGCCGTCCATGGTGGCGAGGGGCCGCACGACGAGGCCCTGGTTGGCGCCGCCGTCGTAGAGGACGACCTGCGCGACGACGGTGCACGCGGCGGTGAGGGCGGCGGCGAGCAGCGCCGGCCGGTGCAGCCCGCGCCGGGCGACGAGCCGCACCACCACGACGAGGACCAGGGCGCCGGTGAGCAGCGGCAGGTAGGGCGACTTCGCCCCGGCGAGCCCGGCGAGCAGCAGCGCGAGCAGGCTGTGCGAGCCGCGCCCGTCGAGGATGTCGAGGAGGACGAGGACGACGGCGGCGAAGAGGAACGCGCCGAACGTCTGGGTCGGGCTGGTCCAGGCGACCATCCGGTACATGGACCCGTCCTCGTACGCGCCGAAGCCGAACCAGCCGTCGTAGTGCGGCCAGCCGTAGGGGTCGGGGGCGAGGACGAGCAGGGTCACGACGGCCGCGACGGGCCCGGTCCACCAGCGGCCGGTCAGCCGCCGGGCGAGGACCGCGACGAGGAGCAGGGTGCCGGCGAGCATCGGCAGCGGGGTGAGCCGCACGAGCAGGGTCAGCGGTTCGACGCCGGTGACCCAGCTGGTCGCGGCCATCTCCGGGTAGACGAACCAGTGGTAGACGAGGGGTTCGCCGGACACCCAGGGCGCCTGCATCGGCATGTGCTGCTTCGCCTCGGCGATGAGCGCGAGGTGGAACGGGGTGTCGGCGTCGGTCGCGCCGGTGACCGGCCAGCCGAGCCCGTGCGAGCGGAACATGCGGACGCTGCGCAGGACGAGCACGGCGACGACGAGCAGCATCGACCACGCCCAGAGCGCCGGGGTGCGTTCCCCGGTCCCCTTCCAGGCCTGTCTCAGCCGCGGTACGACCAGCGACGCGCCGATCATGCCGGCCGGCCAGGCGAGCACCAGCAGCGGCTGCCCGGCGGCGCGAGCGGCGATGTAGGCGAGGACCTCGACGACGTAGCCGAGGGCGGCACCGGCGACGACGTCGGCGACGAGCCGGCCGGACCGCCGCAGCAGCACCCGCCACAGCAGCAGGCCCGGCAGCACGACCCCGGCGGTGAGCCAACCGGCGAACGCGAGCGTCGTGGGCAGGGAGACGCCGTAGAACCGCAGCGTGCACGCGATCCCGGCGAGCCCGACGGCGAGGGGCAGCGCGGACGGCGGCGGCGCGCCGCGGAACCGGCGGCGGCCGGCGGTCACCGGTGGCTCGCCCGGACCCGCGGCGGGTTCACGTGTCGCGTCCAGTGTCGTGCTCACTGCACCGCCCAACGGCGCGGAAGCTGGATGGGTCGCGCCTGATCACCCGTTCGCGGCACACGCGGCCGCGGTCGCCGGTCCGGGCGGCAGCGGATGCGCGACGCCCAGCGCGGCCGCCGCGAACAGCGCGGCGCTCGCGAACAGCACCACCGCGGCGAACCTGAGCGGTTTCGGGCGCGGGGCCGCGACGAGCAGGGCGCAGCCGGCGACACCGAGCAGCACCAGCGGCAGTGCGAACCGGGTCTCGGTGGCCGAGGTCATCAGCGAGCCGCAGACGGCCGCCGCGAGGACCGCCAGGCAACGTGCGCCGGGGGTGCGGCAGGCGGCGGCGACACCCACGACGGCGATCAGGACGACCGGGACGGCGAGCTCATAGTGTTCGGCGGTCGCCGTGGTGCTGTACGGCGTCGAGCGGGACCAGGCGAGCGCTGCCGCCACCTTCTGGACGAGGAACAGCGCGGAGCCGGGCAGGTTGGTCGCGAGTGCCTCGATCAGCCCGCCCGTCGATCGGACCGGGTGCCCGGCGACCGCGCCGGCGAGGGACGGGTCGCAGTAGAACTGCTGCGGCGCACCGGCGGCGGGTTCGATCGTGTCGTAGCGGACGACGTAGGACGCGTACCCGGCCTGGAACCCGGCGAGCCCCGCGGTGCCGGGCGGGGTCAGCCCCGGCGCCGCACCGCGGGCCAGGTTGAACACCACCTGCGGCAGCGACCCGGCCAGGACCCCGGCCGCGAACCATGCCGCCGGCCACCGGCGGGTCACCGCGACGATCCCGCCCAGCGCCGCCAGGGGCAGCAGATACGCGGGGCGCAGGTTGAGCGTCACACCGGCGGCGAGCCCCGCCAGCGGCAGGGACCATCGGACAGGCTCTCGCAGCGCGAGCCACACCGCGGTCAGGAACGCGGCGACGGCGGGCAGGTCCATCAGCGGATACGGCGCGAACCGCGCGGCGACGAGCCAGGTCAGCGGCGCGCACACCCACACCGCGGCGGCCCGGTCGCCGGCGATCCCGGGCAGCAGGAACGCCCCGACAACCGCCACGAGCAGGGCGTTGACCGCCAGGACCGCATACCGGCCGGCGCCCGGCAGCAGATGCTCAGCGAGGGCGGCGGGCGCGTGGACGACGCTGGTCAGCACCCCACGGAAGTCCAGGTCGCCCTCACGGACCGGATCCGCGTCCGTGAACAGGGCCAGAGAACCGTTGAAGTAGCGGGCCGCGTCGTAGACGAACCCACCGGCCGGCCCCTGCGCCACCGTCGCCACGACCATTGCCACGGCCACGACCAGCCGCCGATCCGCCATGAGGTTCCTAACGATCGAAGGGACCGCGCCGGTACGTGGTGCGGTACCGTGTTCGCCGCTCATGTTGAGACTTCGGTGAGGAGCAGGACCGATGGGGAACGTGGAGGACTGGGTCGTCGTCGGCCTGGACAACGGCGGCACCGCCAACAACGCGACGGTGCTCTCCCACGACGGGGCGTTCCTCGTCGACGGCCTGGTCGAGGTGCCGAGCCGGGTCCTGGAAGGGCCGGCGATCGCGGTCGAGGCCCTGGCAGGGGCGTTCGACAACATCCTCGCCGTGACCAAGATCGAGCGGGAGCGGGTCGCCGCCGTCGGCCTGGACACGCCGGGACCGGCCACCGCCGACGGGGTCATCTCCTCGAAAGGTTCGACGAACTTCTCCCAGCAGGCCTGGTGGGGCTTCGACTTCCGCGGCGCCCTGGAGCAGCGGCTCGGGCTGCCCGTCGTCTACAACAACGACGGCAACGCCGCCGCGCTCTACGCGCACCACCTGCACTTCGGCGCCGACGCGAACGAACGGTCCTCGGTGTCCGCGATCGTCGGCACCGGCCTCGGCGGCGGTGTCATCGAGCAGGGCAGCGTGATCAAGGGCGCCGCCGGCATGGCCGGGGAGCTCGGCCACGTCCACATCCCGATGCACGGCCTCCTGGAGGAGGGGCAGCCGCTGCCGTCGTGCGGGTGCGGGTTCCTCGGCGACGTGGAGAGCGTCAGCTCGCTGACCGGCATCGTGCGCAACCTGCTGCCGTACTGGCTGACCCGTTTCCCGGACCACCCGCTGCACCACGCCGACACGGTCCGGGCCGCCGCGAAGCAGGTCCGGTCCTTCGCCGAGCAGGGCGACGAACTGGCGCTGCGCATCTTCGACCAGCAGGCGATGGGCCTGGGCCGGCTGTTCACGATCGCCGCCAACTTCACCGACCCCGACTGCTACTTCGTCGGCGGCGGTGTCGTCGAGGCCGCCCCGCACTTCCGGGAGTGGTTCCTGGCGAAGGTGCGGGAATACACGCTGCTGCGCGAGGAGCAGGCGGCGGTCGCCACGTTCGCCCTGGTCCCCGACCGCGACATGGCCGGCGCCCGGGGCGCGGCGATCGCGGCGGCGGCGAGCCTGTAGGGCGTGCGCTGCGAGACACAGCGGCGCGGCGATCGCAGCGGCGGCCAGCCTGTAGGGCTCAGGCGGCCTCGACGGGCGCCGGGGCGCGGGCGACGTTCTCGCCGGCCTGGGTCAGGATGCCGTGGTCGTCGCGCTGCCAGCGGCGGCCCCGGCTGTCGGTGAAGCGCAGCTCGACGTGCATGTCGGCGGACGGGGCGAGCCGGATCGTGCCGTCCTCGTTGATCCTGTCCCGCTCGACCGGCCCGTCGGTGTGCTCCTCGTCGAACCCGGCGTACACCTCGGGCTGCTCCGACGGCGGCACGATCCGCACCCGCCGGAGCGCGGTCCACGCGGCGGGCGGGTCCCGGAACACGATCTCCAGGTCGTAGACGGGAGTACCCCCGGCGTTGCGGATCGCGGCACCCACCACGCCCCGCGTGATGATCTTCTCGAAGGTCTCGCGTTCGCTGACCGCCCACGCGCACACCCGCTCGGCGTCGGCGCGCACCTCGGCCAGCTGATACGCGGCAAGGAGGTCGGCGGCCGCGGCCACGGCGCGCCGGACGCCCTTGAGCGCCTGAAAGGCGAGGAACACGGCCGCACCGGCGACGAGCGTCGCGAGCACCGCCACCACCAATGCCATCACACCGGACAAATTACCGGTCTGTGGTTGCTGCCGGGCCGTGGAGAGAGAATCGGACGATGGAACTCCTCGAAGGCCGGGACGTGCCGCTGGGCCGGTACTCGGTGGTGCGGCGGACGCTGCCGAACAAGGTCCGGCGGACCGTCGGCGCGTGGTGCTTCCTCGACCACTTCGGGCCGGAGGAGGTCACCGGGAAGCCGGGGATGCGGGTCCCGCCGCACCCGCACATCGGGCTGCAGACCGTGACCTGGCTCTTCGACGGGGAGATCCGGCATCGCGACAGTCTCGGCTCCGACGAGCTGATCCGCCCCGGCCAGCTCAACATCATGACGTCGGGGCGGGGCATCGCGCACTCCGAGGACTCCCCCGCCGCCAAACCGCCGCTGCTGCACGGGGTGCAGCTGTGGGTGGCGCTGCCCGCCGGCTCGCGCGACCAGGCGCCGCGCTTCGAGCACCTGGAGGATCTCCCGGTCGCGTCGGCGCCAGGTGTACGGATGACCGTCGCCGTCGGATCCCTCGGCGGGGTCAGCTCGCCGGCCGTCGTGCACAGTCCTCTCCTCGGCGCCGAGGTGACCGTCGCCGCCCGTACACCCGCCGAGATCACGATAGATCCGGCATTTGAGCATGGGGTGGTGGTCACCGGCGGCGCGGTGCGGGTCGAGGGCCTCGACGTGCCGCCCGGGTCGCTGCTGCACATCCCCGAAGGGCGCGCCGCGCTGCGGTTCGAGGGAGCCGGCCGGCTGTTCCTGATCGGCGGGGTGCCCCTGGAGGAGGACCTGGTCATGTGGTGGAACTTCGTCGCGCGCTCCCACGAGGAGATCGTGGCGGCGCGCGACGAGTGGCAGGCCGGCTCGGACCGGTTCGGGGTGGTGCCCGGCGGGCAGGAGCCGTTGCCGGCCCCCGCCCTGCCCATGACCCGGCTCCTGCCGAGGCACCGCGTCGCTTAGAGCAGTCGCCACAGGTGGTCGGCGGTGCCGTTGTCGTCGAACTGCACGACCTGCGCCGAGTTGGCCGTCGACATGCCCGAGACGCCGAGCACCTTCATGCTGTGCTGCACCTGGATGCGCACCCAGCCGTCGCCGTTGTCGATGAGCCGCCACAGGTGATCGGCGGAGCCGTTGTCCTCGAACTGCTGGACGAGGGCGCTGTTGGCCGTCGACATGTTCTGCACGGCGAGCATCTTGCCGCTGTTCTGGTTCACGATCTTGAACCAGCCGCCGCCGGCGTCGACGAGCCGCCAGTTGTGGTCGGCGGTGCCGTTGTCGTCGTACTGCACGACGTTGGCGCTGTTCGCCGTCGACATGCCGTCGACGCCGAGGACCTTCAGGCTGTTCCTGTTCTGGATCCGCTTCCAGGCGATCGGCGTGGTCGTGCCCTCGACGCGCCACTCCAGGATGCCCGCCGACACGCCCGCCTTGAGCTGCACGGCGAGCCGCAGCGCGGTGGTGCTGACGGCGGTGAACGTCACCCGGTTGAACGTGTTCGTCGCCGTCCCGGACGCCGACGCGCCGCTGACCGGCACCCAGGCGCCGCTCGCGTTGCGGTACTGGACCTGCCACGACTGGGGCGTGCGGCACTGGCCGGTGCCCGTGTCGTCGAACCAGTAGACCGACACCGCGTTCGTGGTGATCGCGCTCGCGTAGGTCAGCTGGACCCATTCGCTGGTGCCGAGGTGGTCCCAGAACGTCATCCGCGGGATCGACTGGTCCGCGGAGCTGCTGGGCACCTTGCCGTCGTTGATCGCCGCGACCGAGTCGCCGCTCCAGCAGTGCGACGCCGACGGGGTCGCCGGCAGCACCCACTCGACGGCGTCGGCGCCGTCGCTGACCCGCGGGAACGTGGTGATCCTGACCCGCTGCGCGCCCATCGGCAGCAGCTGCACGGTCTCGTTGGGCTGGGCGGATCGGGCCGGGCTCTGCTGCAGCGTGCGCACGACCCCCTCGGCGTCCGCCTGCCAGTTGGGGATCTTCCGGGCGGTGACGCTCAGCGAGACGGGCGCGCCGTCGCGGGTGAACGGGTTCGCCGCCAGGGCACCCGGCTTGCGGGTCACCGTCGCCTGCGGGTTCGCCGGGTCGATGAGCAGCCCGTAGTTCCACGGCGAGTCGGCGTACACCTCGTTGGCCGGCCACGCGTCGGTGCCGCCGATGCGCCGCCAGCGCTCCGCGATCGACAGCGAGAACGTGAGCGGGCCGTTGTCGACGCTGATCGCGTTGCCGTTCTTCGCCCAGGTCCGCACGGTGGTGCGCATCGGCAGCGTGACGGTGACCTTGTCGCCGTTGTTCCAGGTCTGGTCGACGATGACGAACGAGCCCGGCTCGACGGTGCCGGTGACGACGGTGCCGTTGACCCGCACGACCGCGCCGTTGCTCCACTTGGGCACTCGCAGGTACAGCGGGAACGCCACCGCACCCGGGGTGCCCATGCTCAGCGTGATCGTGTCGCTGAACGGGTAGTCGGTGTCCTCGGTGACGGTCACGGTCGTGGCGTTGGCGCCGACCTTCGCGGTCACCTGCGAGTTGCCGTACATGGCCGCGCACAGGCCCTTGTCCCAGGTCGCGAACCACAGCTCCTGCGCGTAGTACGGCCAGCCCATGCCGTAGTTGTGCGGGCAGCAGCGATAGTTGTGGATGCCCAGCATGTACGCCAGCATCGGGAAGTTGTTCTGGAACTGGCCCTGCGTGAGGGTCGCGTCCGTCAGCCCGATGCTGTTGGCGCAGGTGATGTAGTGGATGCCCTGCTGCGCCGGGTCGAGCGAGGCGGGCAGCATGTTGAACGCGAGGTCCTCGCAGCGGTCCAGCCAGACCGAGTCGCCGGTCATCCGGGCGAGCATCTGGTGGCTGTGCATGAACTCGACGATGCCGCAGGTCTCGAAGCCCTGCCGCGGGTCGGTGTAGCCGGGCCGGCAGTTCTCGTCGCCGGCGAAGCCACCGCCGGGGAAGTTGCCGTAGAGGCCCATGACCGTGTCGTAGTCGCGGTAGGTGGCGGCGGGGAACTTCGGGTCCGGGTCGAGCAGGCCGAACTGGGCCGGCTCGCGGAAGCCCTGGGCGAGGTTCACGTTGTGCCAGTTGGGGATGCCGTTGGTGTAGTCGGCGGACCCGGCGTGGATCTTGCGGACCAGGTCGAGGAGCCAGGTCTCGCCGGTACGGTTGAACAGCCAGTACACGCTGTCGATGTTGTCGCCCCAGCGCAGGGCGGCCCAGCTACGGTTGAACACGGCGGCGGGCTGCGCGTTCTGGAACTGGAAGTACTTGCGCATGAACGTGTTGACCCGGTTGTCCGGCGTACCGTTGCGCTCGTTGTACTCCGCGTGCGAGCGGATCGCGTCCAGCAGCGGCATGTGCGGCCAGAAGTCCGGGCCGCCCTCCAATGACGTGCGCAGGGCGTTCGGCCCGAAGAAGCCGTCGGCACCCTGGTTGTTGATGATCCCGTCGATCCACTGGCGGGCCAGGGTCAGGATGCGGGTGTTGCCGGTGACGTACCCGAGGTCACCGAAGCCGCGCAGCCAGTAGGGCAGTTCCTCCCAGGCGCCCTTGGTCTTGTCGACCCAGCCGCAGTTGTTGAGCTGCAGGTAGTCCGAGACCTCCGGCATGCGGCCGCAGAGCCCGTCGGCCTCGATGTTGAGCTGTGTGCGGAGCCAGCCGCGGGGCTGGACCGCGCCCGGCGGAAGTTTCAGGAAGGCGGTGGCCTTCAACGGGGCGAGGTTCGGCCAGTAGTGACCGCCCCGCGCACCCGGCGTGACGGTCTTCGCCGTCCGCACCGCGGCACCCGCGGGGCTGGCGACGCTGGTGGACAGGGCGATCGCGCCACCTGTGAGGGCGACACCGCTCGCGACGAACGTTCTGCGGTCCATGGACCGGACTCCTTTGCTCCTGGCGGGGAACATCGATGCCCGATTATGCGCAGAAACGCGCTTTTATGAAAGAACCCGTTGACTTTTGTTTATTTATCCTCGACCGGTGTGCGGTACCAGCGCAGCGCTCCGGCAGCCAGGAGCCCGAGCCCTCCGCCGAGCGCCACCGCGACCGCCCATCTTCCCCAGCCCGGCCCGGCGAGGCTGCCGTTGCTGAACACGGCCGCGTCGGCGAACCCGGTCATCACCGCCAGGCACGCCCCGGCGATGGCGGTCACGATGCCGGCGACCGGTTTCCGCAGCGCCTGCAGTACCGCCGCCGCCAGGACACCGAGGCCGGTGAGCAGCGGCCACAGCCGGGCGAGGAGCTGCGTGGCGAGATTCTCGGCAGGCGAGGTGGCCAGTCCCGCGCCGACGACGATCCACGCGACGACGACCCCACCGGCCACCGCGGCGACGACCGCCAGCGCCACCCGCGAACGGTGCGCGAAGGCCCCGATCACGACCGCGGCGAGGAGCGCACCCGACCACCACCAGCCGGTCCCGGGTGGGTTCGCGGCGCGGATCGTGCCCCGGATGATGCCCGGCGTCGTGCCGTCCACTTCGAGGGGGACGCTCCAGGCGCGGGCGGGCAGCTCCCTGGCCCGCTCGTCGTGCCAGCGCACGACCCGCTCCTTGGACACCCGGCGCCAGTCGGGCGGCGCCTGGGGGTCGGCGGTGCCGTCGACGACGCCGGTGAGGGTGCGGCTGGCCGCCCACGTCGAGGACCGCCGGTTCTCGTCCACCCCGTCCGGCGAGACGCGGAGGAACGCCTCCCCCTGTCTGCCGAGCACCACGACCGTCCTCGGCGAGGCGCTGCGCAGCTCCAGCCGGGCGCCCCCTTCGACGGCCCGGACGGTCACACCCGGCTCCGACACCGTGTCGACGCTCACCTCGTACCCGAGCGCGACGGGCGCATCGGCCCCGTGCGCCCGTGCCGGCGTGCCGTGCCCGACCGCCGCGACGACGCCGAGGAGCACCGCCACCAGGACTTTCGTCACCGTGCTGCGGGCCGTGTCGAGCGTCATCCGGCTCGCGCGGCGGCGATGGCGGCGACCAGGTCGGCGCGGGCCCGGGCGACCCGGGACCGGATCGTGCCGACGGGGACGTCCTCGATCTCGGCGGCCTCCGCGTAGGACAACCCGAGCACCTGGGTCAGCACGAACGCCACCCGTCGCTCGGCCGGCAACCCCGCGACCAGGTCGGCGGCCGCGTGCAACCCGGCGTGGTCGGCCCTGGCGAGCTCCTCGGGCTCCGCCGCGACCCGCGCTTCGAGCCTGCGCCCCCGCACCGCGGCCCGGACGTGGTCGGCACAGGCCCGCCGCGCGATCGCAAGGATCCAGGTCCGCCCGGACGACCGCCCGGCGAACTCGGGCAACGCCCGGAACGCGCGCAGGTATGTGTCCTGGGTCACGTCGTCGGCGTGATGCGCCCCGACGAGCGCCGCCACGAACCGCCACACCTCAGGCTGCGTAGCTCTGACGAACACGGCGGCCGCGGCCCGGTCCCCACCGCGCGCGGCCAGCAACGCGACCGTCGCAGGATCCGGGCGCCGGTCGTGGCTCGGATCCCTGGCCGGGTCAGCCACCACGCCGTCCTCTCCAGTCACGCGGGAAGCGTAGCGCCCGTTCCCGCCGGCCGGCCCCCCGCCTCGCCACCCGTCCCACACAGTGACAGACATCTAAGTCCCACCGCGCCTCGGCAGCCTCGGTCATCCACAGCCCTCCGCACTGCGGCGCCCGTCGCGCCCGGACCGGTCGTGGCGGGCGTTCGCCCAGCCGATGCTTCCGTGACGGGTTGCCGGGTCACCGTGACTGCCGTGCCGAGGCCCCAACTACCTGGTGGATCGCTGTTCTCCTGACCACAGCGATCCACCAGGTAGTCCAGTGTTCCGGTTGGCAGAGCGCACGACCTCTGCTGGATGATGCGCATCCGGCACGGCGGCGGGTGCGGCTTCCTCCAGCGGGCGGACGTGCCGCTGGCTGGTCGCGGTCCCGGGCTACTTGGTGCGGCGGCGGCGCACGACGAACTCGGCGGCGATCGCGCCCCCGACGAGCAGCACGCCGAGGGTGACCCAGAGCGGGACCAGGCTGCCGCCCGTCGAGGAGGGTTCCGCGGCCGGCCCGGTGGCGCCGGTGGCCGCGATCAGGCACGCGACCTCGACCGGCTGCGCGGTCGCGGCGGTCCCTGGTGCGGACGGGACCAGTGCCTGGCAGTGGCCTTCGACCGGTGCGCCGAGGTCGATCGCCACCCGCCACGCTCCAGGGGGCAGGACGCCGCTCCAGGTCTGGGTGCCGCGCTCGTCGCCGGTCTGTGTCAGTTTCTGCCCGACGATCTGCGTCGCCTGCCCGCTCCCCCCGGGTGCGGCACCCGTCCCAGGAGACGCAGACGCGGATGCGGCACCCGGCGCCCCCGATGGCGCGGGCGCGGTGCCCGAGGTGGCCCGGGTCTCTGAGGCACCCGGGGCACCCGGGGTCCCGGAGGCGGGCGTGGCGAGGGTGGCGGTCAGGGTCACCGGGGTGGGTTCGTTGATCGGGTGACCGTCCTGCCACTGCGCGGTGATCCACACCGAACCGCGCCCGTCCGAGTGGATCGTGACCGAAGCACCCCCGTGCGCCGCGGCGGGCGAGGCCTGACCGAGCGCCGCGACCAGGACCAGCGCGACCGCCCCGACCCGCCGGCCCAGCACCACGAGCCGCGCACGCCCACCACCGGCGAGCCACCCCGCCAGCACCCCGACCAGCAGCGACACAACCGCCGCGGAACGGGTCACGGCATCGCGGGGACGGCCTGGGGGCGGTCGTCGCGGACGTAGACGACCATGTCACCGGTCTGGATGGTGGTGCCCTCGGGGTCGGCGAGGGAGAGGACCTTGCCGCGGCGGAACAGGGCGATGACCAGCTCGGTCAGCTCGCGGGGGGAGGAGCCCACCTCGTCGCGGCGGGCGGAGCGCATCGCGAGGGCCATGCCCTGGCCGGGGGTGAGCAGGTCCTCGACGACCTCGATGAGCGGCGGAGCGGTCGTGGACAGGCCCAGCAGCCGGCCGGCGGTGGCGGAGGAGACGATCACGTGGTGAGCGCCGGACTGGCGCAGCAGGGGCGCGTTCTCCGCCTCGCGGGCGGCGGCGATGATCGAGACCTTGCCGGCGGTCAGCTGGCGGACGGTGAGGGTGACCAGGACCGACGCGTCGTCGCTGTCGGTGGCGATGATGATGGCCTTGGCGTCCTCGACCCTGGCCTCCTTGAGCACCGTGGAGCGGGTCGCGGAGCCCTCGACGACGACGAGCCCGTCGGACTGCGCCTGGCGGACGGCGGCCGGGTTGGTCTCCACCACGACCACCTGGGAGCGGTCCAGACCGTTCTCCACCAGGGTGCCGACGGCCGCCCGGCCCTTCGTGCCGTAGCCGCAGACGATGACGTGGTTCTTCACGCGCTTCCTCCACCGCTGCAACCTGAGGTTGGTGCGGTACTGCTCGGTCAGGACTTCGAGGGTGGTGCCGACCAGGATGATCAGGAACAGCACGCGGGCCGGGGTGATGATCAGGATGTTGGCCAGGCGGGCCGAATCGGAGACCGGGGTGATGTCGCCGTAGCCGGTCGTGGAGAGGGTGACGACCGCGTAGTAGAAGCAGTCGAGGAGGGTGAGACCGTCCTCGTTGACGTCCCGGTAGCCGCCGCGGTCGACGAAAATGACCAGGACGATCGCGGAGACGAGCAGGACCGCGAACCCGAGCCGGGCGCTGATCGCCCGGAGGGGACCCCGCCGCACTGCCGGAAACTGGATCACGTGCCCCGCCCACGGATTGCTGAATGGTCGAAACCCACCATACGTGCCAGGTATGACAGGACCGGCGCTGGGTAGCGAGCGCCCATGACGAGAGTGGGCGTGCTCGGCTCGTACGGTGGCTGCAATCTCGGCGACGAGGCGATCCTGACGAGCGTCCTCGCCGACCTGCGCGCACGACGGCCGGACGTGGGCGTCCTGGTGTTCTCCCGTGAGCCCGGGCACACCGCGGCAGCCCACCCGGACGTCGAGGTCGCGCCGTGGGAAGGGGTGAGCCGGGACCGGACCGCGGCCGAGGTGCGGCGGCTCGACCTGCTGATCCTCGGTGGTGGCGGCATCCTGTACGACACGGAGGCCCGCCGCTACCTACGGGTGGTCCGCACGGCGCAGGAGCAACGGGTGCCGGTCTTCGCGTACGCCCTCGGCGCCGGCCCGCTCACCGAGGAGATCGACTGCGCGATGGCGCGGGACGTGCTCGCCCGGGCGGTCGAGGTCACCGTCCGCGACGAGGAGTCCAGGGTCGCGCTCGAGGAGGCCGGGGTGACCTGCCGGGTGTCGGTCACCGCCGACCCGGCGCTGCTGCTGGCCCCGGAGGAGTTCGACGTCGGCCTGCTGCGCGACTCGCTGCCACCCGGCCGCCGCGTCGTCGGCATGAGCGTCCGCGAGCCGGGCCGCGCCGCGCAGCACCTGGACGCCGACGGGTACCACCAGCTGCTCGCCCACGTCGGCGACTTCCTCGTGCACCGGCTCGACGCGTCGCTGCTGTTCGTGCCGATGGAGCGCTCCGACATCCGGCACGCCCACGCCGTCCTCGCCCGGATGACGGCGGCCGAGCACTGCCGGGTGCTGCACGGTGAGTACCGGCCCGGCCAGATCCTCGACCTGATGAAGCACCTGGACCTGGCGGTCGGGATGCGGCTGCACTTCCTGATGTTCGCCGCCCTGGCCGGGGTACCGCTGCTGGCACTGCCGTACGCGGGGAAGGTCTTCGACTTCGCCTCCAGCATCGGCGCGCCTGTGCCGCGCGGCGTGGTCCGTGAGGCGGCCGGCCCGTTGCTCGCCCAGGTCGACCGGCTGTGGGACGAGCGGCCGCAGCGCCTGGAGGAGACCGCGTCACGGGTCGCGGCGCTGAAGCAGCGGGCCACCGAGACGGGCCGCCGCCTCGGGGCGCAGCTCGACCGGACGAAGGTGGCGGCATGAGCGGCCAGCGGAGCGTCTCGGGCCGCTCATCATGTGACAGTTCCGGCTCAGGTCGGCGCTGGAGCGAAGCGGAGGCGACGG